>CAZWAR010000020.1:0-32692 GCA_964631965.1 uncultured Gaiellales bacterium
GACTCGGTGGTGACGGACAGGAAGGGAATCCACCGTTCGATCGGCGTGGTCAGCGGCCTGACGCTCGTGAGCCGACTCCTCGGCCTGGCCCGCGACATCCTCTGCGCCAGGGCGTTCGGCGTGGGGATACTCCTCGCCACCCAGAACCCTGTGGATCTCGACTACAAGGGTTTGGCCAACGCCGGGACCTGGTTCATCGGCCGTCTGCAGACCGAGCGCGACAAGGACCGACTGCTCGAAGGGCTGGAAGGAGTGGCGGCCGGGAGCGAGGCCGGCTTCGACAGGCAGGCTATGGGGGAGACGCTCGCCGGCCTCGGCAAGCGTGTCTTCCTCATGTACAACGTCCACGAGGATGCCCCGGTGACCTTCCAAACCCGTTGGACCATGTCCTACTTGGCGGGACCGCTTACCCGGGCACAGATCAAGACCCTCATGGATCCGCGGCGGCCCGTCGCCGCAGCCACGCAGCCCGCTCCCGTCGCCCCCGTCCCGGTGGCCCCACCCTCGATGACACCGGCCGATACCGCGGCGGCCCCGGCGGCCGGAGCAGTGGCAGCCGCCGTCGCCGCCGCTGCTAAGAGCCCAGATGGAGCGGCCGCCGGTGGCGCGGAGCAAGCCGCCCCACCAGACCTCCCGCCTGAGATTCCGCAGTTCTACCTCCCGGTCCGCGGATCCATACCGGCAAACGCCAGGCTCGTCTACAAGCCCGGAGTGCTGGCGGCCGGCACGGTCACCTTCGTCAGCTCGGGCACCGGCGCGAGCACATCTACCAAGATCCGCCGGATGGCCGAGGCGCCGGAGAGCGCTCTGGCCGTCGACTGGGACCGAGCCAGCCCTCTGGAGGCACTCCTCGAGGACCTCGACCGCCGGCCGTACGCCGGCGCGTCCCTGGCGCCCCTCCCGGCTGCGATGACCAAGCTCTCTTCTTACCGCTCCTGGGAGTCCGACTTTTCGGCGTGGGCCTTCCGCACCCAGACGCTCGAGTTGCTCCAGAGCCCTACCTACAAGATGACGTCAAACCCTGGAGAGACGGAAGGCGAGTTCCGGGCACGAATGCAGCTGGCGTCCCGAGAGTCCCGGGACGCGACCACCGACAAGCTTCGGAAGAAATACGCAGCCAAACTCAAGACCCTGGACCAGCAGGAACTGCGTGCCCGGCAGGCCGTCACTCGAGAAGAGGAGCAGGCCAAGAACCGCAAGGTTCAGACGGCCATCTCGGTGGGAGCCACGGTGCTCGGCGCATTTCTCGGCCGCAAGGCCGTCAGCACCAGCACGCTGGGCCGAGCTACAACCGCGATGCGCGACGTGAGCCGCAGTATGGATGAGGCGGGAGACGTCAAACGGGCAGCGGAGACCTTGGCATCGGTCAAACAGAGGAGGGCGGACCTGGAGGCCGAGTTCCAGTCCGAGCTCGACAGTCTGGAGGGGAAATCCGATCCCAGCACCGAGTCGTTGGAGACGGTGATCACGCGACCACGCAAGAGCGATATCACCGTGGATGCCCTGGGTCTCGTGTGGATGCCTTTCTGGGAGGACAGCGAGGGCTCGTTCGCGGGAGCCTGGGGCTAGGTCGCCGCGAGTGACGGCCGACTCGGGGTAAAACGTAGCCGGAAGCGTGCCACCGCCGGCAACCGAGGCCGAGAGGAGCGCCGGAAGAGACGCACTAGGGAAAGGGGAGGATTCATGGTCAAGTCGTTCAAGGCGTTCATCGATAGGGGGAACCTGCTGCAGTTGGCGGTAGCGTTCATCTTGGGCGTCACATTCGCGGCGGTTGTGCAGTCGTTGGTGAACGACATCATCATGCCCGCCGTGGGTCTGGCTACCGGAGGAGTGGACTTCAACAGCCATTTCGTGGTCCTCAAGGAGGGGACGCCCGCAGGTCCGTACAACACCGTCGCCCTGGCACATGAGGCTGGAGCGGTGACCCTGAACTGGGGAACGTTCGTCAACACGATATTCATCTTCGTGATCGTCGCATTCGTCCTCTTCCTCATGGTCCAGGCCTACATGAAGACCCAGAAACCGGTGGTCGCGGAAGCCACCACGAAAGAGTGTCCGTACTGCCATACCAGCATCCCGAAGGCCGCGACCCGTTGCCCGAACTGCACTTCGCAACTGCCGGCCGACGAGGTCGAGGGAGCCGAGGCAACCGGAGCCTGAGTCCCGACGACAGAGGACGCGGCTCGAGCCGCGTCTACGGGCGGCCGGCTCAGACCGGACGCAGGATCGCGGGACGGCGGCACCTCGATCGGAGTCGGGACGTGCCTCTCAAGCGGTCGATGGAAGACCGCTTCCCCTGCCGGAACGGAGGCGGGGCGTTTTGTCGCCCCGCCTCCCGTCTATACTCCTCTCATCATGGCCACACCGAACGCCCAGTCAGACTCCCGGATCTTCTTCGCCACCTGTCCACGGAACACCGAAGGACTGCTGGCTGAGGAACTGCGCTCTCTCGGCGCCACCGACGCCCGGGAGACCCGGGGCGGAGCCACCTTCGCGGGTCCGCTTTCCCTTGCCTACCGCGCCTGCCTCTGGTCGCGGATAGCCAGCCGCGTACTGCTACGCATAGCCTCGGTTCCGGCCGGCGACATCGACGAGCTATACGAAGCAATCCATGACCTTCCCTGGGAGCAACACCTGAAGGCCGATGGCACATTGGCGGTAGAGGCGACCTCGACCATCCGGCAGGGTCCTCTCGCCGCGGTCAACACCCACTTCGTCGAGCAGCGGGTGAAGGATGCAGTGGTCGATCGCTTTCGCACCGGGTGCGGACGGCGCCCCGGTGTGGACCTGTCGAGGCCGGATGTCCGCATAGCCGTGCACTTGGCGCCAGCAGAGACGACGGTGAGCCTCGATCTGTCGGGAGAGGGGCTGCACCGGCGCGGATACCGCCTCGAGGGCGGCGGCGCTCCTCTCAAGGAGAACCTGGCTGCGGCCATCCTGCTCCGGTCCGGCTGGCCCGCCGTGGCGGCACACGGCGGCAGTCTCGTGGATCCGATGTGCGGTTCGGGCACCTTGCTCATCGAAGGTGCGCTGATGGCCGCGGACATCGCCCCCGGACTTCATCGCGAGTACTACGGCTTCCTCAACTGGGAAGCGTTCGAACCCGCCGTCTGGAACGATCTGCTTGCAGAAGCAGCCGTGCGTAGGACGGATGGTCTTACCAAGCTTCCTGCCTTGTTCGGTCTCGATGCCGATGCCCGTGCGCTCGGCGTCGCCCGCGCCAACGCCCGCAGAGCGGGATTGGCGGGGCGGATCCGGTTCGCTGTACAGGATCTGGCGGCCCTTGAGGCGCCCGAGGACGCCGCCCCCGGCTTGGTGGTGGCCAATCCGCCCTATGGGAAGCGGCTGGGCGACACGGACGAGCTGACCGGCCTTTACGAGGCGCTGGGCGAACGGCTCAAACTGTCGTTCGCCGGGTGGAAGGCCGCGGTTTTCACCGCCAATCCCGAATTGAGTGCCCATCTGGGCCTTCGCGCCCGCCGGGTGAACGCCCTCTACAACGGGCCCCTGGAGGCCAAGCTGCTCGTATTCGACATCGGCCCCGGTTTCGCCGCCGAACGGCCGGCAAGTCAGGAACAGGGTCGCCTGATTCGAGGGCCAGCTGAAGCGGACGGTCGTGAGCACGCAGCCGCCGGCGGGACGGGAGGCCACATAACCGAAGCGGCCGTCCGGTCGGCCGGCGCCCTCATGCTCGCCAACCGGCTGCAGAAGAACCTGAAACACCTACGCAAGTGGGCGGCACGGGAGGGAGTGACCTGCTATCGCGTGTACGATGCCGATCTTCCCGAATACGCCGTTGCCGTTGACCTCTACGACGGCTGGGCGCACGTCCAGGAGTACTCTCCACCCAAGAGCGTCGATCCCGTCCGCGCCCGGCGTCGTCTCAAAGAAGTCATGACCGTGGTCCCCGACGCGCTCGGCATCCCGGAAAGCCATGCCGTGCTCAAGGTCCGCAGCCGGCAGCGCGGCGCCGAGCAGTACGAGAAGCTGGGAGACCGGCGGTCGTTCCTGGAGGTGGAGGAGAGTGGGCTACGGTTTCTCGTGAACCTCACCGACTATCTCGACACGGGGCTGTTCCTGGACCACCGGCCCGTCAGGCGGATGATCGGCGAACTGGCGTCCGGTCGCCGTTTCCTCAATCTCTTTGGCTACACCGGTTCGGCCACCGTCTACGCGGCGGCGGGCGGCGCGGCCGCCACGACGACGGTCGACCTTTCCCGAGCATATCTGGAATGGGCTGCGAACAACCTGGAATTGAACGGGCTGATCGGGCCGCAGCACGGCTTCATCCGTACGGACTGCGTCGAGTGGCTGGAGAAGGCGGCCGCCGAGAGACGAGGCTCTCCTCCGACCCACGGTGCGGACGGTCGAACGGCAGCGGCTACGGCGGATGTTCTCCCCGGACCGGGGAGAGGACGTGGAGAAAGGGCCGGGGGCCGCGCGGCCGCGGCCGTCCCTTTCTACGATCTCATCTTCCTTGATGCCCCCACCTTCTCCAATTCGAAGAGTATGGAGGGCACACTCGACATCCAGCGGGACCATCCCCACCTGGTCCGCTCCGCCATGGCCCTCCTGGCCCCAGGGGGTATCCTCCTGCTCTCCACGAACTTCCGGCGCTTCAAGCTCGATCAGGGCTTGACGGAGGAGTTCTCCGTCGCCGACATCACCAGGCAGACGATCCCACCGGATTTCGCCCGGAATCCCCGGGTGCACAGCTGCTTCCGGATAGAGGCGGCCGCGGATGCCGCTCGCCCAGGGCCGGCAGGGGCTTCCGCCGCAGCCGGGACGGGGATGCCCGGGCACGGGCAGACGCACGGTTCTTTGCACAGCGGAAGAAGCTTCCGACACGGCGGAGACGCTGACCATGGCAGTTGAGCATGGGCGCCTCCCCTCGAATCAGGAGCTGGCTGAGGTCATGCAGACCATCGCCGACTACCTGAACCTGGACGGGCAGTCCCCCTACCGCATCACCGCCTACGAGAAGGCGGCAGCCCTCTTCCGGGAGCACCCGGTGTCGGTGGCCGAGATGGCGCTGTCCGGAGAACTGCGGCGGTTACCCGGCGTGGGTGACGCCATCGAAAAGAAGGTTCTGGAGTACGTAGCCACAGGGGATATCGAGTTCCTGGCGAAGCTCCGGGACCACTTCCCCGAAGGGCTCCTCATCGTGATGCGGCTTCCCGGCATGGGCCCCAAGAAGACGCGGTTTGTGCACGAGAACGCAGGGGTGGCCGACCTGAGGGAGCTCGAGAAGGCCGCCCGCGAGGGCAGGCTGCGCGGTCTGCCCGGGATGGGGGTGAAGACCGAGGAGAACATCCTCCGGGCCATCGAGACCTGGACAGCGGCTGTGGCCGGTCCCGACCGTGGGCGGAAGCTGCGGGCCGCAGTCGAGCCCCAGGCGGTCCGCTTCGTGGAGACGCTTCGCACCTCTCCGGCCGTGGCCGCTGCCGATTTCGCCGGCAGCTTGCGCCGCTGCCGCTCCACGGTGAGAGACATCGATCTGGTGGTGGCGTCTGGAGAGCCCGACGCGGTGATGACCGCCTTCGCCGCCTTTCCCGAGGTCGCCAGAGTGGAGGCCCAGGGCGATACCAAGCTGACCGCTGCCACGTACACAGGGCTGAATGTCGACCTGCGAGTGGTGCCTCCGCACTCGTACGGCAACCTGCTGCAACACTTCACCGGCAGTGCCGAGCACAACGTCGCGCTGCGCGGGTACGCGCAGCGCCGCGGCTACAGGATCAGCGAGTACAGCGTGGAGCACGTCGTAACGGGGCGGCAGATTTCTTGTGCCGCCGAAACCGAGGTCTACGAGCTCGTGGGTCTGCGCTACATACCCCCGGAACTGCGGGAAGACCAGGGGGAGATCGAGGCGGCCGAGGCAGGACTGCTCCCTGACCTGGTCGCTCTCCCCGACCTGCGCGGAGACCTTCACGTCCATTCCGACTGGACCGACGGCCGAGCATCTCTGGAACAGATGGCCCTCGCCGCCCGGGAGAGGGGTCTCGACTACCTCTGCTTCTGCGACCACTCTCAGTCGCTCGCCATGACTGGAGGGCTCACCCCTGAGCGGTTGGCGGCCCAGCGGGAGGAGATCCGGGCGCTCGACGATCGCATCGAGGGGATCCGCCTGCTTTCCGGTATCGAAGTGGACATCCTCTCCGACGGACGGCTCGACCTTCCCGACGACGTCCTCGCCCGCCTCGATTTCGTCACCGCCAGCATCCATTCCGGCTTCGGCCAGCCGGCGGAGCGAATCATGGACAGGATCGTCGGCGCGATGCGCAACCCCTGTGTGCGCTCGATCGCCCATCCGAGTGGACGGCTGATCGGCCGGAGGGAGGCCTACGAGATCGACGTGGACGTCCTTGCCACAGTGGCGGCCGACACCGGCACGTTCCTCGAGATCAACGGGTCGCCCGACCGTCTGGACCTCACAGCGGCCGCGGCCCGTCGGGCGGTGTCGCTCGGCGCACGGGTGGTCGTCTGCAGCGACTCGCACGCGCCGCGCGACTTCGGCAACCTGAGATGGGGGGTCGACGAGGCCCGGCGGGGCTGGTTGAGGGCGTGCGATGTAGCCAACGCCGGGGCCTGGGAGCCCATGTGCGCGAAGGAATAGCGGGATTACACGGGGGACGCCGGCACCGCACCGGGGCGGCAGCCCCGGCAGGGGCGCCCGGAGACCGGCCGCCCTGGAGAGCTCAGAGGCGGTGGGCGGTCATCAATCTGGGAGAACAGACGTCATCCACCCCGACGATGGCCTCGAGCAGACGGGCCACCCCCCGTTCGGAGAGGGTGTCCACCCAGCAACCGCAGGACGCTTGGGCGAGCTGATCGAGCCTTTTCTCGGCTTGTGCGTCGGCGGGAGGAGGAGTCGCCGCGGGCAGGCCGACCAAGGCCCCGCAGCCTGGGCACTTCCAGATATGACACATCTCCATGACCCCCTTATCGGCGCGCGGTGGCCGCCCCATGAGAAAGGAACCTGAGGAGAGTGACAAGCGTGCGCTATTGGTTCACAGCTCCACGAGCTCGTCCGCCGAGACTGTGAGCTTCTCCAGGCCCTCGGCCGTCACCCGCCACGTGTTCTCCACGCCGACCACGCCCTGTCCGGGGAATACCAGCTTCGGCTCGCAGGCGACCACGTGGTCCTGCTCCAGGACCATCTTGAAGCCTCGTGCCAAGACCGGCAGTTCATCCAACTCGAGGCCCACTCCATGCCCGATGTATGGAGCCTGGTTGTTGGGCGCGCCCATGAAGTAGGCATCGAGACCGGTGGCGGCGAGTTGCGCCGTCATCCAGTCGTTGGCCTCCTTGTACACCTCACCGCAGATTGCGCCGGCACGGGCCGCCTTGCGGATGACCTCTTGTACCTCCAGGCAGAGACGTTGCCCTTCGGCGAGGTGGGGAGCCAGAGGACCGATGCTGATGATGCGGGTCTGATCGCAGTAATAGCCGCCGGCGAACGAGACGAGGTCGACCACCACCGGCTCGCCTCGGCCGATCGGATGCCACCCAGAGCCCTGACCGATGGCCGGTGACATGCCAGCCCCGGCCAGGGGGTTGCCCGTGTAGCCGGCGAGGCCGGCGTGCGACCCGGCGGAGACGTTGCCGAACGGCCAATCCTCGTTGAACTGCCGGGTTCTCACGTTGCTGTTACCCACCCGGCGCATGGCCGCCTCGCAGGCGGCACTCACCTCGAGCTCCGTCATGCCCGGACGCAACGTTGCGACGGCGGCCTGAAAACCCTTGTCGACGATCCGCGCGGCCTCGGCCGTGAAAGCCCGCTCGTACTCTGACTTCACCGAGCGGACGGTCCGGACGATCTGCGAACAATCCCGGATTGTCGTCCCCGGAAAGAGCGCTTCGTACCGGCGGAAGATGTTCACGGGAACGACGTCCAACTCCATCCCTACGACCGCGTCCGGGGGCAGTCCCAGTTCGGCCACGACCGACGGTACCTCGCGCAGGCCCCCAATCGGCCGGATATCCTCGACAGGGGACTCCGCGCGAGCCCGGTCGGGATCCTTGCGCACGAGAAAGACAGGTTCTCCGTCGGCGGGCACGAGCAACTGCCCCTGCTGGACGGTGCCGGTGAGGTAGAAGAGATCGGCGTTCTGCACGATGACGGCCAGAGCGACGCCGGCCTGTCTCAACGCCGCCTGAAAGCGCGCCGTCCGACGGTCGACCTCGGCTTTGGGGACGAAACCCCAGCGGCCGGGCGGGAACGCGGTATCCACGGTCACAGCAGCCCGCCGGCCAGGAGCAGATAGGCGAACACCACGATCACCACGCATGCCGCCCCGATGAGCAGCCACTCGACGACGCGCACGATGCGCTCCCTCCGGGTCTCATGTCTGCTCGCTTCGACGCTGTAGCGGGTGAAACTCCGTCGCGGCATACGGTCATCCTTTCAGGTCGAGGATCTCCCGACCGAACACGCCGGTCGTATTGTCGGTGAAGGCGACGCGTACCGGCTCCACCCGGTAGACGGCGATCGCACGCATGACCGCCGCCAGCCGCGGCTGCTTGGCGAGGTCGGAGACGAAGGGGAACCGCCGGAGATACACGGCCATGGCCACGGCTCTGCCCGGTCCGGTGACGCGCTTGGCCACACCCCAGAGCTGGACGCCCCGGATGTCCTCCCAGTCGCCGTACTGCTCCGTCACGGTGACGGCCACCGGCCCTCTATTGCCGATGTGGAGCCCATGCGTGCTGGTGGGCTTGCTGAGAAAGACCAGCCGCAACTCGTCGTCAACCGCATAGAAGACACTGGCGGCGTGGGGGAGCGCGGCCGGTGGCGCCGGGGTGCCGGCGGTGCCGGTTGTCCCCGACTCAAGCCCGCCCGAGCGGGTCACGCCGGGCGAGGTCACGCTGTGTCCGCCCGTCTCGGGGGCCATCCCCACCGTGGCGATGGTCATCGTGTGGTGGTCGCGGAGGTAACGCGCCACCCGCTCACGGAGGTCACCCGTAAGACTCGGACCGGCGGCCCGCAGGGCTGAACTCTCCTCCGGGGAGACATCGGCAATGCGGGACCCCTCACCGGCCGGCTCACTCCGCGGCTTCGCCACCGCCACTCCATCGCCGGTAGAGAGCGTGATCGATGCCGAACTGGTCGAGGATTTTGCCGACCGTCTGGTCGATCAGATCGGCGATCGTCGTGGGCCGATGGTAGAAGGCCGGCATGGGGGGCAGTACGACGCCCCCGTACTCGGTGACGGCGGTCATCAGACGCAGGTGGCCCAGATGAAGGGGCGTCTCCCGCACAACAAGCACCAGCGTGCGCCGTTCCTTGAGGACGACGTCCGCGGCTCTGGCCAGCAGGCCGTCGTCGTAGCTGTTGGCGATCGCCGACAGACTCTTGATCGAGCAGGGCGCTACGACCATGCCCCCCGTGTGGAAAGACCCCGAGGCGATGGCGGCATCGATCTCGCTGTCGGCGTAGGCGTAGTCGGCCAAAGCCTCGATATCTTCCACAGCGTAGCCCGTTTCCAGTCCGGCCACGCGCCGGGCGGCCTCGCTCAACACCAGATGGGTCTCGATGCCCAGGTCGCGCAGGACCTCCAGCAACCGTATCCCGTAGATGGTGCCGGATGCTCCTGTGATGCCCACTATCAGGCGGTTGGGTGCTGCGCGGTTCACGATGTCGTCCTCCCGTCTCTCGGCCACGCTCCGTCCCTCCTCGCAGGAACCAAACGGGTCGGCCCCAT
Organism: uncultured Gaiellales bacterium; assembly: GCA_964631965.1. GTDB lineage: Bacteria > Actinomycetota > Thermoleophilia > RBG-16-64-13 > RBG-16-64-13 > CAIQPS01. The sequence continues at coordinate 9,702 of CAZWAR010000020.1, forward strand.
TGTAGTCGGACGCAGCAGGAGCGACAACGAAGCGAGTGATGCTCCCCAGCCCCCACGGGTCCCCGATGCCGTATCATGCAGGCATGCCTACCCCATCGGACAGGAAGGCTCAGGCCGTCGAAGTCATCCGCCGCTTACGCGAGGCCTATCCCAACGCCCACATCGTGCTCAACTTCAACAACGACTGGGAACTGCTGGTGAGCGTCATGCTGTCCGCCCAGACCACCGACGTCACAGTCAACAAGGTCACCGCGCACCTGTTCAAGAAGTATCGGACCGTCGAGGACTACGCCGGCGCCGATCGGGCCGCATTCGAGCAGGATATCCACGCCACCGGCTTCTTTCGCAACAAGGCCAAACACGTCATCGCTTCGGCTCAGAAGGTCCTCGCCGATTACGGCGGGGAGGTTCCCGCCAGCATGAAGGAGTTGCTCACGCTGCCCGGCGTGGCTCGGAAGACGGCCAACATCATCCTGGGGAACGCCCACCCTGATGCCTATGCGTCCGATCCGGACGCCGGCATCGCGGTGGACACTCACGTCAACCGTCTCAGCCAGCGGCTGGGCCTGGCAGCTTCCAAGGACTCGGACAAGATCGAGCGCGAGCTCATGGAGGTGGTGCCGCGTGACGACTGGTTCGAGCTCACCTACCTGCTGATAGAGCACGGGCGGGCGGTATGCACGGCTCAACGCCCCCGCTGCGGGGAGTGCCTCCTGAACGACATCTGCCCGTCGGCGTTCAAGGTCTGAACCTCGGTCCGGTACCGATCGCTCCGTCCGTTCGCCCAACAACCCCTTTGGTCGGTGAGGTCAGGACCCAAGGGAGTAACCGGGACGCGGACACCTATCCGGCATCCGGCGGCTATGATCGAAGCGTTGCGACCAGCCGGCGCGGTCGGAGGAGCATGTCCAAGGCGTCCCGGATGTCCGCCACCGCCAGATCCGCGGCAGCGACGGCTGCGATCGAGGCGCCTTCCCGTCCGATGACGCAGATCCCCAGAGCGCTCTCCGAAAGCATGAGCACGTCATTCGCCCCATTGCCGATGGCGACACAGCGATCGGCCCCCAGTCGGCGGACGAACTCGGCCTTCTGCTCGGCCTCGCCTCCAGTGCGCAGGACGACAGTTTCCAGGCCCAGGCTCTCCTCCAGCTTCGCAGCTCCCCCATGGGTGTCGGCGGTGATCACGGCAACGTGGATCCGAGCAGCCAGGTCGGCGAGCCGCTGCGTGACTCCGTCGAGGAGCTCGCCGTCGAGGGTGATCGTGCCATTCATATCGAGAACGACATGCTCGATGGTGTGACTGCCCCAACCGGGGACGGAGAGTTCCATTCCGCGTATCCCCTTTCCGAAGTTCTGCCGCAGCTATTATGCCAAGCCGCTTAGACGTCCCCCGGCAACGGGAATAGGTAGGCAGTATCGCCGCGGGCGGCGAGCCCGTCCGAGGGAACCACGACAAGAGGGAGGGCGGCACGATGTCCACGGGATCTGGACTGGACGGCCGGCGAGTGCTCATCACCGGAGGGGATTCGGGCATCGGCGCAGGAATAGCCAAGGCGATGGCCGAAGCAGGCGGAAGAGTCGCCATCAACTACGCACATGCCGAGGACAAGGCGCGGGCCGTGGCGGCGGATATCCGCGGCCTGGGCGCCGAAGCCTTGGTGATCCAAGCCAATGTCGCCGACGAGGCGGCGGTCCAGGCGATGGTGCGACGAGTATGCGATACCTGGGGCAGCATCGATATCCTCGTCGCCAACGCAGGACTGCAAAAGGATGCGCCGTTCCTCGACATGACGCTCGACGACTGGAACCTCGTTCTGGCGGTGAACCTGACCGGACAGTTCCTGTGCGCCCGGGAAGCCGCTCGGGAGTTCGTCCGCAGAGGCCCGGTACCCGGATTGCGGGCTGCCGGGACCATCATCTGCATCTCCTCGGTGCACGACAAGATTCCCTGGGCGGGTCACGTCAACTACGCCACTTCCAAGGGGGGCATCGCCATGCTGATGAAGACGATGGCCCAGGAACTGGCGCCCCACCACATCCGCGTGAATGCCATATCGCCCGGGGCGATTAAGACCCCCATCAACCGAGCGGCCTGGGACACGCCCGCGGCGGAGGCTCAGTTGCTGAAACTCATCCCCTACGGGCGGGTGGGTGAGCCGGAGGATATCGGGCATGTAGCGGTCTGGCTCGCCTCAGACCAAGCCGACTACATCACGGGCGCTACCATCTACGTCGACGGCGGAATGATGCTATACCCCGGCTTCCGAACCGGAGGTTGATCCCCGGCTGGAGCCGACCAGCCCGCAGGGGTGGGCCCAGGGGACCTTCATTCTTCCCGGTGAGGCCTACCGAAGAATGCCGACGATGGTGCCCACGCCCACCAGGGTGGGAAAGGCCAGGTCGAGGACGACGTTGAGTCGCAGGGCGTTCATATGGCCGAAGATGTCGCCGTATCCCCTTGCCACGCTGACCATCAGGACGACGCCCAGCGGCACAAGGACAAAAGCGAGACACGAGTAGAGCGGCAGTATGCCGAGGGCTGTGATCGCGGCCAGCCACGCGAACATCGACGCCACCAGGGCGACGTGGACCCGCGAAGCGAAAGCGAGACCCTTGGTGATGAGCAGGTTTCGCCTGCCTCCGGCCCGGTCGGCTTCGAAATCGGGAAACTCATTCAGGAGGAGCAGTGCCGCTCCCGACAGACCGGGCAGGACCGCCACAGCGATGATATCGAGGCTGTAGTCTCCTGTTTGCGCGACGTAGGCGCCGACGCACCAGATGCAGAACCCGAGGCCCACCGCGAGTTCGCCAACTCCGTGACGGGCGAGGAAGCTGGTGTAGAACCAGATCACCGCCACACCAAGAACCCCGATGGGTAGGATCGCCAGTCCACCGGTGAGCACGAAGTAGAGACCGATGCTCAGCACCGCAAGGAGAGACCCGATGCCAAGCCCGAGCATCTGCCGGGGCCGCATTCGTCCGGAGGTGAGCAGACCTGTGCCACCGCTGAAGGGGGTTCGGCGCACTTTGGCATCGATGCCCGTGCGATAGTCCGAGTAATCGTTGAGGGCGTGGACCGCAACGTGCGCAAGTTCGCCGCCCAGCACGGTCAAGATTACGTTGATCGTCCGAAGGCTGTGTCCGCTGTATCGGGCAAAGCTCACGCCCACGAGAAGGCAGGTGAGGGAGGCGAGCAGGAACTGTGGGCGAGTGGCGGCAAACCAGTTGGCCAAATTGGCGGTCCTGCCACTCCTCTCGAGGGCAGCGGCCGGGTCACCGACGCGCTGCCCCGGTGATGCGATCCCGCGTGCGACGTTCATCTTCATACCACGGGTTTCTCCCGGTATGGCCAACGCCAAACGGAAGTGACAGGGATGGTCCTCTCGAAGAATCCGGCCACATGACAGGCGGGTCTGGTCTCCCTCCACCCCGCCGGCCCCTCTGACGATTGCCACATATTCGCGTGCTGTGACACGATTGCAGTAGAGGCCGACGGGGTGGAGGGGGAGTCCTGGAGAAAGCGGCGGAGAAGAACAGCGGAGGATGGGGCCTCCTGCTTCGTGCAGCGGCACTCATCGTGCCGGTGGCGACCCCCCTCGCTCTGGCCGGCCAACGATGGAGCGAGGCCTCAGCCCCGTCCGTCCTGCGAGCCATCGCCTTCGTCTGGGCCTGGCCGTGGAGCGCCTACGAGATACTGCCGCTCGGCTTCGGCCTCATGGGAATCGTCACCGTGCTGTTCGTGACCGGACTTATGGTCCGGAAGGACTGGCGGGGAGCCGTCGCCGCTCTCGTCTGGTCGCTCTTGTGGGGATGGGTCGTCCTCGCTTATGTGATAACCGACTCGTAGGACGGAAACCGAGATGACGCTGGTGCGTTCCGCGGCTGGTTGACGCTGTCGCCCCCCGCCTATACCATCGTCGAGCACCGTACCCGCTTTTCGGCGCCCGTGCCGCTGCACAACAACCATGAACAGCTAGGGGACCCGCACATGATCTTCGATCGCGAACACGAGTGCATGGACCGCAAAGAACTGGAGAGACTCCAGGGCGAGCGCCTCGTCTCCTTGGTCAAACGGGTCTACGATCGGGTTCCCTTCTATACATCGCAGTTGGACGAAGCGGGGATCGCGCCCGCAAAGGTCCGCGGGCTGCGGGATCTGCCCGGCCTGCCCTTCACCCGTAAATACCATCTGCGGGACAACTATCCGTTTGGGATGTTCGCCACGCCCCTTAAAGACGTGGTGCGCATCCACGCCTCGTCCGGCACCACCGGCAAGCCGACCACCGTGGGCTACACCAAGAACGACATCGCCATGTGGGCGAACGTCATGGCCCGCGCCCTGGCCGGGGCGGGCACCACCGAAGAAGACGTGGTCCAGGTGGCCTACGGCTACGGCCTGTTTACCGGAGGCTTGGGCGCCCACTACGGGGCCGAGCTCATCGGGGCCTCGGTCATCCCTATCTCCGGGAGCAACACGCAGCGCCAGCTCATGCTGATGCAGGACTTCGGCACCACCGTCATCTGCTGCACTCCGAGCTTCATGCTCTACCTCTACGACGTCGCTCAGCAGCTTCAGCTGGACGTTGCCGGGTTCCCGCTCAAGGTGGGCGTCTTCGGCGCCGAGCCCTGGTCCGACGCCATGCGCGTCGACATCGAGAAGAAGTGGCACATCAAGGCCTGTGACATCTACGGCCTCAGCGAAATCATCGGACCCGGGGTCTCCTGCGAGTGTGCCGAGGGCCAGTCGGGCCTGCACCTGAACGACGACCACTTCCTGCCTGAGATCATCGACCCGGACACCGGAGAGGTGCTGCCCGAAGGTGAGACGGGCGAACTCGTGATCACGACGCTCACCAAGGAAGCGTTCCCTCTCATCCGCTACCGTACCGGCGATATCACCAGTCTCACCACCCAGCCCTGCGTTTGCGGCCGCACGAACACTCGCATGGCCAGGGTGTCCGGCCGGACCGACGACATGCTCATCATCCGCGGCGTCAACGTCTTCCCCAGCCAGGTGGAGTCTGTGCTGCTGATGTCACCGCAGGTGGAACCGCACTACCGGCTCATCGTGAGCCGCAAGGGCGCCATGGACAACCTGCAGGTGGAAGTGGAGATCAACCAGGATCTCTACCACGAGGTCTCGGAAGCCATCCTGTCGATGGACGACATCACCACCATCGCCGAGCACGACAAGATCGTGGCGCTGAAGTCCAACATCCAGAAGAACATCAAGGACATCATCGGGATCAACGTTGGCCTCACCTTCAAGGAACCCGGCTCCATAGAGCGGCAGGAAGGCAAAGCCCAACGGGTCGTCGACAAGCGCAAAGAGGAATAGCCCGGCAAGAAGCGCCCGGCCCCGCGGCCGTCGCGCCGCCGGCGGCCGGCACCAAGGAGGCCATTGTGGATGGCAGAGCGGATCCCCAGGGGGATCCCGAGAAGGTCGAGCAACCCCTCAAGAAGGGCCAGAGGCCCGGGCGTCCCTTCCCCTCGGCCCACGAGGATCGGCAGCGCGCTCTGATGGACGTGGAGACCCCGCAGACGGAGTCCCCGGCTTATCGGCTGAGCTACGAGGACCCCGACTTCCTCATGCGCGATGAACTTCGGGGGGCGCGGCTGCAGCTGGAATTCCTCAAGCCCGACCTCCTCATGAGCGACCGAGGCATCGGCGCGACAGTGGTCGTGTTCGGGAGCGCCCGCATCCCGGCGCCCGAGGATGCGGCGGATCGTCTGGCTGCGGCAGAAGGCGTGGCGGCCGAGAACCCGGACGACCCCGAAGCGGCATGGAGACTGCGCGCCACCAAGAGCCTGGTGGCAAAAAGCCACTACTACGAGGAGGCCCGCCGCCTCGCCGGGATGATCTGCATGACCGAGCAGGCGCTCCCTCACGATGAGGCCTGCGTCCTCCATCACGAGGCAGGCTCGGTGGTGGTTGTGACCGGTGGGGGCCCGGGTGTCATGGAGGCGGCGAACCGTGGGGCCAACGAGCTCGGCATGGAGACGGTGGGCCTGAACATCGTGCTCCCCTTCGAGCAGATGCCCAACCGGTACATCACCCCGCACCTCTGCTTCAACTTCCACTACTTCGCCATCCGCAAGATGCACTTCTTGCTTCGAGCCATTGCCCTCGTCGTGTTCCCCGGCGGCTATGGCACCTTGGACGAGCTCTTCGAGGTGCTGACCCTCATCCAGACGAAGAAGATCGATCCGATGCCGGTTCTCCTCTTCGGCAAGGACTATTGGGAGAGGTTGATCGACTTTGCCATGATGGTGGACGAAGGGGTGATCGCTCCCGCCGACCTCGAGATCTTCCAATACGTCGATTCGGCCGAAGAAGCCTGGGAGATCCTGAGACCGGTCCTCATGGCAAACAGCAAGTAGCCGGGATCACCGCCGCAACCCGCCGCGAAACGGGGTGCGAAGCCGCCTTATGCTATGCTGAGGTATAGCGAAATGGACATTGCTGAAGATCCTCGAAGTCTCCGTGCTCGGCTCCTGCCCGCTTCCCGGGTGAATCCCCGATGAATTCCCTCGCGCTTCAAATCGTCGGCGTCGTTCTTCTCATCCTGGTGAACGCGCTGTTCGTCGTGGCCGAGTTCGCCATCGTCAAGGTCCGCGACACCCGTGTGGCCGAGCTGGCGAGCAACGGAGGCCGCGCCGCCCGCGTGGCCCAGCACATCGTGAGCCATCTGGATGCCTATCTCTCGGCCACACAGCTCGGCGTCACTCTGGCCAGCCTGGGACTCGGCTGGTTGGGAGCGAGTACCTTCGCGAGAGTCTTCGGACTCGCGATCAACCGTACGGCCGCAGCGATCATCGCCTTCGTGTTCGTCACCTTCCTCACCATCGTGTTCGGGGAGTTGGTACCCAGATCGTTCGCCATTCGCAAGGCTGAACGGGCTACCCTGGTGGTGTCGCTTCCCCTCAGGTGGTTCTACCTGGTCACTCGACCCTTCACCTGGCTCATGTACATCTCGACGGTCGGGATACTCATGCTCTTCCGAATCGAACCTGCCTCGGAGCGCGATCTCGCCTATTCGGAGGAAGAACTGCGCATGATCCTCGAGGCGAGCCAGGAGGGCGGACACATCGACGAGGTGGAGCAGGCCCTGATGCACAGGGCCCTCACCTTCGGCGACCGGACGGTCAGCGACATCATGGTGCCGCGTACCGAGACGGCCTTCCTGTCGACGTCGACCACCGTGAGCGAGGCCATCACCGAGACCGAGGATACGAACCACACCCGCTACCCTGTGTTCGAAGAGGACGTCGACAACGTGGTGGGCTATATCCACGTGAAGGACCTCTACCGAGCGCCCCGGGCCAGCACCCTCCGCCGGCTGCTCCGGCCCATAGGGTTCATCGCCGAGACGGCCAACATCGAGATAGCACTGCAGCGTTTTCAAAGCACTCGGAATCCGCTCGCCATCGTTGTAGACGAGCACGGCGGCACGGCCGGGATAGTCACGATTCAGGACGTCGTGGAAGAACTTATCGGCGAGGTGCAGGATGAGTTCGACCTGGAGGCGCCGCCGGTCGAAGAACAGCTGGACGGTAGCTGGTCGGTCGATGGAGGCGCCCGTATCGACTATCTGGAGGAGACGCTGGGTATGCAACTTCTGGAGGAAGGCTTTCCCACTCTGGGAGGCCGGGTCTTCGAGCAGTTGCAGCGCAGGCCACGAGTCGGTGACGAGGTGCGGGTGGGCGATTTCCTGGCCAAGGTTACCGAGGTGGACGGCATGCGCATAGGCCGGGTGCTGCTAACGAAGATCGAGCGCGAACAAGCGGGGGGCGACGAGGCGGAGAGAGCAGAGCCCACGGAGCACTCCGCAAACGGCCGCGAGTGATGATGGAGCCCATCGACATCCAGATCCCCCTAGATTCGGACGCCCTTAGAGCGAACATCGGCAAGACGGCCCAGGAGGTCGTGATTCCGCCCCGCTATGCGCCCCTCATCGAGTCCGTGCAGGGCTACTACGGCGTTCGCGCCCCGCTCTCCGACACTCTCAGCGAGTACTTCCACACGTTTCGCAATGTGGACTCGCTCATCGACGGATTCCAGACGATCCTGCTCCGTAATTGGACGTACTTCGAGCGCTCGGACGACAGGACCCATCTGTTCACGCTCCTCTCCGAACTCGTCCTCGACCTGCTCGATACGCCTCTCTCCACCCAGCAGACCTCGCTCCTCCTTCGGCAACTCGTCACCTGGAGCACCACGGCTCTCACGGGCCCGCACGCCGGCTCCTACGACGAACCCCTGCGGACCATCGCCGAGACACTCTGCCGTGAGCTTCCCCTACGCACGTTCGCCTTCTTGGAACGCGACACCCTCATCCACACCCTAGTGCGACACGCCGCCAAACGTCCGGCTCTGCGACCGGCGTTCTCGAGCCTTTTCCGCTCCCTCCTGCTTATCGGCTACCGGCTCCTGGCGGAGCGGCTACCCCTGCCGGCCTGGGCCGCGTCGTCCGATGCCGAACTCACCGACAAGCAGGCCGTGGCCGACCGCTTTGCCGACTTGGCCCCGGAAGCGGTGGCGCGGTTGATCGACCGGGCGGGGTCTGTGTCCGACGAGGAGTTGCTCGGTTCCGACCTGCCTGCCTTTTCCACGCTCCTGGACTGGGCCATCGACCAGGTGTTCCGCATCGACAACATCGGCGACCGCTTTGCAGTCTGCCTGTACTTCCTCAAGGACGACACCCTGGGATACCGGCAGAACGAGGTGATGGTGGATCTCCTCGGTGTCGTACGGCAACTGATGAGCCCCGAGCGGCGGATGGACGTGGACCGGATCCTGGCCCGCCTCACCCGTTTCTTCCGTCAGCGTGACAACCAGTTCCTCCTGATGCGCTTCCAGTGCTACGAGGCCATAGGGGTGGCCATAGGCCAGGCGGGGAACGTTGTGGCGGCCGATCACCTCATCGAGGACGTGCTTTCCTGGAAGTTCCAGTACCCGGAGATCCAGGGGGCGACGGACGACTGGGAGACTGTGGTGAACCCCTACCACCTGCCCAAGATCCGCTGCTGGATGCATATCATCGAGTCCAACCCCGCCCTGTACGAGCGGCTGGCTGCAGCCTTGAACGTCCAACTCCGGCTGGGAGGCGTCTATATCGCCGACACCGACCTGTTCCAGCGAGACGTCAGTCGGTTCCTGAATGCGGACATCAGGCCCATCTACTTCGTCGTCAAGCAGCTACTCCGCGCTTTCCCCGTGTACTTCAACGACGTGGGCGCCGAGGGTGAGCTGCGGGCCGTGTCCACCGAATTGGACGAGATCTGCCAGCGGCAGGACACTCTCATGCATTTCGTGCGCAAGCAATCGCATGCCGAGTCGTCTAACCGCCTGGTGGATTTCAGCCGCGAGATACTCGGCTACTGGGTGACGCTCGATCCCACCCCGCTGCAGCCCTACCTGTCGGTCAACACCTTCAACGCGGTCAGAGAAGAGGGCGATTGGGCCGTCGGCCCGCACGAGGTGCTGATGCGGCTGGAGAAGGTGTTCGGTCTGGTCCCCGGGGACGGGCCGCACGCCGCTCCGCCGGCGTTGGGCAACGACGCGCAGGATAATGGAGCCCGAAGCGGCCGAGCGGGCGGCGACCAAGGCCGTGACCAGGACTCCGACGGGGAGGCCTACCGTTCGCCGGACGGCTCTCCGATATCGGACGACGCCGCCGACCCGGTTGCCGAACTGATCGACTGCCTGGTGGCTCTTTCTCCGGACTCGCTATCCCATCTGCTGGATGTGCTCCCTGATAGCGGCGAATCCGAGGCGACCGCCCGGCGGAGGGTGGCTCTGATGGTGCGCACCCACCAGCTCCTCAGGGGAAAGTACTCCCTCTCGACAGACAACATCGCCGAGGCCGTGAGCCACCACCTGCAGCTCGAGGCCAAGAAGAGGCTGCGTTTCGTGAAGGCCTTGGAGGCCTGGAGGGGCGACACCGACGCGCTGACCCGCGACCGGCTGATCGACGCCTCCCTCACAGTGCTCGAGGAACTGCAGAAGATCATCCTCAGTCCGGAGCCGTCCAGCGCGGTGGAGAACATATACCAGAAGCGCCACATAGCGGCCGGCATCCCCTCGATCTACGGGAACTACGGCGAGCCCAAGTTCGACGCGTTGGGGCTGTCCTTCCGAGTGGAACGGCTGGTGGGCATCCTTCTGGACGACCTGGTGACGCGGGGTGTGGAACCGTACGTTACCCGCGACACCCTGCGCCACACTGCCGAGACCATCCGCCGGTTCGAACGCGCCCTCGCCGCCGATGGCGTCGATTCCCGGAACCTGGGCGCCAATCTGCGCCTGCTGGAATCCAGCTTCAGCAGCCACAACTTCACGTTTCACCAATATCAGAACGTGTTCCAATTTCTGATGGGGTCGGTCACCCAGCTCTCGCGAACCTCCATCCTGAGCCACGACCAGGTCCTTCACACAGTGCTCAAGCACGATCCCCGGCAATGCGTGGCCCGCTGCATGTCCATAGACGCCGTGGCCGAGATGGTGCTGCGCGAGGTGCTGGTGTCCGCGCTGGGGATGCAGTCGCTGGACCGCTACATGTCCACCGTGACCCGACAGATATCCGTGCTCACCGACAAACTGAGCAACACGGCGCTCACCCGCATGATGAACTACGACCCGGAACGCCTGCTGTCGCGCATTCACCGGCCGAACAAGCGGACCGACGACCAGATGACCCTGGGCTTCAAGGGCCTCGGCCTCAAGCAGATGGCCGCCTACAAGCACCAGGTGCCCCAGGGCTTCATCCTCAGCACCGAGCTGTTCAGCGCGATGCCTGCGATGGCGCACCGCCCGCTCTACGAAGATACGCTCGACCGCGTGCAAAAGGCCATCGGTGACCTGGAGAAGGAAACCGGGCTCCGGCTCGGCGACCCCAACCGGTTACTCACGCTCTCCATCCGCTCGGGCGCGGCCATATCCATGCCCGGGCTCATGATGACCTTCGTCGACGTCGGCCTCAACGACAGGCTGGCCGAGGCGCTATCGCGGAAGTCCGGCTTCGAATGGGCCGCCTGGGATTCGTACCGTCGCTTCCTCCAGACCTGGGCCATGGCCTCTGGGATAGACCGGGACATTTTCGACGGCATCATGGTGGAGTTCAAGACCCGGTACGGGGTGGAGCGCAAGTCCGACTTCCTGCCCCGACACATGAAGGAGATGGCCTTCGCCTACAAGAAGGCGGCGCGCGAACGGGGGGTCCGCTATGTGGACGACCCGTTCCGACAGGTCGTGGCCTGCATACGCAAGGTCCTCGGCTCCTGGGATTCGCCCGAAGCGAAACTCTACCGCCAGTACCTTGGCGTCGCAGAGGAGTGGGGCACGGCGGTGGTGGTGCAACGCATGGTGTTCGGAAACCTCAGCCATAAGTCCGGTGCGGGCGTCACCTTCACCCGCAACCCGCTCGAGCCGCACAGCAATCAGGTACGACTGTTCGGCGACTTCACCGCCCGCAGCCAGGGCGAGGACCTGGTGGCCGGGCTGGTGTTCCCCTGGCCCGTGTCCGAGGCTCAGCGGCTCGGCAGTCAGACATACAAGGGTCTGGAACACTCTCTGGAGAAAGACCATCCGCGCGTCTATCAGGCGCTGCTGAGCGTGGCTCGCGACCTGGTGGGATCCCGGGAGCACGACCCGCAGGAGATCGAGTTCACCTTCGAGTCCGACGACCCGGCCGACCTCTATATCCTCCAGAAGCGGGCCATGGTCCAGGAGCAGACCAGCGACTCCCCCTACTTCGACACGTCGGCGAAAGGATTCGGACCCGCGGTCGCCGTTGGGATGGGGGTGGCCGGAGGGGCCTATTCCGGGAGGGCGGCTATCAACATGGACCAGATAGACGCGCTCATGGAGGAGGATCCCGACGAAGCCATCATTCTGCTCAGGCCGGACACCGTCCCCGAGGACATTGCGATGATCACCCGGTCCTCGGGTCTCCTGACCGCCCGGGGTGGAGCCACCTCACATGCCGCCGTCACCGCGAAGCGTCTGGGCAAGACCGCGGTGGTGGATTGCCGGTCGCTCAAGGTGGACGAGCGTCGCGGGGTCGCCAGTCTGGCGGGGCACGAGTTGCAGGCCGGCGACTGGCTGAGCATCGACGGGCGAACGGGGAACATATTTCTCGGCCGGATCCCCACCATCGCGCGGGTCCTCTAGCGTTCCGTCAGGCAGCGTTTGGTCGTCACCAGCCGGCACCCGCCACACCACCCGAAGACATGTGTGACGACCGGACCGGTGGTAGTGTTAGAAGGGTCGTGGATACGACCATGTCGGAGAAACGACGAAAGGAAGAACGATGGCTGCCCCGCGGACCCTTGGTATCAACGGACTCGGCCGCATCGGCAAGTTGACCCTCTGGTACCACCTCGCTCACGATGACTTCGACACCGTGGTGGTCAATGTCGGACGTCCGGTAGGCACGTCCCTCCAGTCTGTTCTCGAAAGACAGCACGTATGGTCCGCTGCACCGCTGGCTGGGCGGGTGCTACGCCCAGCGCGACCTGCAGGTGATCGACGAGGCGAAGGGGCTCTGCAGGGTCCACGGCAAGGACGTGGTGGTCCTGCGCCAGGCTCGCGACCCTAAGGACATTCCCTGGCGCGAGTACAACGTACCGCTGGTAGTCGACTGCACAGGGATCTTCCGCGACCCCTATGCCGAAGGCTCCGACGGTAAGGGGGCCATTAGGGGCCACCTGGCCGCCGGAGCCCGGGCGGTTGTGATCAGCTCTCCGTTCAAGAGCAAGGTCAAGGGCGTCCCGTTGCCGGATGACGCAGCCGTCCTCATTCACGGGATCAACCACCTCGATTACGATCCTGGCAAGCACAAGATCCTGTCGGCTGCTTCCTGCACCACCACGGGTCTCGCCCACATGATGAAGCCGCTCTTGGCCCGCGATCTCACCGGCAACATGATCACTGCCGGAATGAGCACCGTACACGCGGTTACCAACAGCCAGCCTCTCCTCGATGCGGTGCCTGGCGCCAACGCCACGGACCTGCGCAAGACCCGCGGGGGGATGGACAACATCGTCATCACTTCCACGAACGCCGCGAAGGCGCTCGAGCAGGTCATGCCGGAGATCGCTCGGATCGGCTTCATGGCCGACTCCGTGCGTATTCCTCTTGCCAGCGTCAGCCTGATCGTTCTGAATGTGACCTTCCAGGCGGAAGAACGCATGGATGGCACCGTGGACATCGATCGCGAGGCCATCAACGACATCTACAGGGAGGCGGCAGGGGGCGAGTCCAGAGGCCTCCTGAAGTTCAGCATGGAACAGAACGTGTCGGCCGATATGCTCGGCGAGGACGCGGCCGTGGTCATCGAGGGTGTGGAGACCCACACCCGCACGGGGTTTGTGGATGTGCGCATCGAGGGCGTGCAGCATCGCATTCCGGTCACCCACGTGAAGATCTTCGGTTGGTACGACAACGAGATGGGGAGCTACACCTATCGGCTCGGGGAACTCACCACCCACGTGGCGAAGACGCTGTAACGCGGACCAGCGGGCGCGCGTGAACGGCGCGCCCAACGCTCCTCCCCCTAGCCCCCCTGGAGCGTGACGATCACGGCGGCCACCCGGGCAGTGCCGGATTCGGGAAGAGCGGCGTCTCCGCGCGGCAACCGGATCTCCATCCGGGCCATCGTTCGCGGCCGGCCGAACCGGCGCGGCCCCGCCGACCCAGGGTTCAGGTAGAGGACGCCACCGCGCCACTCGATGGCCGCGACGTGGCTGTGCCCGGAGACAACCACCAAGGGCCCTCCGACGTGGCCGGCCCCGTCTATCCGCAGCGTGGTGTGGCTCACCACGACACGCACTCCCGCCAGTTCCACCTCGGCTCGGGGCGGCAGAGCATCGGCCCAATTCCCCATGTCCACATTGCCCCGCACCGCCGTCACCGGCGCGATGAGCCGCAGAGCCCGAAGCACCTCGGAGGTCCCCACGTCGCCCGCGTGGATGATGTGGTCCACCCCTTCGAGCCCCTCGGCCACTTCAGGGTAGAGGTGGCCGTGGGTGTCGGAGAGGACTCCCACCGCAAGCAGGGTCGAGCGGGAGGCGGAGAGCGGATCACCTTTCTCCAGACCCGAGGACGCAGCAGCGACGGACTCATCCGGGTACGGAGCCGTGGAAGATGACCGGTTCATCGTGGATCGTCCTCGAACAGGTCGTCGCCCAGTTCGTTCCCCGGTGGGAGATGACCGTGCTCCTGGGCAAACCGGGCAAGGAGTTCGCTCTCCCGCAGAGTGAAGAGCTCCGCTGGCTCGAACCAGAATAGCCTGGCCGATCGGGCGGGGGCGTCCGTGAGGGCGATCGTGAGCCCGCGAGAGAGGTCGGCCACTCCCCCGATGCGCAGAACATGTCCGGCCTCGTCGGCCAACTGGAAGACGCCCGAGACCTTTGGTACTGCCTGCAGTTCCTCCTTGGACAGCAGCCGCCACGAGTCGGGCGGGAGAACCGGCGCGGCCAACTCGCTCGTCTTCCGCCTCCCCTCCAGCCAGCGAGCCCCGGATGCACCGGGCGCGGTGATCGCCCCGGTGGGACAGACCATGACGCACTGCCCGCAGAATGTGCAACCGGAAGCCCGAAGAGTTGCCTTGACCGGTACCGCCCGGCAGGAGTCGCCCGTCTCCCGGGGAGCACTTTGAGGCACGCCTACCCCACCGCCCTCCGATGGCTCGAGAATGTGCTCCATGTGCAAGGCCTTGCCGGCCGCATCTGAATGCGTGCATACGAGGACGCACCGCCCGCAGCCGATGCACAGCCCCGGTTCCCTGCGGATACGTCCCTCCGTGTGCGCGTCGCGGTCGACGGCCACCGGCCGGCGTCGCAGCTCCAGATCCGGATCGAGGTACGCGACGAGCTTCTCCAGCTCGCATCGCCCCAACTGAGCGCAGCAGCGCGCCTCTACGGGATAGCCGAACCTGCACTCGTCGCGGCTGCAGCCGTCCCTATCCGGGCAGCTCAGGCAGATGTGGGGATGGCGCTCGAGGATGGTGGCCGCCAGCCGAAGACGCTGAGCCCTCAGTTCCGAGCTCGAGGTGGTCACGCTCATGCCCGGCCGGATCGACGTGGAGCAGGCCAGGACGAGAGTCCCCTCCTGGCCTTCGGTGGGCATGGCCACTTCCACCATGCACAGGCCACAGGACAACCCCAGCTCGCAGGAGCAGCCGATACCCGGGTAGGAGCACAGCCGGGGGACGTACCGCCCCGCTCGGTCGCAGGTCTCGAGGATGCTCACCCCCCCGGGGACATCCACGACGACTCCGTCGACCCGCACCTCCAAAGCAGTCCTACCAGCTGTGACGGAGAGCGCCGCCCGGGCAGGCATCCGTACAGGGGAGTCTCCGGGCCGTACCGCCCGACCCGTTCTGTCCTTTGCAGAGCGAGCAGAGCTCGCGCAGTCGTTTGCGAGCATTCTCGGCGACCGTGGCGACGAGATCGTCGTAGTCATCCATCTCGATAGCGAGCACGGATCCCGGGCAGGCCTTCATGCACCCGTGTTCCACACACTCCACGCAGACGTCGGTGTCGATGGTGATGTAGTAGAAGCCGGAGCCGTCTTCGTATCCGTAGTTGGCGATCATCGTCCGGCCGCCTCTTTAGCCTCGCTGGCGGGGCCGGGAGCGGCGCCCGCTGCAGAACTACCGTTGTCGGCCGCACCGGCGACCGTCGCGCCCCCACCGCCGGCGTGGGCGCCCCCGGTCGCCCCTTCTTTCAAGGCCTTCCGATGGAGCGAATGGGCAAAGAGCGCCGCCCCCAAAGCTCCGGCTATCTGGGGATCCAACACCGAATCGGCGGGGAGCTTGATCGCCTCCACCTCGACGAGCCTCTCGATGCGGCGCGTGACCCCGATGTTCTTCCCGATGCCGCCGGTTATGAAGAACTCGCGTTCCACCTGCATGCGCATAATGAGGCCGGCCACCCGCTGTGCCATGGCGGCGCAGTATGCGGCGAGCACCTTATTGACGCTCCAGCCGGCCCGCAGCAGAGCGGTCGCCTCGGACTTGGCAAACACGGTGCAGACGTTGCTGACAGGCGCCGGCTCTTCGTCGATCTCGAACGACCGCCTGCCGATGTCTTCGATGGGAACCGACAGCACGTCGGCAATGACCTCCATGCCCCTGCCGGTCCCGGCCGCACACTTGTCGTTCATGATGAAGTTCAACACCTTGCCGCGCTCGTCGATGCGGATGACCTTGCAGTCCTGCCCCCCCATGTCGAGGATGGTGCGGACGCCGGAGCCTCCCATGTAGTTGGCACCCCGAGCATGGCAGGCTATCTCGGTGATGGTCCGCTGGGCGAACGGCACGTTGACCCGGCCGTAGCCGGTACCGACGGCGTAGGAGATGTCATCGAGGGTCAGGCCCAGGGGCTCGGCCGCGCCATGGAACGCACGCAGGGCGCTGTCGGGGCTGGACGATCCGGTACGGGTGGAGTGAAAGGCGAGGAGCCTGCCGTCGGACAGAACGACCGCCTGGGAGCTGACCGACCCCACGTCGACCCCGACCGTGATGCCTGAAGCACGGCGCCAATCAACATCGGGCGCCTGGTAGGTCTTTTCACTCCATCGCCAGTAGTTCGGGGTCTCTGCCATCGTCGGGCTAGTGTACTACAGGGGATGCACGGTGCGACCACTGCCCGAGCGCCGCCCCAGGGGTCCGCCGGGAACGGGCCCGACCGACCGCCCCTCTAGCTGGAAACCTGCCCCTCCCAGGCGACGAGCGCCGCCCCCAGCGCACCCAGATATTCGGCGTCCGGCAGTACCTCCACCTCGGCGCCGCCCAGCGCCTCGGACAGCGACTTCACGAAGCCTGCGTTGAGCGCCGCACCGCCGCCGAGGACCACCGGGTCTTCCACGCCGATGCGCCGGACCATCGCCGACACACGGCTGGCCATGGCGTCGTGGACCGCACGGGCGATATCGGCGGGCGGAGTGTTGGCGTGAATAAGGCTCACCACCTCCGACTCCGCGAACACCGTGCATTGAGCGTTCATAGGGATGGCTTGGGTGGAGTCGAGTGAAGAGGAGGCGAAATCCTCGAGGCTCATGTCGAGGGCCCGGCTCATCGCCTCGACGAAGGCCCCAGCGCCGGCTGCGCATTTCTCGTTGATGGCGAAGTCGATCACCTTGCCCTCCGCGCTCAATCGGATGGCTCGGGCTTCATCGGCACCCACGTCGACCACGGTGCGGGCGCCCGGACGAAGGTTCACCGCCCCCCGGCTGTCGGCGGCGACCTCGGTGGGCTGCAGACCGGCGAAGGAGAGCGCTTTGCGCCCGGCGCCGGTGGCGGCGATGGCGTGGAGCGTGTCCCGCTCGATGCCGGCCACCCGAGCCGCCTCTTGGAGACCCCGCTCGGCGGACTCTTCCTGGTCGAACCCGGAGGCAACGGTAGCTTTGGCCAGCACCCGCCCCTCCTCCATCAAGACGGCGTGGACGTTCTTGGCCCCGACGTCGATACCGGCAACAATCATGCTCGCTCCTTCGCGGCTCTATGGACCTCGGGCTTCAGGAGCCCGATCGGCGCTGCCCCATTCGACAGCGCCCAGCGCCAGTCCGCGGGCCAGAGCCTTCCCGTTGATCTCCTCCGTACCAGCCGGCACCATCACTAGCACCGCCTTGCGCAGCGACTCGGTGGTGACGACCCCGGTGATGCCCGCCACCGCCCCCAGGGTGAGGATGTTCGCCGTCTGCTTCCGCCCGGTCTCCTCCAGGGCGAGGCGGGTGAACGGCAACCCGAACTGCTCCCCCCTGAACGGCGGCACCGGCTTCACGTTCTCGGAGTCGTAGACCAGCACGCCGTCGGAGCGTAGCACGCCGATGTACTCGTCGGCAGCCGCCTGCGACAGTGCCACGAGCAGATCGGCCCGGTCGAGTTCCGGATAGTCTATCTGCGCGTCGGAGATGATCACGTCGCTGCGGCTGTAGCCGCCCCGAGCCTCGGGACCGTAGGACTGGGTCTGCACCACGAAGCGGTGGTCACGAGCCCCCGCCATCGCCAGGATGACGCCCATGAGGATCACTCCCTGCCCGCCGCTGCCGCCGAACCGGACCTCGACGAGCGGCCTCTGGGCAAGGAGTCCACGCCGCTCCGCCGCCGACGCCCGCGCTCGCGCCGCGCGCGCAGCCCTGGCGGCCTTGGCCTCGGCCCGAACCGCCTCCGGGCCGGGGCCTGCGGTCGGCGCACCCGAGCCGGCCACTTCGCCGGCGCTCACTCGCCGCCCTCACAGGGCAGACCGGAGGCGTCACGGGAATCCGGCGCCGGCCGGGGCTCCTCGGCAGTCGGCGCAACCGTCCCCTCCACAGTCCTGCCCGTTTTCTTGCGTCCCGCGCTGCTCCCGGCCCCAGCCCGCCGCGCACGCGCCGCCGGCCCGGATTCGGAGCCGGCGACTGCCCGGGCTCTCTCTACGAGGGCCGCGTAACTCGCCTGGAACTCAGGCGCATCCCGGTCCTCGTGCAAGATGCCCGTCACTATGCGGTCACGCAATTCCTCGATCGGCATCTTTGCCGCCCGGCTCACGCTCACCGACCGAGCCTTGGTCTCGTCAAGCATCGCAGTGACACCCGCCGGGGGATTGCGCTTGCCGTACTCGGTCGGGCAGGGTACCACGGCTTCGATGAACGAAAAGCCCTTATGTTGGATGCCCTGCTTGATCATCCGCTCGAGCGGCCGGATGCCGGCCGCGGTGCCGCGGGCTACGAAACTGGCCCCCGCCGCCACGGCGAGCTCACAGAGATCGAACGGCGGCTCTATCGTCCCATACGGGGCGGTCGTTCCTCGGTCACCGGGGTCCATGGTGGGTGACAACTGGCCGCCGGTCATACCGTAGGTCTGGTTGTTGAAGAGGATGCAGGTGATATCGATGTTGCGCCGGCACGCATGGATCAGATGGTTCCCGCCGATGGCGGCTCCGTCGCCGTCGCCTGTGAGGACGATCACCGTGAAATCCGGCCGGGCCATCTTGATACCTGTGGCGAAGGCAAGAGCCCGTCCATGGATAGCGTGAACCGTGCCCAGGTCGATGTAGCCGACGGCCCGGCTCGAGCAGCCGATACCCCCGACGACCACCGTCTTCTCGCGCACCAACCCCAAATCGACGACGGCGCGCAGGAGGGCGCCGGTCACGATGCCGATGCCGCAGCCTGGACACCAGATGTGCGGCAGCCGCTCGGCATGCAGGAACTGCTCGATCTCCAGAGCGTCGGCAGCACACGCATCCAGCCCAGCGGGCGCCGGGCACGCCGCGGCGTCCTCGGATGCGTTCGCGCCGGCGGCCGTGCCGCCCATCGTGGTGTCGGCGCCGTCAAACACTCTCGTACTTCCCCACCAACTCGGACACCCGATCGAGGATCTCCCGGGGCGTGATGAGCGTCCCGTCGATCTTCCCCATACTGATGACCGTGGTCCAGTTCTCCGCCATCTTGCGGACTTCGCGGGCGTACTGCCCCAGGTTCAGTTCCGGAATGAGCATGAACTCCACACGACGGGCCACCTTCTGGATGATCTCCACCGGCAGCGGGAACAGCGTGTAGAGGTGGAGCACCTCCACTTGCAGGCCCTCCTTCTCCGCCAGCTTCCAGGCGGCCCGGGCGCTCCGCGCGCACGACCCGTACGCCACGATGCACACCCGGCCCCTGCCCTCGTTCTTCACGTCGTACAGGCAGAGTTCGTCCCTGTGGTTGCCCACTTTGTCGTAAAGTTCCCGGAGGAACTTCTCACTCTTCTGCGGGTCGTTCGTAGGGAACCCGGTCTCGTCGTGAATGAGCCCGGTCACGTGTGGGTTCACTTCGGAACCGAGCACATGAGGGGTGTGCACCTCCCGCACCGTATCCGGATGGATGTAGCTGGGGCTGAAATCGAAATCGCCGCTGGTGAGACGGTAGCGGTCGATGAGTTCCGGAGCGAAGCTCTCCCGCATATGGCCCACCACTTCGTCCGCGAGCAGAGTGACCGGCGTGCGGAACCTCTGGGCAAAGCGGACCGCAGCCATGGTGAGGCGGTACATGTCGGCGACGTTGGAGGCGGCGAGGACCACCGCGGGATGATCGCCGTGAGTACCCCAGCGGGCCTGCATGACGTCGCCCTGGGAAGGTGTGGTCGGCCGGCCTGTCGACGGGCCCGCCCGCATCACGTCCACGATGAGAAGCGGCGCTTCCACCATGATGGCGTAGCCGATGGCTTCCTGCATCAGCGAGAATCCCGGGCCCGAGGTGGCGGTCATGGCCAGTGAGCCCGTCAGCGCTGCCCCTATGCAGGCGCAGATGGATCCTATCTCGTCCTCCATCTGCAGGAACACTCCACCCACCTTCGGCAACTCGACGGCCATGGCCTCCATGATCTCTGAGCTGGGAGTGATGGGATATCCCGCGAAGAAGCGCACACCGGCATCGAGAGCTCCGAGGGCGCAGGCCCGGTTCCCCTGGATGAGCATGCTGCTGGGGTCGATCTTCTCGCGGAGCACGTGTGTGTGCCAGCGTTCCATCTCGCTGCGAGTGTAGCACTGGCAAAGGAGGGGGACTGCGGGCTAGGAGGCGCCTGTCGAGAAGCGACTCGTCGCGTGAGGCTTCTCTGAGTGCGCGGGGCTAGGACGTGGCCTGTCCTGCCGCCGGCTGCGGATTCTTCAGATAGGCGATGATGACGTCCGCGAGATGCTGCAGGAGCAGTTCCGGCGGAGCCGTCCCTACGAAAGACCCCACCGCCAGCGAACGCTGTACGTACTCCTCCTGAGCGGCTTGGGCCAACCGAGACGCTACGCGGGCGGCACCCTCAGGGTCGGCGTGCCCGATCTCACCCGCATGTCTCATGAGAATCTCCACCTCGAGCGACTCGACGGCCGCCTTGTGCCGGTAGCCCTGCGCACGCAGCACCGGGTCGGTGGCGCCCTGGACCACGAAGGCCTCGAACAGACGGGCGTCGCCTTCATTGGCGGTCTGCTTGATCTGCAGCAGCCGGCGCACCCCCTCCTCGAGTGAGAGCGAATCCCAATCGATCTTGGCCATCTGATTGCGCATGCACGCCTCCTCCCGAGACTGCACCCGGTTCTGGACGGCATGGAGCAGGGCGGTCTTGTCGCCGAAACGAGCGTAGAGCGTTCCGATCGAGGTGTGAGAGCGCCGGACCACCTCGGCGGTGGTGAGCGCTTCGAACCCCCTGCTCTTGATGAGGGACTCGGCGGCTTTCAGGATACGTTCCTGAGAGTCGCGGCTGCGCTGCTGGCGCGGTTCTTTGACTCCGTGTACGGTTTCGGCCACCGCCCGATTCTAGCACCAAACGAGCCCGGTTTGGAGCCGCTCGACCATAGAATCTAGAATCTATATTCTAGCTCGCGGACCCGAAGCGTTCGCCTTCATCCCAGAACAGGCTGTGCGAGGTCGATCGTCTGCTGCATCGATCACACTGAGCACGCATAGCGACTGGGACGCACGAGTTGTGTAAACTTCTTCTGCCCGCTCCGAGGGGCCGCGATACGGGAGTAGCAGCAGTGTCCTCCGCGAGTACGAAGGATAGATCCGATGTCAGGTACCGCCAAACTCATCATCGACGGTGACTCATACGAACTGCCGGTAGTCGTCGGTACGGAGGGCGACCGCGCGGTTGACATCCGGAAACTGCGACAGACCACCGGCCACGTGTGCCTCGACGAAGGCTTTGCGAACACCGGCTCCTGCGAGTCCGCGATCACCTTCGTCGACGGGGAGAACGGCATCCTGCGCTACCGGGGCATCCCAATCGAACAACTGGCCGCCAAGAGCACCTTCGTGGAGACCTGCTGGCTGCTCATCTACGGTGAACTGCCCACCCGGGAGCAGCTCAAAGCCTGGAGCGCCCTGTTCACCGACTACGAGATGATCCACGAGGGTCTGTACCACCACTTTGACGGTTTCCCCTCAACCGGCCATCCTATGGCGATCCTCTCGGCCATGATCAACGCGATGGGCTGCTACCAGCCCGACCTCACCCGCATGGAGGATGCCTCCACCTTTCAGGCCTCGGCGGCCCGTCTCATCAGCAAGCTGCGAACGATATCGGCAGCGGCCTACAAGACCTCTGTCGGGCAGCCCATCGTCTATCCGAAACCGCACCTGGACTATTGCTCCAACTTCCTGCACATGATGTTCTCCATCCCGTTCCGGGACTACGAGCCCGAACTGGAGATCGTGGACGCGCTGCAGCTCATTCTCATCCTGCACGCCGATCACGAACAGAACTGCTCCTCGAGCACGGTGCGCATGGTGGCTTCGTCCGGCGCCAACCTCTTCGCCAGTTGCGCCGCAGGGGTGTGCGCGCTATGGGGCCCGTTGCACGGAGGAGCCAACGCGGCGGTGGTGGAGATGCTCCAGTATCTCCACGATAACAAGGTGGATCTCAAGGACTACGTGGCCCAGGTGAAGGACAAGAGCACTCCGCTTCGCCTGATGGGTTTCGGCCACCGCGTCTACAAGACCTACGACCCCCGCGCCCACATCATGAAGGCCACGGCCGACAAGCTGCTGGCGAAGGTCAAAGGCGACGACCCGCTGCTCGAGATCGCGAAGCGCCTCGAGGACATCGCTCTGAACGACCCGTACTTCGTAGAGCGCAACCTTTATCCCAACGTTGACTTCTACTCGGGGGTCATCCTCCGGGCCATGGGCATCCCGGTCGACATGTTCACCGTCATCTTCGCCATGGGACGGATGCCGGGCTGGATCGCCAACTGGAAGGAAGTATACGACTCGGGAAGCGCGCTGTACCGTCCCCGACAGATCTACGTTGGGCAGAGCCAGCGAGAGTACGTGCCCATGGACGAGCGGGGAACCTCGGACTGTCTGGCCCCGACCACCTCGAGAGGCGGTCGCCTCTGCTGCCAGTGAGTGCCGTGCGGCGGAGAGGGCAGGGCCGCTTGGAGATGGGGGCTGCTTTGAAAGCTGGGGCCGCGCGCAAGCCGCGGCCCGGACGGGGGGCTATCGCTTCTAGAAATGCCGGATGGTTGTGGAC
>CAZWAR010000021.1:0-31110 GCA_964631965.1 uncultured Gaiellales bacterium
GGGCTCTGGACATCACTCCCCACGTGGCCGAGAAGAAACGCTACAGCGCCATCGATGGACGCACCACCACCTGGGACGGCTACGCGGTGAGCTTGAGAAGGCGCAAGATCGTGGAGGAGGCCTTCGGCTGGATGAAGACGGTGGGCGGCCTGCGGAAGCTCCGGCATCGGGGGGAATCCAAGGTCCGGGCGGTCTTCACCTTCACCTGCGCCTGCTTCAACCTGGTCCGAATGCGAACACTGGAGACCGAGCAGGCGCTCGGGTGAGAAAGAAGGGGGAAACCAAGGCGTCCTGGGGCCCGGATCTAGTATTCCGGACCGCAAAGACCTGCTGCCGGTCTCATTTCTTGCTCTGCTCACCAGGGTCGTTCCTTTGAGGGCCTCATTTTCAGCAGCCTGCTAGCCGCCAGACGAGTCCGTCCCTCACCGCGTTCTTCCGTATGACGGGCGCTGTCGACGGGTATCGTGCGGAAGAAGTAGACTAGTGGGGACATCCTCCTGGACGCGAAAGGTGACGTTATGGATCAACCCAAGGTCTTCCTCTACGCGCTGAGCACCTGTGGCCATTGCCGCAATACCAAGAAGCTCTTGGATGCTCACAACGTGAAGTACGATTTCGTCGACGTCGACCTGCTCCCTCGGGACGAGATGAACAAAGTCATCGAGGAGGTGCGGAAGATCAACCCTCAAGTGGCCTTCCCGACGCTGGTCATCGGCGACAAGGTCATCGTGGGGTATCGTGAGGTCGAGATCCTGGAGGCGTTGGGACTGTGAGCAAAGCTGACGAACTATACGAGAGACTCAAGAAGGTCAACGAGCCCAAGGGCTACTACTTCAACAAGAACAAGGAGCTCACGATCGGGCTGCTCGAGGGCCTTCTCACCAACAAAGAGCGCTACGGCTACATGTGCTGTCCCTGCCGGCTTGCGGCCAGCGACCGTGAGGTCGACCGCGACATCATCTGCCCGTGCGACTATCGAGAACCGGACGTGAAGGAATACGGCAGTTGTTACTGCAACCTGTACGTTTCCAAGGAATGGAACGAGGGTGCGGTGGCGAACGTACCGGTGCCCGAGAGGCGCCCGATTGAGCGCATCCTTTCCCGCTGGCCCGGCGGCGACGCGTGACTCGGTCCTAGCGAACGTAGAGAGACGGCAGAAACGGCGCGGCGGGCTTGCTCGGCGAGCCGTTTCTGCGTTCGAACTGCTCCACCTCCCGCTCCGCTCGACCATCTCTTGTGCTAGCCTAGACGCCCGCCGACTTGGGGGCTCGGCGAGCCGTCACGCGTCCGCAGGAGGCAGGGTTGGAACTGTCAGAATCGAGGGTCCTCGTCGCAGAACTCATGGACGAGGAGCAGGTCGCCGCGTTGCAGACGGCTGTTCAGGTGGACGTCAAGTATGGCCTGAGCCACGAGGAACTCCTCGAGATCGCCGCCGCCTACCACGGGATCATCGTCCGCAGCGAGACCCGGATCGACAAGACTTTCCTCGACGCCGCCACCAACCTGCGCATCGTGGGCCGCGCCGGCTCCGGCCTCGACAACATCGACGTCCCCTATGCCACTCGCAAGGGCGTCATCGTCTGCAACACGCCGGAGAGCAACATCATTTCGGCGGCCGAGCACACCCTGGGCCTGATCCTTGCCAGTAGCCGCAACATCCCCTGGGCGGACCGCTTCATCAAGAGCGGCAAGTGGGGACGCAAGCAGTTCGAAGGCAGCGAGCTGTACAACAAGACCCTGGGCATCATCGGCCTGGGGCGCATCGGCAGCCTTGTCTCCCAGAGAGCACGGGGCTTCTCGATGCGGGTCATCGCATACGACCCCTACATCCCCTACTCCCGTTTCAGCAACCTGGGCGTGGAGCGGATGGAGAGCCTGGAAGACCTCCTGCGCGAGGCGGACTTCATCACGATCCACACGCCCCGCACCAAAGAGACCCTCGACCTGATCTCCGAAGACCAGATCGCGATGATGAAGCCGGGAGTCCGGCTGGTCAATGTGGCCCGCGGCGGCTTGTACAACGAGGAAGCCTTGTACCGAGGGCTGGAATCCGGACACATCGCCTCGCTCGGTGTGGATACCTGGGTGAACGAACCCCAAGACGGCCATCCGCTCTACGAGTTCGAAACCGTCGTGGGCACGCCTCACCTTGGTGCCTCCACGTTGGAGGCGTCGAGGCGCGTGGGCGAAGAGGTCATCGCCGAGGTCATCGCCGGCCTCCGGGGCCAGATCGTCAAGAACGCCATCAACATGCCGGCCCTCTCCGACGAGACCTTCTCCAAACTGCAGCCGTTCGTCCGCCTCACAGAGCAGATGGCCATCCTCTACCGGCAGATCCATCGTGGGAGCGTCAAGAGTGTGGAAATGGCGTTCGCGGGCAAGGAGATAGAGGATCCGGGCGATGCCAAGTTACTGTCGCTGGTCGCCGTCAAAGGCATCCTCGAGGGGATCATGGCAGGCGGAACGGTGAACTTCGTGAATGCCGGCCTACTCGCCGAACAGACCGGTATCCAGGTACGCGAGACCATCAGCCTGGAGAGCGGGGACTACCGCAACCTCATCCAGCTCATCGTGACCAACAACGACGACCAGCACTTCGCCATCGCCGGCACCGTGCTTGAGCACAAACACCCGCGCATCGTGCAGATCGGTGACTTTCCCATCGTCTTCAAGCCCGAAGGCAGGATGGCCTACGTCCCCCACCGGAACGTCCCGGGGGTCATCGGCAACGTGTGCACGATCATGGGTGACCACGGGGTGAACATTTCGAGGATGGTCACGTCGAGCGGAGCCGACAACGTCCTGCGCGACTCGATCATGATTCTCGGTCTTGACAACGACGTTCCGCAGGAGGCCATGGATCGTTGCCTGGAGATGGAGGAGATCTACGAGATGAAGGTCATCGCCTTCTAACCGGCCTCCGGCCCGATCGCTCGGTATCCTCGACCCGGACTCTGGAACACACGGCCTGTTAATGATTAGAATGGCTCAGCATGCCGAGGCAGCGCCGCCTGGGATGCGTGCGCCGGGAAGAAGGATGAAAGGAGGGGTTACCGAGCATCCATTTCCGCGTCGGGCCCATTCGCGTACGGGTTCGCGCTCGCCGTCTACGTAGGTCCTGATTCTTCGATCCGTCCACCACAAGAAGTGTGAGGTGCAGCCCGCAATGCCCACATCCCGAACCAAACGTGTGCTGCTCTGCAGTGCGCTTGTAGTACTCGTAGCAGCCATCGGCCTCTTCGCCGCTGCCTGTGGCGGGGATGCCGAATCCGCAACAACGGCCAGCTCGGCAGCACCGGCATCCACCGAGACGACCGCCGCGCCCGTGTCGAGCGATACCACCGCCGCACCGGCATCCACGGACACCACCGCGGCAGCAAACACTGAGTTCACGTTCGGCATGCTGTTCGTCGGTCCCTATAACGACCACGGCTGGAGCCAGGCCAACTTCGAAGGCGGCCAGTATGTCGAGGAGAAACTGCCCGGCGCCAAGATGATCTACGTCGACAAGGTCAACACGGCCGACCGTCCGGGGACCACGCCCGAGCAGTTGGCCCAAGACCTGGTGAACCAGGGCGCCATGATGGTCTTTTTCACGTCCGACGACATGAAGGACGGGGCCGTGGCGTTCGCCAAGGCCAATCCGGATATCCCCGTCATGTTCACCTCAGGCGATAGCGCATGGAAAGACGGCAAAGACTACCAGAACCTGCCGAACCTCAGTGACGTCATGGGCAAGATGGAGTACGGCAAGATGATGGCCGGTGCCGCCGCCGCCCTTACCACTCAGACCGGCAAAATCGGGTACCTTGGCCCGCTGATCAACGATGAGACCCGCCGTCTGGCCGCCTCCGCGTACCTCGGCGCCCGCTACGCCTGGACCGAGTACCTGGGCAAAGACCCGAACGATCTGAAGTTCACCGTCAACTGGATCGGCTTCTGGTTCAACATCCCGGGTGTCACCTCCGACCCCACTCAGGTCGCCGACAACTTCTTCAACTCCGGCTACGACGTGGTGATCTCTGGTATCGACACCACCGAAGCGCTGGTGGAGGCCGGCAAAATGGCGGCTTCCGGCAAACAGGTCTGGGCCGTCCCCTACGACTTCGTTGGCTCTCTCGACGAGGCTCCGACCGTGGCTCTCGGCGTTCCCTACTTCAACTGGGGCCCGGCCTACCTGAAGGCCGTCACGATGGCCAGCCAGGGCAACTGGAGCAGTTACTGGGAATGGAACGGTCCGGACTGGACCGACATCAACAACCCCGACACCTCCGCGGTGGGCTTCAAGAAGGGTGAGGGCCTCTCGGCCGACGCCTCCGCCAAACTGGACGAGTTCATCGGCGCTCTTGCGGGCGGCCTCAACCTATGGACCGGTCCGATCAACCTGCAGGACGGCACCCCCTACCTCGCCGATGGCGAAGTGGCCACCGCCCAGCAGATCTGGTACCTGCCCCAACTTCTCGAGGGCATGGAAGGCCAGAGTGTATCCGAATAGGACTTGCTGAGTAGTCTGACAACGAGTCTGCGAGAGGGGAGACCGGCTCGGTCTCCCCTCTCAGTTTTCCCCGTGAGCGGCTTTGGCTCCTGCCCCGGAGCGGCCGCAGGAGGACGGCGTATGGCCGGGCCGGAGTAAGGTTGGAAGTACAGGTACGAGACATACGCAAGCATTTCGGGCCGGTGAAGGCCAACGACGGCATCACCCTGACTATCCCGGCCGGGACCGTCATGGGGATCCTGGGCGAGAACGGCGCTGGGAAGAGCACCCTGATGAAGATCCTGTCAGGCTTCCAGCCGGCGGATAGCGGAGAGATCGTCCTCGACGGCACGGCCGTGACTCTGCGCTCTCCGGCGGACGCAATCCGTCACGGGGTGGGCATGCTGCATCAGGATCCACTCGACTTCCCCCCCATGCGGGTTGTGGACAACCTCCTCATCGGGGCGCCCGGACGACTCATCCCCCGACGCGGAGAGGCCGCGAAGGCCGTTGCCGAACTGGCGGAACCTCTGGGCCTCACCCTCGACCTCAAGGCCGAGGTCGGCTCCCTCACCGTCGGCGAGCGGCAACAGCTCGAGCTGCTCCGGCTGCTATGGCTGGGAGCGCGGGTCCTCATCCTCGACGAGCCGACCACCGGTATCAGCGCCACCCAGCGGGAGCAGCTCTTCGGCACACTCCGCCGGCTCGCAGAGCAGGGCAAGACCGTCCTCTTCGTGTCGCACAAGCTGGAGGAGGTACGGGAGCTCTGCACCCGCGTGGCCGTGTTGCGGCAGGGAAGACTCATCGGGGAAGCGCATCCCCCGTTCCGAGTGGACCGCCTCGTGGCCATGATGTTCGAGCGGGAGGTGACACCGGGCGACCGGGTCTCGTGCGCCACGGGAGACGTCCTCTTCCACCTGGAGAACATGAGGGCCGAGCAAGGGCGCATCAAGTTGGACCCGGTGACACTCGACATACGCCGGGGTGAGACCATCGGTCTCGCAGGCATGGAGGGGAGCGGCCAGGCCGTCTTCCTGCGTGCCTGCGCCGGGTTGGTCCCTCCCACAGGCGGCCGTATCCGCCTCGAGGACCTGGACCTCGCGGGGAAGGGCTACCGCCACTACAAGCGGAAGGGAGTCGCCTACGTGCCGGCGGCCCGACTGGAGGAGGGTCTCATTCCCGGACTGTCCATCACGGAACACATCCTCCTCACCCAGAGAAAGCCCGGCTTCTTCATCGACCGGGAGAGTGGCCGCAAGTTGGCCAGGGAACGTATCGCCGACTACAACATCAAGGGTACGCCGGCCAGCCCGGTGGAGTCCCTTTCGGGGGGCAACCAGCAGCGTGCCCTCCTTGCTCTGGTCCGTCCGGGTGCCAAGGTGATGCTCCTCGAACAGCCCACGCGCGGGCTCGACATCGAGTCGGTCATCTACCTCTGGACCAAGTTGAAAGAGCGCTGCAACCAGGGAGGCGGCATCATCTTCACCTCGAGTGATCTCGATGAACTGCTCCGCTACAGTGACCGCATCCTGGTGTTCTTCGCCGGACAAGTACACGGCCCGTTGGAGGCCTCACGTACGACCGTCGACCAGTTGGGCTACCTCATCGGCGGGCGCGGAATCGCGCCCGGACACGGAGGCGGCGATGCCCACGACGTCTCGTCCGGCGAGCGGAGAACCAACATGGAAGCCCGAGGATCCCATGTCTGAGGTGCGTGTGGCCCTGTCCGGCTATTTCACGCGCACGCGGCTGATCAACGTCGGCCTTCAGATTGGAGCCCTCGCCCTCGCCCTCGCCCTCACCACCATCATCCTGGTCGCGGCCGGCGCCCCTCCCCTCTCCGCCTATAAGGAGATCATCAAGGGAGCGGTGGGGTCGGTCAACGGTTTCTCGAACGTGCTCGTAGCGTGGGTGCCACTTCTGCTCGCCGCGTCCGGCGTGCTGATCACCTTCGCCGCCGGCTTGTGGAACATCGGGGTGGAGGGGCAGATCGTCTTTGGGGCGGTCCTCACCACCTGGCTGATGCGCCTGCTGCAGGATACAGGGCTTTCCCCCGCCGTCATCATCATCCTGGCCATGATCGCCGGCATGGTGGGCGGCGGGCTCTGGGCGGCACTGGCCGGTGCATTGAAGACGTTCGGCGGCGTCAACGAGATCTTCGGGGGGCTGGGCCTCAACTACGTGGCCGCCGCACTCACCTTGTGGCTTATCTTCGGGCCCTGGAAGCGCCCCGGCATCGGTTCCATGAGCGGCACCGAGCCCTTCCCCGACCAACTCGCCCTTCCCACCTTAGCCGGGCTGCGGCTGAGTCCCTGGTCGCTCGGCTTGGCTCTCCTCGCCGTCATCGTGGTGTACGTTCTGCTTGAGCGCACCTACTTTGGGCTCAAGCTGAAGGCCACCGGCGCCAACAACCGGGCGGCCTTCCTGCTCGGTGTTCCCACCTGGCAGTACGGACTGCTTGCTTTCCTGGCCTGCGGCGCTCTGGCGGGCCTCGCCGGAGCCGTTCAGGTGACAGCTGTCTACCACCGCCTCATCCCGTCGATCTCCAGCGGCTACGGCTACCTGGGCCTGATGATCGGCATGCTCATCGCCTACCGGGCCGCGTGGGTGGCTCCCATCGCCCTGTTCTTCGCAGCGCTCAACATCGGGAGCATCCAGCTCCCCATTGTGCTCAAGCTCGACTCGACGCTCTCCGGCGTACTCCAGGGGGCCCTCGTTCTGTTCGTGGTGCTGATGGAGGGGGCGCGCCAGCGCTATCTGCGCCGGGCGCGCCTGCAGACAGGCGGTAGGTGATGGACGGGCAGACCATCCTCATCGGTCTTTCCGGAGTGGCGGCCACCTCGGCCCCGATCGTCGTGGCCTCCGTTGGTGAGAGCCTGGCGGAGCGAGCGGGCGTCATCAACCTGTCTGTCAACGGCTCCATCCTGCTGGCCGCCATGGGGAGCTTCGCCGTGGCCGTCACCACAGGTAGTCTCGTTCTCGGGTTCATTGCGGGAGCGCTCATCGGCGGGGTGGTGGCTCTGCTCGTTGCTTTCGGCAGCATCACCCTGCGCCGATCCCAAGTGGCCGTGGGCTTCGTGCTGACGCTCTTCTGCCGCGACCTTTCGTACTTCCTCGGAAACCCCTTCATGGGTGAAAGGGGCCCCTTACTGGCCGTCCACCCTATCCCCCTACTCGAAAAGATCCCCATCCTGGGGACGCTGATCTTCAAACACGACATCATGACCTACTTCAGCTTTGTCCTCATAGCCGTGGCATGGTGGTGGGTCTACCGTACCCGCCCCGGCCTGACCCTCCGGGCTGTCGGTGAGCGTCCCGCCGCCGCCTTCGCGCGCGGAGCCAAGGTCAACCTGTTGCGCTACGTCTACACTGTCCTCGGCGGCGCGCTGGTCGGCCTCGCCGGCCCCATGTACTCCCTGAGCGTCAAGGCCGGCTGGAAGGGCACCATCTCGGGGCTCGATGGACTCGGCTGGATCGTGCTGGCGATCGTCATCTTCGGAGCCTGGAACCCGGTGCGCGTCGCCTTCGGAGCCTATCTCTTCGGGGTGCTCCAGTGGCTGAGCGTGGTGCTCCAGCCCAGCCTGCAGGGCATCCCCTCGCAAGTGTTACAGGTGGCGCCCTTCCCTCTGATGATCCTCACCCTGCTGTTCGTGAACGTGGGTAACGCCGAGTGGGTTGACCGGGTCTTGGCCGCACTGCCAGAGGCCACGCGAAGACGAGTGGCCAAGGTCCTCCGCTCGCTCCGCGTGGTCCAACCGCGCAGTCTCGGAGTGCCGTTCGAGCCTGACTGATTGCTCTCCCCCGGCAGGCGCCGGCCAGTTGTCCATAGGTATAGGGGATAGGCGAGAATCCCGGCCGAATGGATAGGTGCGCCCTGGTACCGTGTTGATATGCTACCCCAGACTGGATCAGCCTCGACGGTGATCCGGGAAATGCAGCTCCAGGGGTGGCGCTAGACCGATGAAACGCATGTCCATGTTGTGGGGATGTTCTCTTCACGTACGCTTTTGGTTGACTCTCGATTCTACCGGGGTGGCCCTCACGGCGCCCGGCCACAGGACGCGAGGCTGATGGTTCGCGTGGTGAACAACGGCCGAGCCGGCGTCCGTGGTGACGGCCGCGTTCGCCCCTGGGGAATGCCGGTTCCGCAAGGTCTCTACGATCCGAGCAACGAGAAGGATTCGTGCGGGGTCGGGTTCGTCTGCGACGTGGGCGGCACACCCTCTCATTCCATCGTCGAGCGCGGCATGGAGGTGCTCAACAACCTCCTGCACCGTGGCGCAGCGGGGGCCGATGCAGGCACCGGCGACGGAGCCGGAATCCTCGTACAGATCCCCCATGGTTTCTTCGCGGACGCCTGTCGCTCTCTCGGCTTCTCGCTGCCTGAGGCCGGCGGCTATGGGTTGGCCATGATGTTCTTGCCTTTGGATCCCGCGGCCCAGACGGCCTGCCGCATCGCTGTGGACGACGCCCTCACCTGCGAAGGCCTGAACGTCCTCGGCTGGAGGGAGGTGCCGGTGGAGCCGGTCGCTCTCGGTGGGGCGGCCCAGGCGACCCGTCCGGCGATCTGGCAGTGCTTCACCGATGCGGCCGGGTTGAGCGGAGAAGCGGCGCTGGAACGCAAACTCTACGTCGCCCGCAGGCAGTGCGAGACCGCGGTGGCGGCGGCGCTGGGGCCCGACGCCCGCTTCTACATCCCCAGCTTTTCATGCCGTACCGTAGTCTACAAAGGCCTCATGATGGCCACCGAGATCCCCGCCTTTTACCTTGACCTGAGCGACCCGGGGTTCGAGAGCGCTCTGGCCGTCGTGCACCAGCGCTATAGCACCAATACGTTCCCGTCGTGGGAACTGGCTCAGCCGTTCCGCTACCTCGCGCACAACGGCGAGATCAATACCCTGCGAGGCAATCTCAACTGGATCCGTTCCAGACAATCGGAGCTGCAATCGGATCTGTTCGGCGCCGACTTCGAGAAACTGCTACCGATCATCGACGAGCGAGGCAGCGACTCCGCCTGCCTCGACAACGTGCTCGAGCTGATCACCACCGGCGGGCGCGACATACACCACGCGATGTTGATGCTCGTTCCCCAGGCGTGGGGGGCAAAGTACCCCATGGGGCCGGACCTGCGTGGCTTCTTCGAGTTTCACGCCGGTCTGATGGAGCCCTGGGATGGTCCAGCGGCCGTCTCCTTCAGCGACGGGCGCGTGGTGGGAGCCCTGCTCGACCGCAATGGCCTGCGCCCGGCGCGGTACACCATCACCAAGGATGGGTTCATGGTGCTCGCCTCGGAGGCGGGCGTGCTCGACTTCCCGCCCGAGCAGGTGCAGGAGAAAGGCGCCCTGCGGCCGGGGCAGATGATCCTGGCGGATCTGGCGGGACACCGGGTTTGGAAAGACGTGGAGATCAAGACCAGGCTCGCTCGGCGTCAGCCTTACCGGCGCTGGGTTGAGGAGAACAAGATCTCCATCCATGGTTTCTTCGGCGCCGTGTCACCGCCCACGCCCGAGACCGGCAGCCTGCTCCGCCGCCAGAAGTACTTCGGCTACACTCGCGAGGATCTCAAGCTGATACTGGACCCCATGGCCAGTACCGGCAACGAACCGGTGGGCTCAATGGGGGCCGACGAGCCCTTGGCGATACTCTCCGAGCAGCCGCAACTCCTCTATTGGTACTTCAAGCAGCTCTTCGCGCAGGTGACCAACCCGGCCATCGACTCCATCCGCGAGGAGCTGGTCATGTCACTCATGACCTTCCTTGGCGTGCAACCCGACATCCTGGCAGAGGGCCCGCATCAGGCGCGGCTGCTCAAACTGAATCATCCCATCCTCTCCAACGAGGACCTGGCCCGTATCCGCGACCTCAATATCCCCGGCTTCGCCTGCTCTACGCTGCCCATCGGTTTCCCGGCCGACGGCGACGGCGCCGCCCTGGCCGCCGCCCTCGAGGAGGTCTGCGGACAGGCGGAGACGGCGGTGGCCCGCGGTCAGCGCATGCTCATCCTGAGCGACCGTGACCTGCCCGAAGGCACCATGGCTATACCGGCCCTGCTCGCCGTATCCGCCGTGAACCGCCACTTGCTGAACGCCTCGCGCCGTACATCGGCGAGCCTGATCGTCGAAACGGGCGAAGCCAGAGAAGTCATGCATATCGCACTTCTGCTCGGCTACGGAGCCTCGGCCATCAACCCCTACCTGGCCTTCGAGACCGTCGCCGACCTGGCTCTGCGGAACCGCCTCAGCAAGGATGTGGGCGTCGCCAAAGCGGTGGAGAGCTACATCAAGGCGCTCTGCAAGGGCCTGCTCAAGACCATGTCGAAGATGGGCATCTCCACCCTTCGCAGCTATCGAAGCGCCCAGGTCTTCGAGGCCGTCGGCCTCGACCACGAGGTGATCGACCGATACTTCGGCGGCACAGCAGCGCGTATCGAGGGCATCGGCCTGGACGAGATCGCTGCCGAGGCCCGGGCCCGCTACCAGGCGGCCGCCGAGGACGAGTGCACCGCCCCCAATGTCCTCTCGAGCGGCGGCCACTACAGCTATCGCAAGGACGGCGAACGCCACCTGTGGAGCCCCGAGGCCATCGACTACCTCCAGCGTGCCTCGCGCAATGACGACTACGAGCTCTACCGGGAGTACGCGGCACTGATCAACGACCAGGAACGGGCGCAGAGCACCCTGCGCGGTCTGCTGCGCTTCAAGACCGGCGTTCCGATCCCGCTTGACGAGGTCGAGCCGGAGAGCGAGATCGTCAGGCGCTTCGTCAGCGGGGCCATGTCCTTCGGCTCCATCAGTCAGGAGGCCCACGAGGCCCTGGCCATCGCGATGAACCGGCTGGGCGGCATGAGCAACAGCGGGGAGGGCGGCGAAGACCCGGAACGGTATATCCCTCTGGCGAACGGCGACAGCAAGTGCAGCGCCATCAAGCAGATCGCGAGCGGCCGGTTCGGCGTCACAGCCGAATATCTGGTCAACGCCCGCGACCTGCAGATCAAGATCGCCCAGGGAGCCAAGCCCGGCGAGGGCGGGCAGCTTCCTGGAACCAAGGTCTATCCCTGGATTGCGAAGACGCGTCACTCCACCCCGTACGTGAGCCTCATCTCGCCGCCGCCCCACCACGACATCTACTCGATCGAGGACATCAAGCAGCTCATCTACGACCTTCGCTGCGCCAATCCCGCAGCCCGGGTGTCGGTGAAACTCGTGTCGGAGGTAGGAGTGGGAACCGTGGCTGCCGGCGTGGTGAAGGCCCAGGCCGACGTGGTTCTCATCAGCGGCTACGACGGGGGGACGGGGGCCGCCCCCCTGTCGTCGGTGCGCCATGCCGGCGCCCCTTGGGAGCTCGGCCTCGCCGAGACCCAGCAGACGCTCGTACTGAACGGTCTCCGCAGCCGGGTCCGCCTGCAGGTGGACGGACAGCTCAAGACCGGACGCGACGTGATCGTCGGGGCGATGCTCGGCGCCGAGGAGTTCGGCTTCGCCACTACGCTGCTTGTCGTACTGGGCTGTGTCATGATGCGCGCCTGCCACAAGAACACCTGCCCGGCCGGGATCGCCACCCAGGACCCCGACCTCCGGGCGTGTTTCGCCGGCAAGCCCGAGTACGTCGTCAACTTCCTCACCATGGTGGCGCGCGAAGCCCGCGAGTACATGGCCGCGCTCGGCGTGCGCAACCTCGACGAACTCGTGGGCCGCTCCGACCTGCTCGAACTCAACGACGCCATCACCTTCTGGAAGGTCAAGGGGTTGGATCTCACCAGGATCCTTCATCGCCCGGAAGCCGCTGCTCACGAAGTGCGCAACACCGAGCGGCAGAAACACGATCTGGACAAGGCCTACGACAACGAGATCCTCCCGCTCGTGGCGGGTGCCCTGGAGAGCAAGGAACCGGTAGCGCTGACACTGCCCATCCGTAACGTCCATCGCACGGTCGGCACCATGATTTCCGGGGAGATCGCCCGTCGCTACGGCGGCCGTGGCCTGTCCGACGACACCATCAACCTCCGCTTCCGGGGCTCGGCCGGTCAGAGCTTCGCGGCGTTCGCTTCGCCGGGGATGACCTTCGTGCTGGAAGGCGAGGCGAACGACTACCTGGGCAAGGGCCTTTCCGGCGGCAAGGTCGTGGTCAAACCGCAGCCGGGATCCGATTTCGATCCCGCCAGCAACATCATCGTGGGGAACGTGGCGCTTTACGGGGCGACCTCTGGGGAGGTCTTTATCTGTGGCCGGGCCGGAGAACGCTTCGCCATCCGCAACAGCGGAGTCACGGCGGTGGTCGAGGGTCTCGGGGACCACGGGTGCGAGTACATGACGGGTGGCCGCGTGGCCGTGCTCGGACCTACCGGAGTGAATTTCGCCGCCGGGATGAGCGGTGGCATCGCCTACGTCTTCGACGAGACCGGGCTGTTCGACGACCGCTGCAATCTGGGCATGGTCGACCTGGAACTGGTCACCGACCCGAGTGATCAGACCGAACTGAAGACCATGATCGAGCGCCACGTTGCGCTCACGGGCAGCGAGCGGGGCCGGCGCATCTTGGAAGACTGGGAAGCGCATCTGCCGTATTTCGTGAAGGTCTTCCCCACCGACTACAAGCGCGCCCTCGGCAGGCTCAGCCTGGAAGATGCCGCCGTCGAGCGCGAAATGGCGGTGAACGACTAGCCATGGCCCGGGAACGCGAATTCCTCGACACACCGCGGCAGGACGTGAGCTACCGGCCGGTCTCCGAACGGTTGCAGGACTTCTGCTGGGTGGATATACCGCTTACGGAGAGCGAGATCCACGAGCAGGCTTCCCGTTGCATGGACTGCGGCACCCCCTTCTGTCATGCCTCGAGCACCGGCTGCCCGCTCGGCAATATCGTCCCCGAGTTCAACGAGGCCGTCTACGGCGGACACTGGAAAGAGGCGCTCGACCTGCTCCTCACCACCAACGTCTTCCCGGAGTTCACCGGGCGTATCTGCCCGGCGCCATGCGAAGGCGCCTGCGTGCTGGGCACTATCCGGCCTGCTGTGAACATCTGCAAGATCGAGCTGGCCATCGTCGAGCATGGCTTCCAGGCCGGCTACATCCAGCCGCAGCCGTGCCGGGAACGCCGGACAGAGCGAGTGGCAGTGGTGGGCTCCGGCCCCGCCGGACTGGCCACCGCCCACGTGCTCAATCGGGCGGGATACAACGTCACCGTTTTCGAAAAAGACGCCGAGCCGGGTGGCCTGCTGCGCTATGGCATTCCCGACTTCAAGCTGGAGAAACAGGTGGTCGATCAGCGCCTCGACCTCATGGGAGCCGAAGGCGTGGATTTCCAGTGCAACGTAAACGTGGGCGAGGACATCTCCTACAAGTACCTGCGCGACCGGTACGACGCGATCGTGCTGGCCGGCGGCGCAGGTGTGCCTCGCGACCTGGCTGTGCCCGGACGGGAACTGGGGGGTATCCACTTTGCCATGGAGTTCCTCACTCAGCAGAACCGGCTGGTCGGCGGCGAGCCTCTCGGCCTGGATGAGGAGCGCATCAGTGCAGCAGGCAGGAACGTCGTCGTCATCGGTGGTGGCGACACCGGCTCCGACTGCATCGGCACGGCCCGCCGCCAGGACGCGGCCGAAGTGGCACAACTCGAGATCCTGCCCAAACCGCCGGAGACCCGCTCGGAGTCGACCCCCTGGCCTCAGTGGCCTCTCGTGCTCCGCGAATCGAGCAGCCACAAGGAAGGCGTCGTGCGGCGGTGGAGCGTCGACACCACCGGCTTCGCCGGTGAGGGCGGCATGGTGAAACAGGTGCAGTGCGTGGAGGTGGAGTGGGCCTACGACGAGGCAGCCGGGCGAGTCTGCCCGCGCAGAATCGAGGGCTCCGAATTCACTATCGATGCCGACCTGGTGCTCATCGCGATGGGCTTCGTCGCTCCCAGCCGCGTCGGGCTGGTGGAAGCTCTCGGCATCGCCAAGGACGAACGCGGCTTCATCGCCCGGGACGAACGTCACATGACGAACGTCGAGGGCGTGTTTGTGACCGGCGACATGCGCAATGGGGCATCGCTGGTCGTGCGTGCTATCGGTGACGGCATGCAAACGGCTCGAAAGGTAATGGCCCATTTGAGCGCACGATGTTAGGCGCGGACACGAGTCAAATTCTATAGACCGGCGGGCACCGACGCAGGGAAAGGAGCAAGGCGTGGCAGACAAACTCACTAAGGAGGACGTCCTCAAGATCGTGGAGGACAAGCAGATCAAGTTCATCCGTCTCTGGTTCACGGATGTTCTTGGCAACCTCAAGAGCTTCGCCATCACCCCGGCTGAGCTCGAAGGCGCGTTCGACGAGGGTATGGGTTTCGACGGTTCCTCGATCGAGGGCTTCACCCGCATCCAGGAATCCGACATGATCGCCTACCCGGATCCCAGCACCTTCACCCTGCTGCCCTGGCGCGCGGGCGCCGGCGGCACCGCCCGCATGTTCTGCGACATCAAACTGCCCAACGGCGAGCCGTTCGATGGCGACCCGCGCAACGTGCTGCGCAGAGTGGTGGACAAGGCCGCGGCCATGGGCTTCACCATGTACGTCGGGCCGGAACTCGAGTTCTTCTACTTCCGGGATAGCTGCGGTACCGAGACCCTCGACCGCGGCGGTTACTTCGACCTCACCACCCTCGACGCGGCCAGCGACCTGCGCCGCGACACTGTCACCGCTCTGCAGGCGATGGGCATCCAGGTGGAATACTCCCACCATGAGGTGGCCCCCTCGCAGCACGAGATCGACCTCCGCTACAAAGATGTGCTGACCATGGCCGACCAGGTCATGACCTACCGTCTCACCGTCAAGGAGATCGCCTCCGCCCACGGCGTGTACGCCACCTTCATGCCCAAACCGATCTTCGGTGAGAACGGCTCCGGGATGCATGTGCATCAGTCCCTGTTCAAGGGCAGCAAGAATGCCTTCTTCGACGGCAGCGACGAGACCAACCTCTCCGAAACCGGCAAAGCCTATATCGCCGGACTGCTGGCGCACATCAAAGAGATCGCGCTCGTCACCAACCAGTGGATCAACTCCTACAAGCGCCTGGTCCCGGGGTACGAAGCACCGGTTTACATCTGCTGGTCGCGTCGCAACCGCTCGGCGATGGTCCGGGTGCCCCTCTACAAACCGGGGAAGGAGGCTGCCACCCGGGTCGAGCTCCGCAATCCCGACCCGGCCTGCAACCCGTACCTGGCTTTCGCCGCCATGCTGGCCGCCGGCCTCGACGGTATCGAGAAGGGCTTGAAACTGCCCCCCGAAGCGAGCAACAACATCTACGAGATGACCGAAGCGGAGCGGGCCGAAGCAGGGATCGACTCGCTGCCGGAAGACCTCTACAACGCCATCAAGAGCTTCGAGGAATCAAGCTTTGTGCGTGAGGCTCTCGGCAATCACGTCTGCGACTATCTCGTGCGGAACAAGTGGGAAGAGTGGGACGAGTACAAGACGCTCGTCACCCCCTACGAGCTCCAGAAGTACCTCCCCATCCTCTAGACAGCGCCACCCTGCTGTAGGCCCGGCGGCCGCAAGGCCGCCGGGCCTTTATGCACGCTCAGGTTCGCCGGAGGCAGACTGCTTCGTTGCGCTAACACACTGGTCGTGGGCCACGTGCTCCAGTTCGAACCGGCGGAATATCTCGGCTCCGCTCCTCGGAAGGCGGTGCGCACCCGTCTTGGCTATAGCGACGAGCCCACGGTGCTCGTGTCGGTGGGAGGCACGGCCGTGGGGGCGGATCTCGTCGATCGCTGTCTGGAGGCCTTCCCGGCGACCCGCCGGGCCGTCGACGGGCTACGGATGAGGATCGTGTGCGGGCCCAGACTGAACCGGCCCCAGAGAGCGCTGCCGGCGGGGGTGGAGATGATGGGCCATGTACCCCGGTTGTACGAGCATTTTGCCGCCTGCGACCTAGCCATCGTGCAGGCCGGAGGCACCACGACGCTCGAGTTGACAGCGCTCCAGCGCCCCTTCATCTACCTTCCGCTCGAAAATCACTGCGAGCAGTTGATGCACGTGGCGCCACGCCAGCGGCGATTGCAGGCAGGCGTGGAACTGATGCTCCGTGATACCTCGGCCGAGGATCTTGCACATCACATCCGGGACAACCTGGGCCGGGCCGTCTCCTACCCGGCAGTGCCTGTTGACGGCGCCCGGCGACTGGCCAAGATCGTACTGGCGATCGACCGATGATTGGGTGAGATCGTCCGCCGGCCGCCAGGCACAGAGCCGCGGCAGCCTCAGTGGGCCTGCCGCCACTCCTCCGTGGTCAGCGCGTACCGATCGTGATCCTTCCATTCACCGCCTATCCGCAGGTAGCGGGGTGAATGGCCTTCCAGACGGAATCCCAGCCCTCGCACCAACCGAGCCGAGGCGACGTTGTCCGGCTGGATGTTCGCTTCCACCCTGTGTAAACCATGCCCGTCGAATGCCTTGTGGAGCACCGCGGCCAGCCCCGCCCGCATGTAGCCCTTGCGCTCGAACGGCAAGAGCGCGTAGTAGCCCAGGAAGGCGTTCTGAAAGGGGCCGCGGATGATGGAGTTGAAGTTGACAATGCCGGCGAGCCCGCCCCCGGCCTCCCTCACACCATAGGTGAGCCCGACGTCGGGGGCGCGGCTGAGCTGCTTCTGCAACTCGTGCTCGGCCGTGGGCAGGTAGACCCATGGCTCGAGAAAGTCGCGGCTCCGGCCGATGGCCTCCAGGAGTTCCGAGGCGTCGCCGGGGCCAAGAAGCCCGACGACGACCAAGGGCTCTCCAGGGACTCTCATGATGATCCGGTTCTCTTCATGCTGGTCAGATTCTCTCATCTCCGCCCGTATGACGCCGGGGTGCGCTACCATCGGGGGGAACTCGCACCGGCGCTGACCACCACCCTCGGAGGAGACCCATGGACTACCGCATGACCACCACCGCCCTCACCGTCCCCGGCTACCGGGTGGTGCACAATCTCGGCGTCGTGCGCGGGGTCACGGTACGCGCCCGCTGGATCGGCAGTCAGATCGCCGCCGGGTTACGCACGCTGGGCGGCGGACAGATCCCCGAATACATCAAGCTGTGCGAACAGACAAGAGCCGAGGCCTTCGACTGGATGTGCCAGCATGCCGACCAAATGGGTGCCAACGCTATCATCGCCATCAAGTACGACGCCACCGAGATCGGCCAGAACATGACCGAAGTCCTGGCCTACGGCACCGCCGTGATCGTGGAACCTGAGCAGCGGTAGGTCGGGCCGCCGCGGAGCGAAGTCACTCCCTATCGGGAGCGGTTGAGCCGGACTCGGTCTCGTCCATCCTCATCACCCGGCGCAGCACCCGGTCCAAACTGAAGCGCCCTTGCGCGTGCAGAAGCACCAGGACCGCGCATATGATCAAGACGACGTCGATGATGAGGGCGTCGCCGGTCTTCACCGTGACCCAGTGGAAGCAGCCGCAGGCCGTGTCCCAGTTCTTCACGTCGTGATAGACGGCGGTCCCGTTGGCGACGAGGAAGCTCACCACCATGAGCAGGGTCACCCCCGCCGCGAACCGCGTGAACAGTCCGGCCAGCAGCAGGAGGCCGACGAGCAGCTCGAGCCACGGCAGAATCGAACCGTAGATGTCGGCGAGGAGTCCGGGCAACAGGCCATGGGCCTGTACCGCGCCCACGAACTCCGCTTGGTGTGGCAAGGCGCCCACTGCGGAAAAGATGAGGGTTCCCCCGAGAACCACGCGAAGAGCCACCAGCAGCCGGGGATCACCCAGGGATCGCCATACTCGCCGCCGCAGTTGAGCCTCCGGCGAGGGCCGCCGGCGACGGCTGTGAGGAGTCCCCCCTACCTGATGTCTGGTGCCACACACAACGCGGCCACGTCGTCCTTGAGACGGCCTTCGGCGAAGCGCTCCACCGCCTCGAACACCTTCTGCGGCAGCACGTCCGGCGAATAGGGGCTCCCCAGGACCTGGACCAGCCTCTCTTCCCCGAAGAACTCCTGCCCAGAACGGGCCTCGGTGACTCCATCGGTATAGAGGAAGATGCAGTCCCCGGGGCCAAGCGCTAGGCAGGTGGCCTGGTATGTCGTGTTCGGGAAGGCGCCCACGGGCAGGCTGCGGCTGGTCAACTCGGTGACCGTCCTATCTTCGCGGATGACCAGGCCGGGGGGATGGCCGGCCGAACAGTAGGTGAGAATGCCTCTCTCAAGATCCAGCACTCCCAAGAACAAGGTGGCGTAGTGTCGGAAACCGAGTCTCTGCACCACGGACCGATTTACCATCTGCATGATCTCCGCTGGCTTCCCCACCTCGACGATGAAGGCTCGCGTCACTTCCCGGATGAGCGCCGCCGTGGTCGCCGCCTGGACGCCATGCCCGGAAACGTCCCCCATCACGAGCCAGAGCCGCGAGGCGTCCGCGAACAGGTCGTAGAAATCACCGCCCACGTGGGCCCCTTCCGAAGCCGAACGATAGACGTGACCGAACCGAACTCCGGGAATCTCGAAGGGAAGCACCAGCAGTTCGCTCTGAAGGGCCTCCGCGACCTCCTTCTGCTTCCGATAGAGGTCGGCGTTGAAGATCGCGACCGCGACGCGGTCCGCGAGCAGTTCAAGGAAACGGATGTCGGCTCCGGCCACATCCTTCTGCTCCGTCCAATCGACGTGCAGGACACCCAGGATCTCCTTCCCGCGGAGCAAGGGTACGGCAAGCATGGTGCGAATACCGCGTTCGACCACAATGGGATGGATCACCCTCCGATCGTTCTGGACGTCGTCGATGCGGAGAGGTCTGCCGGTCTGGGCGACCCGTCCTGCCACCCCCTCGCCGAAGCAAAGAGTGAAGTCCTCCACCAAGCCGTCCCCGAATCCGCAACTGGCGACTGCCACGAGGCGCCCACCCCGATTCAGCATGATGAGCGCCGCCTGCGCCTCCATGATCTCCACGATACGTCTGAGGACCGAGTCCATCAGGTCGTGGAGTTCCAGGCTCCGCATGGCCGCCTCATTCACCCGGCGGATACCTTCGAGCCGGGCCTCCCGCTCCCGGAGGCCCCGAAACAGCAGGCTGTATGGGGCCACAAGGGTCCTTTCCACGATCGCCAGGTAGAGGAAGAAGAAGGCCAGGATCTTGAGGTAGTGCCCCACAAGGTTCAAAAGGCCGAAGGGATCCGAGTATAGGGTGAAGGACAGTTCCGAGACGATGGTGAGGACGATCACCCCAGACAGCAGCCGCAGGATCCTCGGCTCGAAGGCCTCCCCCTTCGCAAGTAGGAGCCCAAGCGCGACCAGCAGCAAGAAGGACACGCCATACTCGCTGATCTTCTTGAAGGCGGTGAGACCCTCCCCCTCGACAAGAGCCGTCGGGAACACATGCCACGCGAAGATGGAAAGCATCAGCAGGACCCAGACTCCGGCAAGCCCGGCCACGGAGATGCTCATCGTGTGGACACTCTTGCCGATGAGGAAAGGCGCTACGAGGAAGCCGAGG
The DNA here is from genome assembly GCA_964631965.1 of uncultured Gaiellales bacterium. GTDB lineage: Bacteria > Actinomycetota > Thermoleophilia > RBG-16-64-13 > RBG-16-64-13 > CAIQPS01. The sequence goes on from CAZWAR010000021.1 coordinate 19,929, forward strand.
GTGAACACGTATCGCCCGGCGAGCCAGAGCTGGGTGGGCAGGTCCGCGCCGTCTGTACGGAACACCCCCATGCCTTGGTAGGCCAACATGTGGAGGGTGTCGTTCACGGCCACAATAGCCAGGGTCAGGCCCAGAAACAGAAGGAAGGGGTTGTTGGCGATACGCCGCGTGTGCCAGGCGATTGCCGCTACCGCCAGAGCCACGCAGACGCTGAAGAGTTCGGCCAGGCTGTGGAACAGTTCGTAGGTATAGAGCCGGGCAAGCGCCAAGACGGCGAGCAAGACCAAGAGGCCGAGGGCGAGACGAATGCCTCCCCCTTTGCCGGTCCGCGCTGCCGCAGGGTGCCGCCAGGAGGCGGGACTGAGTGAGCCCGCGTTAGTCACGGGCCGGACTATATCATTGTCGACGAGAGAACCCGCCACCCCGATCGAAAAGAGCCCACCCGGCGAAGAGAAGCACGGCCGCAATGACGAACGAGACCCAACTGGCAGTGGCGTCGCTCTCGTAGGTGTAGTGCAGGACGACGGTGGCGACTCCCGCCACCAGGAGCACTGCTCCGGCTATTCTCGCGACCGATCTGGGCACGACCCTCCTTCACACTCGGGAAGGATAGGCTACACCCTATGCTCTTTTCGTACCACCTTGCGGGCGCCCGAGTGCCATGACGTGCTCCAGTCCTTGGGTTGAGCGATCTCTTCCAGCCGGTCGAGCTGCCCGATGCTCTTGAGTCGGCCGTAGATGAGCTGCCAGGCGCAGGGACGGTCGGGGTCGACTTCGCAGCACTCCTCGGTAGAGCCGCCGCAGGGGCCGTTCAGCAGACGCTTGGCGCAGCGGGTGATGGGGCATATGCCGCCGTATTCCGCGAGCACGCAGTCTCCGCAGCCAAGGCACTTCTCCGTCCACACGGCCTGCTCCTCGAGCAACCCCATGAACTCGGTGTTGAGCCCGGCGTACACGGGGATCTCGCGGAAACGCTCGGCGATGGCCTGCACCCCCACCCCGCAGCCGAAAGAGACGATGGCGTCCACGTCGGCCGCCGGCTCGGCCAGGTCCTTGATGAACTCGTTCTCACACTGGCGTTCGATGGTCACCTGGATCAGTTCCAGGGGCTCGTTATCCAGCTTGCGGGCCATGCGCACCGCGTAACCGGCGATGCCCACCTCCCGCTCGCCTCCAGCGAGGCACACCGTGACGCAGGTGCCGCACCCCGCGAACAGGACCTTCTCGTGTCCGGCAATGAGCTTCTTCAGCTCGGTGATCGACTTGGGAGACGCAACGATCATTCTCAACCTTCGCTTTCCGACGGCCGGGAATCCTTCAGAGGACTCGGTCCCAGCGCTCTGACCGTATCGACGATCTGTTCCACGCTCTCCACGAACGTCGGCGCCATGGCGGCGGAGAGGTTCACCATGCGGAGGCGATCGACGCCCACACCTATCTCTCCGAGCATCTCCCGGATGCGGTCGGTACGCTTGCGCGCCCGCAGGTTGCCTTCCTGGAAATGGCAGCCGCCCTCGAGACAGCCGGCCACCAACACCCCATCGACGCCTTTCAGGAAGGCGTCGAGGATGTGCTCCATCTCGATCTTGCCGGTGCACGGCGTGTGAATGATGCGCACGTTCGGCGGGTACTGCCTCCGCTGGGAACCGGCCAGGTCGGCCGCCGCATAGGCGCAGTAATTGCAGGCGAAAACGATGATGTGGGGCTCCCATCGAGCGGCGCTCATATGCCCACCCCATCGACGAGGAGCTCATCGAGCATAGCGACCACCGCTTGGTCCTCCTGATGGAGCAAGGTGATGGTGCGGGCCGGGCATGACGCGGCACAGGTGCCGCATCCCATGCATTTGGCCTGCTGGATCTGGGCCTTGCCCAGGTCGTTGATCATGGGGGCTCCATACGGGCATACCTTCACGCACGTGGCACAGGCTACGCAGTCCGCCGGGTCTACCCGGGCCACCTGCCCCGGGATCTCCAGATAGTTCTTCGAGAGCACCGTGGTCGCTCTCCCCACCGCCGCCAGCGCGTGGGCGATGGTCTCGTCCACGAACCGGGGGGAGTGGGACACGCCGGCGATGAACTCACCCTCGTTGGCGAGGTCCACGGGGCGCAGCTTGGGATGAGCCTCGAGGAAGAAGCCGTCGCTCGTGAGGGCGCTGCGGAGCAGGCCGGACAGGACAGGGTTGCTCTCCGCGGGGGCGATCCCGGTCGACAGGACCAGCAGATCGGGCCTGATCACCAGGTCGCTGTTGCCGGTGAGGTCGTGCACGGTCACCTTCAGGCGACCGTCCTCTTCCACCACTTGGGGGTCGCCCTTCTCCGGATGACGCACGAACATGACTCCCGCTTCCCGCGCCTGTTGGAAGTACAACTCCCTGAAGCCGTAGGTGCGAATGTCGCGGCCCAGGATGGCCACATTGGCACCAGGCACCCGCCGCTTGAGCCCGAGGGCATTCTTGACCGCTTCCGAGCAGCAGACGCGACTGCAGTAGGGATGCTCGTCGTTGCGGCTTTCGACGCACTGGATCATGACCACGGTGGGGTTCGCCTTCCCGGTCAGTTCTGCCGGCAGCTCGGGTGAGGCGAGCGCCGCTTCGAGCATGCTTTGGGTGATCACGTGGGGATTGGTGCCGTGCAGGTAGGCCGATGTCTCCCTCTCCCGCCCGCCGGTGGCGACGATCAGCACGCCGTGGGACAACTCCGTCTCCCGGACGCGGCCGTCGGGGTCGACGGTGCGGACGGTGCTGTGGAAGTTCCCTATGTGCCCGGTGATGCCGATAAGACTCGAGGTAAGGTGAAGGTTTATGTTGGGGCTGTTCGCCACCTTCCCGGCCAAGTCGGAAAGGAAGGCGGCTACATCCGCGCCCTCGAGCGTGGTACGCATCTCGCGAAGCCGTCCGCCCAACGCCGCTTCCTGCTCGATGAGACACACGGGGAACCCTTGCCCGGCGATGCCCAGCGCGGCCGTCATGCCGGCGAGTCCGCCCCCGAGAACGAGGGCGGACTGGGTCACCGGGAGCTGACCCGTCTGGAGCGCCTTCAGATGGCGGGCCCGGGCCACGGCCATGGCCATGAGGTCCTCGGCCTTCTCGGTGGCCGCTTCCGGGTCGTCCTTGTGCACCCACGATCCCTGATCGCGAATGTTGGCCATGGAGAACAGGTACTGGTTGAGGCCGCTGTCGCGGAGGGTCTCCTGGAAGATGGCCTCGTGAGTGCGTGGCGAGCATGAAGCCACCACCAGGCGGTTGAGCCTGTGCTTTTCGATCATCTCTCTGATGTGCTGGAGACTGTTGTCGGAGCAGGTGTAGAGGGCCGTCTCCGCGTAAGCCACATGGTCCAGGCCGCTGGCCCGTTTGGCCACCTCCTCCACATCCACGACGGATGCGATGTTGTGCCCGCAATGGCACACGAAGACGCCCACCCGCGGCGGTTCGTCGGTGACATCCCGCTCCCACGGATACTCCCGGCGCGTGACGAGCGAGCCCCGGACAGGGGCCAGTTGCTCCATGGCGCAGGCGGCGGCCGCAGAGGCTTGCGCCACCGACTCGGGGATGTCCTTGGGTTCCTGGAAGGTGCCGGCCACGAATAGCCCGGGCCTGCTACTGGCGAGCGGGTACAGGCGGTCGGTCTCGGCAAAGCCGAACTGGTTCACATCAAGGCCCAGCCTCCCGGCCATGTCGCGGACACCCTCCGGGACCTGCAGACCCACGCTCAGCACCACCAGGTCGAACTCCTGTTGCTGTTCCCCCCGGCTCTCGTCGAACCAGCGCACCCGTGGGTTCTTGCTGCCCGGCATCTCCACCACCCGCGAGGGGATGGCGCGGATGTACTTGACTCCCGCCTCGTCACGGGCCCGGTTGACGTAGGCGTCGAACTCCTTGCCGAAGGCCCGGACGTCCATGCAGAAGATCGACACTTCCAAGTCCTTGCCGTGAGCGTGCTCCATGGCCACCATGGCCTCCTTGGTGGCGCTCATGCAGCAGATGGAAGAGCAATAGCCCCGGCCGCGCGCGGTGTCGCGGCTGCCGACGCACTGCACGAAGGCGATCTTCTTGACTTCTCCCCCGTCGGACGGGCGAAGTACCTCGCCTCCGGTAGGTCCGGCAGCCGAGAGCATCCGTTCGAATTGGACGCTGGACAACACGTTCGGATAGCGGCCGTGACCGAACTCACCCCGGGAGGAGCTCTGGAACTCCTCGAAGCCCGGGGTCAGGATGATGCTACCGGCATCGAGCACGAGCTCTTGCGGTCCCTGATGGTGAACGACCGCACCGGCAGCGCAGGCCTTCACACACTGCATGCACTCGGAGCAGAGGCCGCAGTCCAGGCAGCGCTGCGCTTCGGCGATGGCCTCTTCCCTGGTGAAGCCCTCGAGGACCTCGCCCCAGTTGCGGCGCCGAGCCGGGCCGGACTGCTCGGTCTGATGGAGGCGCGGCGCTCTGGCCACCGCCGCGAGTTCTTCCTCGGTCGGCCGGGCCTCCTCCTTGGGCTCCATCTCGAGCGGGACCAGCTGCTTTCCCCTGAGGTAGTTGTGGATGCTGGCCGCCGCCTTGCGGCCGGCGGCGATGGCGTTGATGGCGGTGAGCGGTCCCTGGGGCGCCGCATCCCCCCCGGCGAAAACCCCGGGGCGTCCAGTGACGAGCGCTTCGCTCACACAGACGGCCCCGCGATCGACGGCCACCCCGTCGGCCCCGGCGGCGAAGTCCTCGACGATGGCTTGGCCGACTGCGAAGATCACCGTGTCGCAGGGCACCTCGAAGAATTCACCCGGGATCGGCTCCGGACGGCGGCGGCCCTTCTCGTCGGGCTCGCCCAGTCTGTTGCGCTGGAATTTGACGGCTGCAACCCTGCCGCCGGCCCCGACGATCTCCACCGGCGCGGCCAGGTACTCGATCTTCACGCCCTCGGCCAGCCCCTCTTCGATCTCCTCGACGGTGGCCGGCATCTCCTCCCGGGTCCGGCGGTAGGCGACGGTGGCTTCCGACGCCTTGCCGCTCACCGAGGTGAGGCGGAGGGCCGCCCGAGCCGAGTCGAAGGCCACGTCTCCGCCGCCGATGACCACTACCCGGTCGCCCACGGGGAGTGGCCGGCCGAGGTTGAGTTCCCGGAGGAACTCGACGGCGGTCAGACAGCCATCCACGTCATCGCCCTTGACCGGGGCCGGGGCACTCGTCTGTAGACCGGGCGCGAGGAATACCGCGTCGTAGCCGCCGTCGAGCAGGCTGTCGACGGTGAAGTCGGTGCCGCAGCGCCGGTTCAACCTCAGGTCCACACCGAGAGCGCAGATCTGGTCGATCTCCCGCTGCAGGACATCCTGAGGCATCCGATGATCGGGGATGCCCACCCGGAGCATACCGCCGGCCACCGGCAGAGCCTCGAAGACAGTGGTCCCGTAACCGTACTGGGCCAGGTCGCGGGCGCAACTGAGCCCGGCCGGGCCGCCCCCGATGACGGCCACCTTCTCCCGATGGAGCACGGGGAGCCTCGCGGGCAGTTCCACCGGGGCGCCGTGATCCACCGCGGCTCGCTTCAGCGCTGAGATTGAGATGGGTTCGTCCACCATGCCTCGACTACACGCCGTCTCACAGGGGTGCGGACACACCCGGCCGCACACAGCTGGAAAGGGGCAGCTCTCCATGACGAGTTCGTAGGCTTCTTTGAACTTGCCGGCCCCGATGAGGGCCACGTATCCCACGGCATTCACACCCGCCGGGCACGAGGCCTTGCACGGCGCCCGCCCCTCCCGCTTCGAGATACCGAACACGTTGGGGATGGCCTGGGGATAGGGGCGAAAGATCGCTTTGCGGGTACCGAGCCGCCTGTCGAACTCGTTGGGCAGTTCCACCGGACAGGCTTCGACACAGTCCCCGCATGCATTGCACTTGGCCGTGTCGACGAACCTTGGCTTCTGCTCGAGCGTTACTTTGAAGTTGCCCGGGTCACCGGAGATGTCCTTCACCTCGGCCATGGTGATGATCTCGATGTTCTTGTTGCGGGCGCATTCCACCAATTTGGGCGACAGGATGCACATGGAGCAATCGCCCGTGGGAAACGTCTTGTCCAGCATGGCCATGCGGCCACCGATGGCGGGCGACGGATCGGTGAGATAGACCTTGAAACCGCTTTCGGCCAGGTCCAGCGAGGCTTGGATGCCGGTGATACCGGCACCACACACGACGACCGCGCCCACCTGCTCCGTGGCGCAGCCCAGAGCGCCGTTCGAGGCGAGTGAGCCGTTCAGCGGAGCACGCGGGGTATCGCTCGGAACGCCGCCGCTGGCGCCGTTGCCGTTGCCGTTCGAGGCGCTCATCGCGTCGCCTCTACCATCCGCGGCGGCCCCGCCGGGTCGAGGCCCTTGGCGCGGAGCAGCCGGATAGGATCCACGAACAGGCTGCCCAGAGACAAGTCCTTCGGTGCGCAGCCGATTGCGATACCCAACAGTTGCGTGAAGTAGAACACCGGCAAATCGTACCGACGGCCGCGCTTGGCGGCGATATCCTTCTGCCTCATGTCCAGGTTGAGCTGGCAGAGCGGGCAGGCTGTGGCGATACAATCCGCACCGGCCAGCGTGGCCATCTCCAGGACGCGGTCGGACAGGTCGAGGATTATCTCGGGGTCGGTGATTGAGAAACTGGCGCCGCAGCACTCGGTCTTGTACGGCCAGTCCACCACCACCGCGCCGGCGCTCTCGAGAACTTGGTCCATGAGCGTGGGGTTTTCGGCGTCGTCGAACCGAGTGACCTCCGGTGGCCGAGAGAGCAGGCAACCGTAGTAGCAGGCGACCTTCAGCCCGCTGAGTGGGCGAACAACCGCCTCAGCCACGGCCTCCGGCATCTCGCGCCCGAAGATCTCGAGCAGGTGAAGGACAGGGGTGGAGCCGTCATAGTCGCTGCCGACGACCTTGGCTACCCGCGCCCGCACTGCCGGATCAGCGGAGATATGGTGGTTGGCGATCTTGAGGCGGCTGTAGCAGGAGGCGCAGGCCACGGCCACGGTGCGGCCGCCGGCCTTCTGCAGGTTGACCGCCGGAAGGGCGTCGGCCAGCAAGGGCTCGGAGTTGTGCGCCGCGGTCGAGCCGCAGCAGATCCAATCGTCGATCTCGGGGATGTCCAGGCCGACGGCCCGGGCCACTGCTTTGGTGGAACTGTTGAAGTCCTTGGCCGTGCCTTCGAGGGAGCAGCCCGGATAGAAGGTGTAGCTCATCGCCCCTCCTTGCCGCCGGTCGTCCCCGCCGAAGGTGCTGCCGCCTCGGCCACGGCCCGGCGGAAGAGCTCGTCCCGCACGCTCCGCCCGCCGACGCGCACGCCGAACAGCGACAGCTTTCCCTTCGAGAACATGGCCGGAGCCTTGTCCATGTCGGCGAGGAGCCGGCGGGTCCTGAGCTTGAAGCTCGCCATGAGGCTGAGCTCGTGCACCCGCCCCCGTTTCCGAACGCTGTCGAGGAATATGGCGTTGAAGACGGGAACCGCCGTATCCCTCTCGGCGACGCCATCGGCGATGCTCATCTGCCGGAGAGCGTCGTTCATCGCCGGAATATCGACCTGCTGCGGGCAGCGCGTGACGCAGGTGTGACAGGAGGTGCACTCCCAGATGAAGCGGCTACCCAGGGCCGCGCCGCGCTGCCCCGTCTGCACCATCCGCACCAGTTCGTGGGGTTTGAGGTCGCCGCGGGCGGCTACGGGGCACCCTGCCGAACACTTCGCGCATTGGTAGCAGTTCATCGGGGAGACGCCATTCGCGGCTTTCACCTCGGCCGCCAGGGCTCCACCGATCTCGAAGATCTCGATGGTCGCGACAGCGACGTCGGCCGGAGAGATGCCGGCCGATCGAGCCACGCCCGCCGAGGAGGCGCCGGCCGGGGACGTGCCGGACGCTTGGGCGCAGCCCGCTGAGGAGGCGCCGGCCCTTGGGCCTGCGGCCGCGCCGGTCATCGAAGAGGCCTCGGTCACTGGAGTCATTTCTTTGCCTCCGAACCGGCCAGCACCGACAGCTTCACAGCGCTGACCTTGCGATACACGTCCTGTGGAGCCCGAACCGTGCCGTCCACGGTGAGCAAGTCCTCCACCCTGATGCCAAACAGGCGCTCGTTCTCTTCCAGGTAGCCCCGGATGAGCCGCCAATCCTTGTCGCCCAGCGGGGAGAAGACACCCCCGTTAAGTTGTCCCTCGACCATCTTGTGTCCCGGGTCGCGCACGTAGATTGCCCCGCCACTCGCCAGAGAGAACAGGTTGCTGCCCGGATAGGGTGTGGCCTGAGGGACGATCCTCCCGTCGGCATCGAACGCGATGCCGTTCAGGATCACGAAACCCCCGCCGTTGAGTGGGTCTCCGGCCATGAACGACTCGGCCAGGAAGTCGAGGCAGGTGCCGTTGATGACCACCCGAGGACGGCCCACCGCGTTGATGAGAGGCCGCCCGGCCGCGTTGCCCAGGACGTACACCTCGCCGCCCTTCGCCCCGTACATGAAGGTCTGCCCCACGTCACCGTAGATGACGAGTTTGCCTCGCTTCGCGATCTGAGCCACTTGGTCCTGAGCGTTGCCATGGATGTAGATCTCCAGGCCGTCCATGCCGCTGGCGGTGTAGTCGCCGTTGGAGCCGTACAGGTCGATGCGGACATCGTCGGTGGCCGATCCGAGGCCAACGCCATGAAATCGCTGGCCGCGCAGACGATAGACGATGAAACGTCTCCATCCCAGCTTGTAGGCGTCGCGCAGCAGGATGGCGTCACAGTCTTCGCCCTCCGGCGGAAAGCCTTCGGCATCGATACAAAGAAGCTCTTCCCCGGCCTCCGGGGCAACGAGCAGGCTGCGTTTCTCCAGGTCGATCCTCCGCCAGAGTTTGTTGCCCGGCTCGCCGAACGCAGGGGCCGAATCGAACAGTTGGTCGAGCGTCTCCTCGAGCACCCGGACGATCGTCGCCCGGGACTTGTCGCCGGTCGGATAGCGGCGATCATGCAGCTTCGCGAGCAGTTCGACGGTGGCGTCGATGGCCTTGGGGCTGTCGGCCGCCGCGAGCACCGCATGACAGAAACGGCGCAGCTGGCCCGCCGGCCAGGCGGCCATCCGGGTGGCTTCGGCAAAGAGCCCGGGCACGTCCCCCCGGTGCAGCTTCTCCTGGACCTCCTCGACGCTGAGCGTCTCGACCGGGCAGGAGGCATTGGCGGAATCGAGCACTTGGGCGCCGGCAGCGGCTTCGGCCTCCGCGCCGGTGTCGGAGTCGGGCAGGTCGCAGCGCACGCACCCCCGCTCCGCCTTCACCTCACGGCCGAACTTGTCCGTGCAGGAGAGCATCATGCGGCCGCCCTCCCCGTTCGTCCCTGGAGCCACCGTGAAGATGAACGCCCCGCCGTCGCTGGCCGAGCCTCCCCGGGCGTTCCAGTAGCGGTCGGCCACCGGCGAGAAGCGCTTGTCCTCCGCAGCCAGACTGCGGAGCGTGGCGTCGATGGCCTGCTTTTCAGAGCAGATGAGGCCGATCTGTATCTCGCCGGTATCCGATAAGGCGAATACCTGGGGGCGGAGCATCGAGGTGTCGGTGATGCCCATGAGCTGTAGCAGGCCATTCTTGCTACGCGCGATGATGAAGAACCAGGGCCCGTCCGGGGAGGCGTGGATGTGCGTGGCTGCGATCTGCCGGTAGATCCGCTGCTTCTCGGGCGGCAGCTGGTCAAAGTCGTGCTCGGTGGTGGGCGCCAGCGCCTCGATGATGTACTCGAGCGGGTAGCCGTACACCCTATCCCAGAGATCGAACAGCTGGACGGAGACCTCGGTGTCGGTGAGGAACTGCTGACGGATGTTGCGCTGCCGCAGGTACTCGCAGACCGAGTGATAGTTGGCGAAGTCACCGTTGTGAACGAGCGCCTCGTTCAGCCCCACGAACGGATGCGCCCCACCGGGGTGCCACACCCGGCCCTTCGTCGGATAGCGTTGATGCGCGATCCATACGTGGGCGTTGAAATCCTGAAGCTGGTAGTACTCCACGTTCTGCTCTGCGTAGCCCACGCACTTGTAGATCAGCAGGTTGCGCGAGTGCGAGAGGACGAAGGCGCGCTTCTCGCCCAATGAGGCGTAGTACTCGTCGTTGAGCCTGTAGGAGTTGCGCCATACGAACTCGTCTTCCAGAGCGCGCGGCTCCAGGTCCTGCAGGCCCGCCGACGTCGCAAACTCGCGCAGCACATCAGGCTTCACCCGTATCGCGTACCGGTGCACGTCGGGCGGCTGCACCTCCAGGCCGCAGTCACGGTAGTCGTCTACGTGCGGCTGGCGGACCGAGTTTGCCACGTCGAAATAGGAGAGGACGAAGTCTCGCTCGAGCTGCGCATGACACTCGGGATCGAGCAGGGCGACCTGGAGCAGGTAGTGGCTCTCGAGTTGCTCCTCGGTGATGCCCAACTGGTCCGCCACAAGGCCGGCCGCGGCGATGCCGCCGCCCTTGCCGTTACCCCTGTTCTGCATCTGCTTGGAGGGCTCGTAGATGAAACGGCCCTTCACCGGCACCGTGCAGGCAAAGCCGGTGACGCCGCACCCCCCCTCTGCCACGGGTTCGTCGGGTACGGGGCGGTCCGAATACACCTGCGACCGGCCGACGAGCATCTGCTCGGCGAGGTCGGCGGTCGAGACGTACCTGCGGTTCATAGGGCGGACCGTCCGGCGGCTCATCGGGCCACTCCTGAGGCCGCGACCGGCTCACCCGCCCCCGCCGAATTCCCGGAGCATGCGGCACTATCCACCCCCGCCCCGGCGGCATCCGGTTCGTCGTTGCTCACGTAGCGAAGGACATCCTGACGGCCGCGCAGGTCGCGGATCGACTTCATTCCCAGCCGCTGCAGCACGTCGACCATCTGTTCGCGCCACGCGTTCTGCAGGTTGATCAGCCGCTGGGTGGCCCATTCCAGGCTCATCTGCTGCATGAGTTCGGGATCGGTGGTGGCTATGCCCCGTGGGCAGCCCCGGCCGCTTTCGCAGCAGGCACAACGCACGCAACCGAGAGCCACCATCTCCGGCGTGCCTATCACCACGCCGTCGGCGCCGAGGGCGACGGCTTTGAGTGCATCCCAGGCGGTACGGATGCCGCCCGAGGCGATCAGAGTGATCTGATCGCGGATGCCCTCCGCCACGAGGAACTTGTGAACCTTGGGGATGGCGTACTCGATGGGCATCGCGATGTTCTTCTTGGCGATGTCGG
>CAZWAR010000022.1:0-31014 GCA_964631965.1 uncultured Gaiellales bacterium
CATCTCACGTATGAAGGCTACGGCCCGGCCGGAGTCGCGGTCTACCTGACGGCGCTCACCGACAACAAGAACCGCACGGCGGCCGACGTCCGGTATATCTTCGACCGGAGCGGCGGCAAGCTCGGCACCGATGGCTCCGTGAGCTGGATGTTCGAGCGCAAAGGCGTCATCTTCATCGACGCCGTCGGCAAGGATGAGGACGAGGTCATGCTCGCGGCTATCGACGCCGGCGCGGAGGACGTCATCCCCGAAGGAGACACCTTCGAAGTACGTTGCGACCCCAGTGACTTCGCGGCGGTGAGGGGAGGCCTGGAAGCGGCCGGTATCGGCTATAGCTCGGCAGAGATCACGATGATTCCCAAGAACACGGTCGCTCTCGACGAGGCCGATGCCAAGAAGACGCTCAGGCTGCTGGACGCCCTCGAGGACAACGATGACGTCCAGGAGGTCTATGCAAACTTCGACATCCCCGACGACGTCATGGAATCCCTGGAAGAATAGGGAGAGGGACGCTGACGATATGAGGGAGCAGGCTGGCCGGGTGATCCTTGGTCTCGACCCCGGGACTGCCTCAACCGGATTCGGAGTCGTATCGCTCGTCGGCAACCGCATGCGCGCGCTCGACTACGGGGTCATGGAGACGCCGGCGGGGATGCCGTTGGAGAAGCGGTTGGAGTTGATCTTCGCCGAGGTGAGCACGTTGCTGGCGAAGCACGCTCCGGTCGCCGCAGCGGTGGAATCGCTGTTCTTCAACGTCAATGTGAGGACCGCTTTGGCGGTGGGGCAGGCCCGGGGAGTTACGCTGCTGGCGTGTTCACAGGTAGGCTGTGAGGTCTACGAGTACACTCCGCAACAGATCAAGCAGGCGGTGGTGGGGTACGGCAAGGCCACGAAGGGGCAGGTCATGGAGATGGTCCGTGTGCTTCTCGGCCTGACGTCCGCGCCCACGTCGGACCATGCCGCGGACGCACTAGGGGTGGCCATCTGCCACGCCAACACCTGTGGTGTGCGGGAAGGCCTCAGAAAAAGCGGCGACACAGACCTTTCGCGAAAGGGCCTGAAATGAGGATGGTGTCGGGAAGGATCCCGCGGTGATCGATCGCCTGGCAGGCACGCTTGCCGCAGTCGCCGGTGAAGATGTTGTCGTGGATGTTGGGGGCGTAGGCTTCCTTGTGGAGGTCTCCACCATCACATATAGAGACCTGCCGGCCGTCGGGGAGCCCGTCGTCCTCCTGACGCATCTGCAGGTCCGCGAGGATGCTCTGCAGCTGTTCGGCTTTTCCACCGAGGAGGAGCGGCAGTTGTTCCGGCTCCTTATCGGTGTGAGTAAGATCGGGCCGAGGCTGGCCGTCGCTGTGCTGTCGTCGCGGCGGGCGGTGGCTCTGAGACAGGCCCTCGCCACCGGCGATGTGGCGGTCTTCTCGTCGGTGCCCGGGATAGGGAAGAAGACCGCCGAGAGGCTGATTCTCGAACTCAAGGATAAGGTGGGAGACCTCGGTCTCTCCGCCGTCGCCGAGGCGGGCGTCACCGTACCCGGGGCCGAGGAAGGGCCTCTGTCGCTCGCCCGGGCCGCCCTGCTGGAGTTGGGGTTCGCGGCCGCTGAGGCCGACAAACTGCTGGCAAAGGTGGACGCCGCCCAGCCGGTCGAGGCAATCGTCAAACAAGCGCTTGCCGGCAAGTAGCCGGCCGAGACATGTAGCGAAGAAAGAAGGGTAGTGGCGGCAGAACACGACAGACTGGCCGATCCGGAAGAGGCTCCCCTCGAGCAGGAGTTGGAGAAGTCGCTGCGCCCACGCTCTCTCGCAGCGTTCGTGGGGCAGCCGGTGCTGCGGGAGCAGTTGGGCATCTTCATTGCGGCGGCGAAGTCGCGAGGAGAACCGCTCGACCATGTCCTTTTGGCCGGGCCTCCGGGGCTGGGCAAGACTACCCTGGCCACCATCATCGCCCTGGAGATGGAGGTGAACATCTCCACGAGCTCTGGTCCGGCACTGGAGCGCAAGGGGGACATGGCGTCCATCCTTACTCAGTTGCAGGAGGGGGACGTTCTTTTCATCGACGAGATCCACCGCTTGAACCGGGCCATCGAGGAGATCCTGTATCCGGCCATGGAGGACTTCGAGATCGACATCGTCCTCGGGCAGGGCCCGGGCGCTCGCAGCATCAGGCTGCCGCTTCCGCACTTCACCCTCATCGGCGCCACGACCCGCTCCGGGCTCATCACGACTCCGCTTCGCGACCGCTTCGGCTTCTCCCATCGGCTCGACTACTACTCGGTCGAGGATCTGAGCCTCATCGTCGCCCGCTCCGCCGACATCCTTGGCGTGTCCATCGACGAGGAGGGCGCACAGCAACTGGCCCTGCGCTCCAGGGGCACGCCGAGGATAGCCAATCGCCTACTGCGCCGGGTGCGTGACTACGCCCAGGTGCGTCATGAAGGGGACATAACGGGTGATATCGCCCTTGCGGCGCTGAGACTCTTCGAGGTCGACGATGAAGGGCTCGACCGGGTGGACCGCGAGATATTGAACCTCATCCTCCACAAGTTCGACGGCGGTCCTGTGGGATTGTCTACTCTGGCTGTGGCCATTGGTGAAGAGGCCGACACCATTGAGGACGTCTACGAGCCTTTCCTGCTGCAGCGGGGCTTCCTGATGCGGACTTCCCGCGGCCGGGTGCTCACTCGCCTGGGATACGAACACTGTGGGGTCGAACCTCCGGCGGCCGCTCGCGAGCCGCGGCCGGACACCCTCTTCGGGTAGGTGCGGCGGAGACGCCGGTCGGTCGATGAGGTTGCTGCTCCATACCTGTTGCGGTCCCTGTGCCAGTGCCACCATTCCGTTCTGGACGGAGCGTGGGGTCGAGGTCACGGGCCTCTTCTTCAACCCGAACATCCATCCACTCCTCGAATGGCGACGTAGAGCCACAGGGGCAGAGGACGTAGCGCTGTTCACCGGTGTGGAGATGGTGGAAGACTACGCCTATGACCCGGCGGCCTGGTTCGCCGAGGTGGTACCGGGCGAGGGTTCGCGATGCCGCAGGTGCATCGGGCAGCGACTGGCCCGCGCGGCGGCGGAGGCGGTGGCGAGGGGCTGCGACGCCTTCTCCAGCACCTTGTCCATCAGCCCGTACCAGGATCACGAGGCCATACGGGAGACCGGTGCCGAAGCGGCGGCGCGATACGGCGTGGAGTTCCTGTACGAGGACCTGCGCCCGCGGTACACGGAATCTCGGCGCCTTTCGCGTGAATGGGGAATCTACCGGCAAAAGTACTGCGGGTGCCTGCTATCCGAATGGGAGCGTTACCGTGGGTCTTGAGACCGTCGGCAAGATCCTCTTGGGGGTGGGGGCGGGCATCGTAGTGATCGGCGGGCTGTTGATCCTTTTCGCCAAGCTCGGCTGGACCCACGCGCCCGGAACCTGGGTGTACAGGGACAAGAACGTTACCGTCATCGTGCCCATCGGGTTCATGATCGTGGCGAGCATCGTCCTGTCGGTCGTCCTCCACTTCATCAACCGCCGATGATCCCGCTGGTATGCGGTCGGGCCCGGTGATCGCCGTGCGTCTCGCGGAACTCGATTTTGCCATCCCAGAGGGCCTGATCGCGCAGGAACCGGTGGAGCCCCGGGATTCCTGCCGTCTCATGCGTCTGTCCGCCTCGGGAGGGCGGGAGCATCGGGTGTTTTCCGATCTAGAGGATATCCTCAAGCCCGGGGATACGCTGGTGTTCAACGACTCCAAGGTCCTGGCCGCGCGGGTAGCGGCCCGTCGCGCCACCGGGGGCAAGGTGGAACTGCTCTTCCTGCACCCGCTTGCCGCGCAGAGAGGAATCGAACGCTGGGAAGCGCTGGCCCGTCCCTCACACAGGCTGAGAGAGGGTGAGGAAGTCGTCGTGGGAGCGGGCGAGGGGCTTGTGCTCGCCGAGAACCTGGGGGAGGGCCGCTGGGCGGTCGAGTCGGAGGACGGCAGGTCGCTCCTGGATGTCATGGAAAGTCACGGCCGGCTGCCGCTGCCCCCGTATATCAAGACCTACCCCTCGGATGCGTCGTCATATCAGACTGTATACGCCGCGGCACCGGGATCGGCCGCAGCGCCCACAGCCGGGCTCCACTTCACTCGGGCTCTGCTCGAACGCCTGCGCGGTGCCGGTGTGGACGAGGCCTATGTCACTCTCCACGTGGGGTTGGACACGTTCCAGCCCATTCGGGAGGAGAAGGTGGAGGACCACAGGATTCACCGGGAGGCATTCTCGGTTCCCGAGGTCACGCTGCGCCTGCTGCGGACGGCAAAAGCCGAGGGTCGACGACTGGTGGCGGTAGGGACGACGGCCACCCGGGTACTCGAAAGTCTGGCCGTCCTGGGCTTGCTGGACGACGCGGGAATGGCGGCCCCGGCTGGTGGGGCAGTCGTCGCTCCCACGAGACCAGGGCAAGCGGAGCCGTTCGCCGCCGTTGGAGCCGGACCAGGCGGAGGTATCGCAGGCTCCACCCGGATCTACATCACGCCTGGTTACACGTTCAGGGCGGTCGACGCTCTCGTCACCAACTTCCATCTGCCCCACAGCACCGTGCTTGCTCTCACCATGGCGTTCGTCGGGGTGGAGAGGCTGCGGGAGGCGTACGCGGAGGCTATCGCCACGGGGTACAGGTTCTTCAGTTTCGGCGATACGATGCTGGCGGAGGCGCGCGATGCGGACGTTTGACGGGTTGCCGGACTTCCCCTTCACCGTGGAGGCCCAGGATGGGGAAGCCCGGGCGGGGTTTATAGAGACACCCCGCGGGGTGGTCCGCACGCCGTGCTTCATGCCGGTCGGCACCAAGGGTACCGTGAAGGCCATGACGCCCGAACGTCTGCGGGCGGTGGGGGCGCAGATCGTGCTTGCGAACACGTATCACCTGTCCCTGAGGCCCGGCAGTGACACCGTGCGGCACCTCGGCGGACTGCATCGGTTCATGCAGTGGGACGGTCCGCTCCTCACCGACAGCGGCGGTTACCAGGTGTTCAGTCTCCGAGACACCGCGAAGATGGACGACAGCGGTGTCGCCTTCCGCTCCATCTACGACGGTTCGAAGCACGTGTTCACGCCGGAACGCGCGATGGCGGAGCAGCAGGCCCTGGGGGCGGACTTCATCATGTGCTTCGACCAATGCCCACCGGGAACTGCCACCGAGGCTGAGGTGGCCGACGCCGTACGGCGCACCTCGGTCTGGGCTGGACGCTGCAAGACGGCGCACCAAGCCCAAGAAGGCGTGGGTACCGACGGTCCCCAGATGTTGCTGGGAATCATGCAGGGCGGCGTCAGCCCCCGGTTGCGAAAAGCGAGCGCCGAGCGCCTGCAGGACATCGGCTTCCCCGGCTACGCCATCGGCGGGTTGACGGTGGGGGAGGACCGCAACGCCATGCTGGAGACCACGTCGCTGGCCACCTCGCTGCTCCCCGCCGACAGGCTACGCTACTTCATGGGCATAGGCGATCCGGAGGGCCTGGTGGAGGTGATAGCGCGCGGGGTGGACCTCTTCGACTGCGTGTTACCCACCCGCACGGCTCGCATGGGCACCGCGTTCACCTCTGTGGGGAAGTTGAATCTGCGCAATGCGGAACACGCCTCCTCCATCGAACCGCTCGACCCCGCCTGCCCGTGTCCGGCCTGCACTCAGTTCTCGCGGGGGGCCATCCGACACTTCTTCATGCAGAAGGAGATTCTCGGAGTAATCCTGCTCACAGAGCATAATCTGACCTATCTCAGCCGCCTCGTAGCAGAGGCCAGACAGGCTGTCCAAGATGGCCGTTTCGCGGCGTTCAGAAGCGGTCTCAATGCTGCATTTTTGGTAAGATAAAGCGTTGCATGTGTTGGGGTTCTTTCCCGTCTGCTGCAGGGCGGGCGGTCAATGACCTAAGGAGGATACTTGTCCAGCTATATGTTGATTATCTATGTGGTGGCCTTCATCGCCATTTTCTACTTCATGGCGATCCGCCCGCAGCAGAGGCAGCGCAGAGCCCACGCGGAACTGCTGAATTCTCTGAAGAAGGGCGACACCATTATTACCGCAGCCGGGATGTACGGGACGGTCAAGCGGGTCGACGACAACGTGATCGAGGTGGAGATAGCGAAAGGCGTCACCATCAAGATCAACCGCCGCGCCGTGTCGGAGATCATCCGAGACCGTAGCGAGGCCAAGGCCGTCTCCCCGACGCGCTCGACGCGGGGCAGGCGTCCCGCCGCCGAGATAGAACCCGCTGAGGACGAGTTTGTCGACGAGCCCGTCGAGGAACCGGCCGACGACGCAGTGTACGACTCGGATGACGCCGCGTACGACTCGGACGAGACCGAGAACTCCGGCGACGACGACGAACACAAGCACTGAAATATGAACGATCACCGCGGGGGCGCCCGTCTCCGCGGTTTGCGGTCCGACATTCGATCGAACCGCTGGTAGGAAGGTGGACTGTTGTCCAGAGTCAAGCGTGATGCAGGGATTCTGATCTTGGTCGCTGTCCTGCTGGGCGTCTTTGCCTGGCAGGCCTTTCCCCTGGGAGAGAAGACCAATCTCGGCTTGGACCTGCAGGGAGGCCTGTCCGTCGTCCTGGAAGCGCACACGAGGAGCGGCGAGCCTGTTTCGAGCGACAAGATGGACCAGACGGTCAAGATCATCCAGGACCGCGTCAACAAACTCGGAGTCGCGGAACCAGAGATCCAGCGGCAGGGCTCTGACAAAATAAGCGTGCAACTGCCGGGGGTCAGCAACCAGGAGCAGGCCCTCCAGATCATCGGCAAAACGGCACAACTCGAGTTCTTCGACGTCAAGGACTTCGGCACCGCCTACATGACCCAGGAGGAAGCACTCCAGGCGGCCGGGGTCTCCAAGGCCGAGGACCTTCCCGTGGGGACCGAACTCATTCACTGGCCCAGCCGGACGGACACCACTTCGGCCTCCGATCGCTGGTATATCGTCACCGCCAAGCCTGCCGTCACCGGAGGCATGCTGAAGAGCGCCGGGGTCGGATACGACCAGTACGGCAAGCCCAAGGTGGACATGAGCTTCAACGACGAGGGTAAGAAGGCCTTCGCCGCCATCACCAAGACGCTTGCTGAGCGCGCCCAGATCACCGGGCAGGACCAGCTCCTCGCCATCGTCCTCGACGGAGAGGTCAAGTCGGCTCCGCGCGTGCTGGAGGAGATCCCCAGCGGCAACGCTGAGATCACCGGATCGTTCACAATGGATGAGGTCAAGGACCTTGCCCTGGTCCTCAACACCGGGGCTCTGCCGGTAGACCTGGTGCCGGTCAGTCAGAACAGCATCGGCGCCACGCTCGGCCAGTCGGCGCTGAACCAGGCACTTCTCGCTGGTGCCATCGGCCTGCTGCTGGTGATGGTGTTCATAATCGCCTACTACCGCCTGCTCGGCGTTGTCGCGAGTGTCGCCCTCATCATCTACGGGGTCTTGTTCATAGGTATCCTGAACGCGATCGGGGTGACGATGACCCTGCCCGGCATCGCCGGGATGATACTCACGTTGGGGATGGCGGTGGATGCCAACGTGCTCATCTTCGCCCGCATGCGGGATGAAGTGGCAGCCGGGAAGACCATCGGGGCAGCCACGTCTGCGGGCTTCAAGAAGGCCTTCAGGGCCGTGTTCGACTGCAACATGACCACGGTCATCACGGCCGTCATCCTCTTCTGGGCGGCGAGTGGGGGCATCAAGGGTTTCGCCCTCACACTCGGCATTGGTGTCGTGCTTTCGATGTTCACGGCCGTCCTCGTTACCCGCTCCATGCTTGTTCTCCTCTCCGGCTGGCGGCCGTTCCGCAGCAAGAGGTTGCTGGGCCTCCACTCCGACGCCACCAAGAAGTGGAAGATCTACCCGTTCATGCGTTACCGCTGGTGGTTCCTGGGATCGCTCGGATTGGTCACGGTCTTTGCCGTCGTCACCATCTTCGCAGTGGGTCTCGACTTCGGCATCGACTTCAAAGGCGGGACCAGGATGGAGGTGGGTCTCGAACAGCAGGCTACCGTGGACCAGGTGCGTTCCGTCGTCGACGCCCAAGGGGTAAAAGAGCCCGTGGTCCAGGAGATCACTGGTGCAAGCGGCACGCACAGCTTCATGATCACCTTCCGGGCCGACACCCCGGAACAGGAGTCCACGCAGGCCAAGGCCGTTCTTGCTGCTCTCGACAGCCGGTTCGGCACGGACGCCAGCGCCGTGGGGCAGGAGCAGGTGGCGGGGAGCTTCAGCCAGTCCACCACCAACCGGGCGTTCATCGCCTGCGCGATCGCCATCGTGGCGATCATCGGGTACCTGACCTTCCGGTTCGAGTTCAAGTTCGCCCTCCCGGCCATCGTCGCGTTGCTGCATGACGTCGGCTTGACCCTCGGCATCTACTCGGCCACCAACAGGTTGGTAACCACAGCGACGGTCGCCGCCATACTCACGATCCTGGGGTACTCGGTCCACGACACGATCATCGTGTTCGACCGGATCCGGGAGAACACCCTGCTCATGAAGCGGGAGACCTACGGCGAGATGGTGGATCTCTCCATCAGGCAGACACTCGGCCGGTCCATCAACACCACCGTGGCGCTGCTCCTGCCGCTGCTGGCGATCCTCGTCTTCGGCGGGCCGACCCTGAAGGACTTCGCTTTCGCGCTTACCATAGGGGTGCTCACCGGGACGTACTCCTCGTTCTTCGTCGCGTCCCCGCTGGCGGTCCTGTGGAAATCGCGCGAGCCCCGGTACCGTAAACGCCTGGCTCTGGCCGGCGCCGGCGGTCCGACGGTGGTCATTGAAGAAGCTGTATCGGGCGACGGTGGCGGGAGGCAGGGCGCCTCGGCCGCATCCCGGCCGGGTCGCAAGACCGGGCCGGCGGGAGGCAGTAAGCCACGACCGAAGCAGGGTGGCGCACAAGGCCGCACCGCAAAGAGGAAATCTGGGTCCAAGCGGCCTCCGGGCAAGTGATCGCCGCGCACGTCCAGCCGGAAGGAGGATGCTGTGAGTGAGAGTGGTCAGAGTATCCGCGACTTGATCGAACGGACGTTCTTGGTCGGAGTGGGGGCGGCGGCCTTCACCAAGGATCGGGTGCAGGAACTCGTCGACGAGTTCGTGCGCCGGGGAGAGCTGAGCAGCGAGGAGGGCCGCGACCTCATCGACAAGCTGGTCGCCCGTACCCGCGATGAGGCCCGATCGGCCGTGAAGAGGGCCGATTCGTCGATTCAGAGCGCGATGCACGAACTGGGGCTCGTAAGCCGGAGGGAGGTCGAGGAACTGGAGGTGCGGTTGCGCCGACTTGAGCACCGCGTTGCCCTTCTGGAGCACCTCCCGGAGGCGGCAGAGCCGCCTGCGGAGGGTGGCGCCGATCTCGGCGACTAGGCCGACGGCGGCTCCGTTCCCCTGGCCAGTCGACCACGACGCGGCGTGGCGCCCACTCCGGTAAGACACCCCGGCCTGTTCTCCCGTATCCGCAATCTCGAGCGGATCCGCGAAGTCTCCGAGGCCGCCTTCAGACACGGGTTCGGTTACTTCGTCGAACGTCACCCGTTCCTCCCGCGCCTTCGCCATTGGCGGCGGGTGAGCCCGCCACCCGTGGCCCAGCGCGGGCGTCATATCAGGGAGATGTTCGACGAACTGGGTCCTACCTTCGTCAAGTTCGGTCAGTTGCTGAGCACCCGTCCGGACATCCTCCCCGCCGACATCGTGCTCGAATTGGTGAAGCTACAGGACGCGGTCTCGCCTCTCGAGCCAGCGGTCGTACGGCAAGTGATCGAGCAGGAACTCGGCCTCGCCGTGGAGCAGGCCTTCGAAAGCTTCGAGCTGGAACCGCTTGCCTCAGCGTCGATAGGCCAGGTGCACGGTGCGGTGTTGCCCGGAGGGGAGCGGGTGGTGGTCAAGGTCCAGCGCCCGAGCGCCCAGCGCCAGATACGCAGGGATATCGACGTCCTCTTTCAGATGGCCCAATTCACGGAAGGTCGGCTGGATATCGGTTTCTCTCCCACAGCGGTGGTGCAGGAGTTCGCCCGTTCCATCGCGCGAGAACTCGACTACATCCTTGAAGCCAGGAATGCGGAGCGGTTCGCCAGGAACTTCGAAGGGCACGAGGCGGTACGCATTCCAAGGATCCACTGGGGCTACACCAGCAGCCGGCTGCTCACGATGGAGCGCATCGAAGGCCCCACTCTCAACAGCGCAGCGGTGGCGGCGCTGCCCGACGAAGAGCGGAAGGTCATAGCGGCCGCTGTTGCGGATTGTTGGTTCAAACAGATCCTCGAGGACGGCTTCTTTCACGGCGATCCCCATCCCGCCAACATCGCCTATCTGGGCGAAGGGCGCCTGGCTTTGTTCGATTTCGGGACCGCGGGGTTCCTTCGGAGTGAGGATCTCGAGGAGGGTGTTCGCCTGTTCTTGCACGTCATGGACTCAGACATTCCCGGTATCAAGCGTTCTCTTCGCCGCCTGGGGATGGAGTGGAGCCCCTCGAGCGACGATCTCGTCACTCAGGCCATCGAAGAGGGCTTCAGCCGCTACTTCGGGATGTCGTCGCGCAATGTCGATATGGGCGCCCTGCTACATCAGGTGTTCGACATCGTCTATTCCCTCAGGCTTCGTCTTCCCAGCCGGTTCCTCCTTCTCGACAAGGCCCTGCTCACCATGGAGGGGGTGGTCAAGAACCTGTACGCGGATCTGGATATCTTCGAGATGGGACGGCGATATGCCGGCGAACTGAAACGGCGCCGGTTCGACCCGCGCAATCTGGCGGACAGGGCGCAGCGGTATGCGGCGGAATACGCACAGGTCGTCCGCGACTATCCTCTCCAGATCCACGACCTCCTCGACGAGATGCGGGCCGGCGAGCTGGAGATCCGGTTCCGGCATACAGGTCTGGAGAACTTCACCCACCGCTTGGATGTCATCACCAACCGACTGGTCATGGCCCTCATCACCATCGCCATCGGGGTAACGAGCACCGCAATTGGGATCCTCATCGACGAAGGGCCGCATCTGGGCGGAGTCTCGGTCTGGGGGATCCCCGGCTTCGCGCTGTCACTGCTGTTCGGGGTGTGGCTGATATGGGCGATCGTCCGGTCGGGGCGTCTCTGACCGGGCTCGGTCGGCGGCGGTCCGTCCTCTCCGCCAGCTATAGTGTGCCTTGAGATGACTGTGCCTCTGGTATCCGAAGACACTCGCTGGAGACTCAACCCCTATTCCTGGGGGGCGGCCCACGAACTGGCGAAAGCCCTGGGGCTGCCGCCGGCGGCCGCCATGGTGTTGGCCGGCCGGGGGCTCGCCGACCCGGTAGAGGCCCGCCGCTTCATCGACGGCGATCCCCGTATCCCCGACCCCTTCTTGTTCGCGCACATGCGAGGGGCGGTCAAGGCGATTTCCCACGCCATCGACCACGGCGGCAGGGTGGTCGTGCACGGTGACTACGATGCCGATGGCATCACCGCCACGGCCGCCATGGTTCTCGGGCTACGCGCGCTCGGGATCGAGGCGGAGTGGTACCTTCCCAGCCGTTTCAGGGAAGGCTACGGCCTGTCCACGATGGCCGTGGAGAGCATAGCCGCAGCCGGCCCGGCGTTGCTCATCACCGTGGACTGCGGGGTCAACTACCCCGACGAGGTCGCTCTCGCCAGGCGGCAGGGCCTGGAGGTGGTGGTCGTCGACCACCATCAGCCCGGACCGGTATTGCCCGACTGCCACCTCATCCACTCCGTTGCAGGCGACTACCCTCACGGGAATCTGTGCGGAGTCGGCCTGGTTCTGAAAGTGCTGCACGGGCTGCATGTGCTGCGGTCGGGGGCGCGGCCCACCGAGCTTCCCAAGGAGTTGCGGCCTCTGCTCGATCTCGTCGCCATCGGTACGATCGCCGACCTGGCCGCCCTTGTCGGAGAGAACCGCTACTACGTCCGCGAGGGCCTCAAGCTGGTGGCCATCGGGCAGCGTACGGGGCTGAGGGCCTTGGCGGCGGTCTCCGGGTGCACGGGCTCGACCGATTCCTCGAGCGTTGCGTACCGCTTGGCGCCGCGGCTCAACGCGGCCGGTCGGCTGGCCGATCCGTCCCCGCCGCTACGGCTTCTGCTGACGGAGGACGAGGGAGAGGCGGCCTGCCTCGCCCAGGAGCTGCATGAGTTGAATGGGGCTCGGCAGGACGTGGAACGCGAGATCCTCGAGCAGGCTGTGAAGCGGTTGGACGGCGCCGGTGAGCCCCCGCCCATCATCGTGCTTGCCGGCAGCGAGTGGCACGAGGGTGTGGTGGGCATAGTGGCGGCGCGGCTGGTGGAGCGCTATCACCGTCCGGCCATCCTCCTCGGGGTGAGAGAGGGGGTGGCCAAGGGATCGGGGCGAAGTATCGGACGGTACGACATCATGCAGGGTCTCACCGCCTGCGCCGAGCACCTGACCGTATATGGAGGGCATCCCCAGGCAGTCGGACTCACGCTCGAGGCAGAGCGGGTCGACGACTTCCGAGCCGCCATCGAGCGTCACGTGTCCACGCTGCTTCATCCGAAGGACCTCATTCCGACCTTCCGCAGCGACGGTGTGCTACGCGGGGAAGACGTCACCGCCGACACGGCGCTTGCCCTGAACTCTCTGGGACCGTTCGGAAGTGGTAATCCGAAACCTCGATTGATGCTGGTTGGAGCCGACCTGCTGCAGGCGGAGACCACTCGAGACGGGTCACACCTGCGCTGTATGGTGAAGGTCGATGGGGCCCGGGCTCGGGGTATCGGTTTCGGGCTCGGCAAGGAAGCGGCGTCTCTCGAGGCCGACGGGACCGGGCGCATAGTCGGGGTGCAGTTCCGGGTTGATTCCTGGCAGGGATCGCTTCGGCCGGAGTTCGTCATAGAGCGTGTGACCGCTCCGCCTGGGGAGAGCCGCACAGGGGATGCGCCCTTCCTGGAATGCGGACCGGGCTGTTCCTCGTGGCGGAGCGACCTGGGGGCTGCGGCGTGCGCAGCGCAGATGCCGGGGTCGGCGTCGCCTCCGCCTGCCGGTCTGTCGATGCCGGTTGCCCGGGACCTGCGCGATCGACCGGGCCGCCTCAGCGCTCTTGCTCAGGTGTTGGGCACGGGAGAGCAGACATTGGTGGCCGGCTGTTCCGTCCCGCACATGCTCGCCGAGGCCCGGCGCTCTCTTCCTTTCGCCGACCTCTGTCCCGGTGGACTGGCCTGCGCGACAGTGGCCGGAGCGTGCGGCGCTGTGGAGCACATGGAAGAAGCCACTGTGCTGGTGACGGAATGGGACCTCATAGCCAGGTTGCCCCAGTTAGCGAGCGACCGGGTTCATATAGTGGCCGCGGATCCGCCGTATCGCAGTGAGCATGTGAGGGTCATGGAGAAGGCCGCCGGCGCCGGTACCAACATCCACCTCTACTATGGACGCGAGGAGCGGGAGACCACAGCCAGACTCCTCCGCTACCTCGTGCACCCGCGGTTCGCGATGGTGTGTGTCTACAGGGCGCTCGAAGCGCTGCAACGCGAGGGGGCGGAGACGCAAGAGGAGGAGGTCTTTGCCAGGGCGGCCACACTTGCTTGGGAGGAAGGGAAGGTGGCACTGGGCTGCGGCGCCCTCGAACGAGCCCTCGCCATCCTGAGAGAGCTGCGTGCGGACCTCCCGGGAGCGGGAGAGGCTAAACTAGACACACGCAACGTGCCGGCCTACGCCGACGCGGAAGCTGAATATGAGGAGTGCTTCAGACTGTGCCAGAACCTCTAGAGACCGGCCGGCCCTCGGCTCCCGGCAAGAAGACGGGCCCTGTTGCCTATGCGGGGCAGATGCCGTCGCCTGAGGAGCTGCTCGAACGGATCCTGGCCAAGGTCGAGAAATACAACCCGGGTTTCGATCGTGATCTCATCGTACGCGCCTTCAGGGTGGCGTCCTCCCAGCACCAGCACCAGCTGCGGGCCAGCGGCGAACCGTATATCAATCATCCGGTGGGCACGGCGGACGTCTGCGCCGAACTCAGACTCGACAGCGCCACTCTGGCCGCGGCCCTCCTCCATGACGTGGTGGAGGACACCGAGGTCTCGCTCGAGGAGGTGAGGGACCAATTCGGCGACGAAGTGGCCCTGCTGGTTGACGGGGTCACCAAGCTGTCGCAGATGCAGTTCCGCTCAGTGGAGGAAGAGCAGGCCGAGAACATCCGCAAGATGATCATTGCGATGGCTCGAGACGTACGGGTGATCCTCATAAAGCTGGCCGATCGCCTGCACAACATGCGGACTCTGCACTACCTGGGCAAGGAGAAACAACTCGAGAAGGCCAAGGAGACCCTCGAGGTTTACGCTCCCCTGGCCCATCGTCTCGGGATCGAATCGGTGCGGTGGGAACTGGAGGACCTTGCTTTCCAGACCCTACACCCTCGGAAGTACTCAGAGATCCAGCACATGGTGGCCCAACGCCGGGCCGACCGGGAGAAGGACATGGAGGAAGCCCGGGCCATCCTCGACCAGGAACTGAAGGGCTTCAACGTCGAGGCGGAGATCTCCGGCCGGGCCAAGCACTTCTACTCCATCTACGACAAGATGGTACGCAAAGGCAAGGAGTTCAACGAGATCTTCGACCTGACCGCGCTCCGCGTGCTCGTCGATTCGGTGAAGGACTGCTACGCAGCGCTCGGCGTTATCCACTCTCTGTGGAAGCCCCTGCCGGGCCGGTTCAAGGACTACATCGCCATGCCGAAGGCCAACATGTACCAGTCGTTGCACACGACGGTCATCGGGCCGCAGGGCAAGCCCCTCGAGATTCAGATCCGCACGTACCACATGCACGAGACGGCGCAGTATGGCATCGCAGCTCACTGGATGTACAAGGACAGGAGCGGCAGAGGGCAGAAGTCCGACGCGCAGGACGAGAAGCTGCAGTGGCTCCGCCAGATCATGGACTGGCAGTCGGAGACGAAAGACGCCGGCGAGTTCATGGAGTCGCTGAAGATCGACCTCTTCCACGACGACGTATACGTGTTCACGCCCAAAGGCGAGGTCAAGCGGCTGCCGGTGGGGTCCACTCCGGTCGACTTCGCCTACGCCATCCACACCGACGTGGGTCACCACTGCACGGGCGCGAAGGTGGACGGCCACATCGTCCCGCTCACCTATAAGCTGCAATCCGGGGACATCGTCGAGATCCTCACATCGAAGACGGCGCCCGGCCCGTCCCGGGACTGGCTTCAGTTCGTGGCCAGCTCCGGAGCCCGCAACAAGATCCGACAGTGGTTCAACAAGGAGAGGCGCGAGGACGCCGAGCATCTGGGTCGAGAGGCCCTACTCGAGGCCTTCCGCAAGCAGGGACTGCCCGCTCAACGCCTCATCGGCTCGGACATGATCGCCGAGGTGATGAAGGAGACGAACCACACGAAGAAAGAGGAGTTCTTCGCAGCCGTCGGATCGGGCAAGGTCAGCCCTCAGCATGTGGTCACCCGGATCATCCAGATGCTCAATCCAGTGACCCAGGAAGTCCAAGCTGCATCGGCTCCACCGTCTGTGCCTCGAGAGGCCCGGGAGGCCCCCTCCGGAAGCATGCTCGGCATCCATGTGGAGGGAGTGGACGACGTGGCGATCCGCTTGCCCCAGTGCTGCCGGCCGGTCCCGGGTGATGACGTGGTGGGCTATATCTCGCTCGGGCGGGGAATCACCGTGCACCGCAGGGACTGTCCGAACGTCAAGAACCTCGAGAAGAACCCGGAGCGCTTTGCGGCGGTGCACTGGGACTCCCTGGGGAAGACCCCGCTGCGTGTGGAGATCCAGATCGAGGCGTACGACCGCAACCATCTTCTCGAGGATATCTCCCGCACTCTCAGCGAGAGCGGAGTGAACATCCTGGCCGCCGAGTGCCGCGTCGGACGCAACAACATGGTCAAAGACCGTTTCGTATTCGAGGTAGCAGAGATGGAGTATCTGGAGACCGTCCTGCAGCGGCTACGACGCATCGACACCGTCTACGACGCATACCGGGTGACGCCACACTAGGAGAGTCGGCGTCCTCCAGACGCAGGGTGGCGCGAACACCGACCGTGGGCGGCCGGTCGCCCTCGGCCGTGCACGGGTCCAGGCCCTGCCTCCAAGTCCTGCTCTGGTAGAATTGCCTGCCGGAGGTGAGCCGGTCTGGCCTCTCTCCAGACACCGTAAGAGAGGATCTGCTCATGGACATACTGTGCGTCCCCGTGGGGCCGCTGCAGGCAAACTGCTACCTGGTCTCAGACGACGCCGGCAGGGCCTGCGCCGTCGATCCCGGCGGGGAGCCGGAACGCCTTGCGCGAGTAGCCGAGACAAAGGGCTTGCGGGTGGAGGCGATTCTGGTGACCCATGGTCACTTCGATCATGTGGACGGCGTGAAGGGCCTCGCGGAGGCCACGGGAGCGACGGTCTACTGCTCCGACGAGGTGGCGCCGGTGCTGTCGGGAAGGCAAGGGTGTTCGGCCACGGGCTACCCCATTCCGGCGGTCCATGATTCGGGTGTGGTTGTTGTCGGGGACGGCAGCATCATCG
Organism: uncultured Gaiellales bacterium; assembly: GCA_964631965.1. GTDB lineage: Bacteria > Actinomycetota > Thermoleophilia > RBG-16-64-13 > RBG-16-64-13 > CAIQPS01. The sequence goes on from CAZWAR010000022.1 coordinate 16,479, forward strand.
CGGTCGGCGACATGACCGCGACCGTCATAGCGACGCCGGGGCATACGCCCGGTGACGTCACATTCGAGATCGGCGGCGCTCTCTTCTGCGGCGACCTCCTGTTCCGGCGCTCTGTGGGCCGCACCGACTTCGCCGGAGGCGATTTTGCGCAACTGCTCTCGTCGATATCCCGGCTGGTCAAGACATACCCGGCGCAGACGCGGGTATTTCCTGGTCACATGGAATCCACGACGCTTGGCGAGGAACTTGCGGGCAACCCGTTCCTCGCCGGCCTGAGGGCCGATGGCTGAGGGGTTCACAGCTCCCAAGGGGACGTACGACGTCCTTCCCGACCAGCAGACGGTACGTCGCTGGGTTGTCGCGACCGCCGAGTCGGTGTTCGCTCGGTACGGCTACCGGCGCATCGACACTCCGACCTTCGAGGACACCGGTCTCTTCAGCCGGGGCGTAGGAGACTCGACGGACATTGTGCGCAAGGAGATGTACACCTTCGAGGACCTAGGCGGACGCAGCATGACTCTGCGCCCGGAGGGGACCGCACCGGTATGCCGGGCCTATGTGGAGCACGGCATGCACACGCTGCCCCATCCGGTGAAGCTCTACTATCACGCAGCCATGTTCCGCTACGAGAGCCCGCAGTCCGGCCGCTACCGCCAGCACTACCAGCTCGGAGTCGAGGCCTTCGGGTCAGAGGCGCCGGAACTTGACGCGGAGGTCATCGGTGTGCTGGCTGCACTCTACGACGAACTCGGGCTGGGCGGCATCGTGCTGAAGCTCAACTCCATGGGCTGCAAGGAGTGTCGCCCCGGTTACTCGCGCACCCTCCGGGAGTATCTCGAGGCGCGAGAAGGGGAACTGTGCGGCGAGTGCCGCGAGCGGGCGCGTATCAACCCTCTCCGCACCTTCGACTGTAAGGTGCCGACCTGCGCCACGGCTCTCGAGAACGCACCTCGCCTTTCTGACTACCTCTGCGAGCGGTGCGCGGAACATCACGCTCGGGTCAAGATCGGTTTGGAAGCCCAAGGCATCACTTTCGTGGAGGATCACACGCTGGTGCGAGGCATGGACTACTACACCCGGACCACCTTCGAGTTCCAGTCCTCCGCGCTCGGTGCGCAGTCGGGCATCGGTGGGGGAGGGCGGTACGACGATCTTGTGGCTGCCATCGGGGGCCCCGAGACTCCTGGAGTGGGATTCGGCACCGGCCTGGAGAGGATCCTGCTGGCCGTAGCTCGTTCCGCCGGAAAGGTTCCGACCGAGGCCGCTCCCATCGCCTATCTCGTGAGCGTTGGCGAGAAGACACGGGATGCAGTGTTCGGCTTGGCTCACGAACTGCGCTCACTGGGCGTAGCCGTGGAACTTGACTACATGGGGCGGAGCCCAAAGGGGCAGATGAAGCAGGCGGGCAGGAGCGGAGCTCGTTACGCGATTATCGTCGGCGAGGCGGAGTTGGCAGCCGGCACGGTGACACTCCGTGACCTCGCCGCGGGAGACGAGGAGCAGATGGCGCGCAAGGAAGCGCTCGCGGTGGTCCAAGCGGCTGCCGCCGGGCTGCCGGCCGCCGGCGTCTGAGACGGGAGGAAGAGGTTCAGGTGGCTTACAGGGATGAGTGGTGCGGTTCGATCAACGAGAGCCTCGTCGGGCAACGGGTCAAGGCGGCCGGATGGGTCCACCGTCGCCGCGACCATGGAGGCCTGATCTTCGTCGACCTGCGCGATCGGACGGGAATCGTCCAGCTCGTGGTGGAGGCCACCAAGGATCCGGGCCTGCACAGTCGTGCCCAAGAACTGCGCAGCGAGTACGTGATGTGGGGCGTGGGCGAGGTCGTCCCCCGGTCGGCCGACCGAGTCAACCCGAACATCGCCTCGGGTAGAGTGGAGATAGTCCTCGACGACCTGGCCGTTCTCGCGGCCGCGGATACTCCTCCGTTCTTCCCCGAGGACGACCTGGACGTCGACGAGACGCTGCGCCTCAAGTATCGCTATATCGATCTCCGCCGCCCCAAGATGTTCCACAACCTGATGCTGCGCAGCCAGGTGGTCCAGGCTGTACGCAGATACCTGGGAGATCAGGGCTTCATCGACGTGGAGACCCCCATCCTCACCAAGAGCACGCCGGAGGGGGCGCGGGACTTCCTGGTGCCGAGCCGGCTGCAACTCGGCGAGTTCTACGCTCTCCCGCAGTCGCCGCAGCTCTTCAAGCAGCTTCTCATGATCGCCGGGTTCGAGCGCTACTACCAGATCGCCCGGTGCTTCCGCGACGAGGACCTGCGGGCCGACCGTCAGCCCGAGCACACCCAGATCGACATCGAGATGAGTTTTGTTCACGAAGAGGACATCCAGAACACCGTGGAGGAGATGTTCGCCGCGGCTTTCAAGGAGACCCTCGGCGTCGATCTGGTCCGTCCGTTCCCGCGCCTCACCTACAAAGAAGCCATGGCCCGCTTCGGCAGCGACAAGCCGGATCTGCGCTTCGCCATGGAGATCGTGGATGTCAGCGACATTGCCGGCACGACCGGGTTCCGGGTCTTCAGCGAGGCGGTGGCCAAGGGCGGTGTAGTGAGAGGCATCCGGGCGGAAGGAGCGGCCTCCTTGTCCCGAAAGGACGTCGACGACCTGGCTGCAGAGGCGGCCGTCTTCGGGGCTCAGGGGCTGTTGCCCGTGTGGCTGGACGCCGATGGTGGCATGCGGTCGCCGCTCCTCAAGGTCGTGGGTGAAGCGCAGACGCGGTCGTTCATCGAGAGACTGTCCGGAGGACCGGGAGATCTCCTGCTATTCGTGGCCGACAGCAAGAGCGTCGCCGAGCCCAGTCTGGGCGCCCTGCGCCTGTCCCTCGCGAACCGCCTCGGTGTCGAGCGACAGGGCTGGCAGTTCCTCTGGGTGGTCGACTTTCCCATGTTCGAATACGACGCGAAGGAGCAGCGGCTGAAGGCTCAGCATCACCCGTTCACGAAGCCCCGGGTGGAACGGTTGGAGGACCTCAAAGAGAAGCCGCTGGAGCTGGGCACCTATGCCTACGATCTCGTGCTGAACGGAGTGGAGCTGGGTAGCGGCTCTATCCGCATCTCCGAACCCGATCTGCAGGAGGCGGTATTCGAGGCTCTCGGCCTCACCGAGGAAGACATTAAGGTCAAGTTCGGCTTTCTAGTGGAAGCCATGGCCTATGGGATCCCGCCTCTCGGGGGCATTGGGCTCGGTCTCGATCGGACGGTCATGCTGATGGCCGGAGAGAACTCCATCCGGGAGGTCATCGCCTTCCCGAAGACGGCGAGCGGCTCGTGCCCGCTCACCGAAGCCCCTTCGAGAGTCTCCGCCGAGCAACTGCGAGAGTTGCGTATCAGAACCGTCTAGCCGGCACGCCGGCCACCGCTCGCCGAGGGCGCTCAAGTCCTTCGCCAAAAACGCCGAATAATGGGGTGAAGGCCACGGTGTGAAGGACGCAGAGGCCGGCTTGGTGGCGTTGCTGGCCACCGGTCGCTGTGGTACCCTCCGGGTGCTCGACCTTGTGCGTGATCTGGCTTCAACTTGAGCCAACACACCACGCTTGGGAGGCCATGTTCGCCTGAACGGCGAGTAGCCAATCAGGGACTGCCACCCACCTGCTTCGGCAGGTTCAAGCGCCCGTCAGACACGGCAAGGTGGAGCATTTTTGTTGGGAAGGTTTGAGATGACGGTTCGAATCAGACAGTGGGTACTTGTCCTCGTCCTGGCACTTGGTCTTGCCGTCTTGCTGGCGGCGTGTGGTGGAGGCGGGAGTCCCACCAGTACGACCGCAGCGAAGACTACTCGCACCACCGCCCCTCAGTCAGTCGGTAGAGCGGTCGCCGGTGTCCTGCAGACGCAGGTGGCGTCCACCCAGGAGACACCGGAAGAATTCATCGTCGCCATGGGGGAAGCTCGCCCCATCGCCATCCTGTTCTATGTGCCGGGCAGTGTGGACGACGCCAAGGTGCTGGACACGTTCAAGTCGCTGCAGGTGGACTTCCCTGGCTACACGTTCCTGGCGTACGACTACAGGAACCCGGTGGCTTACGGCGACCTTTCCCTGCTACTGCAGGTAAACTACCCACCTGAGATCGTGCTCATCGACAGATCCGGAAAAGTGCAGAACATCTGGAACGGGTACGTCGACGAGGGTACGCTCAGGCAGTGCTTGATCAACATCGGCCAAGGATGAGACGTCCCTGACACCAGTCTGCTGGCGAGGGCCGGGTCATCCCGGCCCTCGTGCTATGGGAGACTTCATCACGCCGTCCGAACAGACGAGACTCTCGCCGACTCCCGGACTTGCCTATGGCGCCGGGGTAGCCGACCGGCTGCGCTCTTGCGAATACGCCGGCCGGCTTCAGGACGCCGACGCGGTGGGGGAGGCCGGCAGTGCGGCGTGCGGCGCCCTGGTACGCATCGAGTTGCGGGTGCGGACCGGCAAGGTGGAGGAGGCGCGGTATCTTGCCCAGGGGTGTCCGGCTACACTCGCGAGCGCGAGCGAGGTGTGCGCTACTATCACCGGGCGCTCCTTCCTGGAAGCGGCGTCGCTTTCGCAGGAGGCTGTGTCCGGCGCCCTCGGGTTGATGCCCGAACGGGAGTACACGGCCGGGGTGGCGCTCGACGCTCTACACGGGGCGTTGACAGCGGCCTTGCGGGAGCCTGGTTGTGAGTTGAGCGATCCGGAGCACCGGGCCGACGACACCGATCGCCGCGGTGTCCTCGTTGGGATGAGCGGGGGGGTGGACAGTGCGGTGGCTGCCCTCCTTCTCAAACGGGCTGGCCGTCGGGTCGTGGGGGCGACGCTCACCTTCTGGAACGATCCCAGGGTCGACGACGAGCGGAGTTGCTGCTCTCCCGAGAGCGTTCGGAGAGCGCGACGGGTGGCTCACAGCCTGGGCATACCGCATCTCACCGTCGAGGCTCGCTCCGCATTCTATGACGAGGTGGTGCGGTACTTCCTATCAGAATATGGAAGCGGCCGTACGCCCAACCCCTGCGCGAAGTGCAACTCGCGCGTGCGCCTCGGCCTGTTGGCTGAGGTTGCGGAGCGGTTGGGTCTCGCGGACGCTGCCACCGGGCACTACGTCCGCATGGTCGGCACGCCGCCGCGGCTGACCCGCGGAGCCGACCTTGCCAAGGACCAATCATACGTTCTGGCGGAGGTTGCCCCGGAGATCCTTGCTCGATACACGTTCCCTCTCGGAGGCATGACCAAGCCCGAGGTCCGGCGTCTCGCGGCCGTAGCCGGGCTTGAGGGCCACTCGGTACCGGAGAGCCAGGAGATCTGTTTCGTACCCGATGACGATCATCGGCGCTTCCTCCGCGAGAATCTGGGCGACCGCCCGGGAGACATCGTCAACGTCGGGGGAAGAGTCCTCGGTAGACACGAGGGTATCTACAACTATACGATCGGACAGCGCAAAGGACTGGGAATTGCCGCGGCTGAACCCTTGTACGTGATCGGGCTCAGGGCCGAGGAGCGGCAGGTGATCATAGGGACCGCGTGCGAAGGACGTATCGGGACGGTCCAGGCGGCCGGACTCGTGCGCCACGGCGAACCGGGTTCCGGCCGACTGACGCTTCAGGTGCGGTCGGCCGGGGCTCCTCTGCCGGTGGACCGCTTGCAGGTCGACGAAGACGCGTTTATTGCGACGTTAGCCTTGCCGGCAACCGGGGTGGCGCCGGGACAGACAGCTGTCGTCTACGACGAGGGTCGGGTGGTCATGGCGGGCACCATCGGGTACACGGGAGTCTGGGACGGCGGATAGGCGGTCCTGGACCGGCCGAACCGCGGCCCCCGCCGGAAGGCCCGGAAACCCCCCTGTGGTATATTCGGTGTCGTTTCTCCTCGAGGAAAGGAGCAAGTATGGAGTGGAGCGGAACCACCATCATGTACTTGTGCTTGGGAGTGTTCTTCCTGCTTTTCGGCGGCGGGCTCTTCTACATGCTCCTGCGACTGGGGGGAGTGTTCACCCGTACAACCGGCATCCTGACCGATGTCAACTCTGAGATCATCCCCTTGCTGAACCGTGTGGAGACCACCCTCGACCGGGTGAACGGTGAACTCGACCAGGTTGAGCAGATCACGTCTTCAGTCGCCCAGATACTGAAGGTGGCGGAGACCACGACAACGGCGGTCCAAGGAGCGGTATCGAAGCCCATCAAGAAGGTGGCGGGCCTTTCTGCGGCCCTGAGTGAGGGAGTGGCGTCCTTCGTCTCCGGGAAGAGGAAGGAAGGGACTTGATGGGCGCTTTTCGCTCGTTTGTGATTCTGGCTGCCGGGGTAGCCATAGGGGGTGCGCTTGCTATCGCCCACCGGATCTCGGAAGAGACGGGCAAGAACATGGGCGAGTCCTTCATGGAGGTCCCCGGCGAGGCGCAGCGAATGTTCACGGACGTGAGGGCACGCGCAGGCGAAGCAACGTCCTGGGCGCGACAAGAGTATGAGCGGAAGCAGGCCGAGATCGACGCTCGTCTGCGTGGTGGGGAGTAGGTCGAGTAGGGGTGGTGGCGCTGGTTGAGCCGAGCCAAGGGTCCGAAGTCGTAGTCCTCCGTGCACCGCGGGACGAGAGCTCCCTGCCTGTGATGCGGGTGGTCATCGGGGGGATGGCTTCGCGACATGCTCTGCCGGTCGACCAGCTTGACGACGTCGACCTGGCGGTCGAGACGCTCTTCAAGGAGGAGCCGGCGGAGGGGGCCGACCTGACCCTGACCGTGGCGGTGGCCGGCGGCAGCTTCATCGTCACCTTGGCCGGGCTGAGTAGTCCCTTGGTGCGGCGCACCCTGTCTGGAGCTCCCGAGCAGAAGAGCGATCGCTTCGGTGCTCAGAACGTGTTGCGCATGATCATGGATGCCTTGGTTGACGGCTATCGAACGGCGGACACCGGCGTCGCCGGATCGTTCTCCGTCGAGATGGAGAAACGGATCTCCTAAGTGTCAGGATCCGGAACGGCAACGGGACGGCCACGAGTAGCGAGTGTGACCATGGCCTTCGGTGACGCACCAAAGACGATGTCGGAGCGAGACCTCCTCGTGTTGGTCCGCGATCGCCAGGACAGGGCTGCGCGGGAAGAACTGATAACGCGCTACCTTCCTCTGGTAAGGAGTCTGGCGCGCCGGTTCGCGTCGCGGGGCCAACCGGTCGAGGACCTCATACAGGTTGGCTGTATCGGGCTCATCAAGGCGATCGATCGCTTCGATCTGGAACGGGGCGTCGAACTCTCAACGTACGCCACTCCGACCATCCTGGGGGAGATCAAGAGATATTTCCGGGACAAGGGGTGGGCGGTCAAGGTGCCGCGGGCCCTCCAGGACCTCAATGTACGTCTGAATCGGGTGATGGAATCTCTCACGGTGGAACTTCGCCGCTCACCCACCATCAGCGAGTTGGCTACGGCTACGGGGGCGTCCGAAGAGGAGGTCGTCGAAGCCCTGGAGAGCGGTAGGGCCTACAGTTCCGTCTCCATCTTTTCCGGAGGGGGTCCAGACGAAGAGGAGTCGGTGGGGCTGTTGGATTGTCTCGGCACCGAGGAAGAGGCGTACGAGATCTTCGAGCAACGCCGGGTACTCGCTCCCGCCATGGAGCGGCTCGATCCTCGGGAACGGCTCATCCTTCATCTGCGGTTCTTCGAGGGAATGACGCAGACGCAGGTGGCAGCGCGCATCGGCATCTCGCAGATGCATGTTTCGCGTCTGATCCGCAAATCGATAGAGAACCTTCGCCAGTATATGGTGGAGGATGAATCCCAGACCGACGGCGTGGGGGAGAGAGACGAGGTTCGATAGGTGGACACGGCCGGACTGCGAAAGCTATTTCTGGACTACTTCGTCGAGCAGGGCCACCTGCTCGTTCCCAGTTCCTCCCTCGTTCCCTATAAGGACACATCCGTCCTCCTCACCACCGCCGGGATGCAGCAGTTCAAGCCGTACTTCATGGGCCTCGAGGAGCCGCCCAGCGGCAGGTTGACGAGTGTGCAGAAATGCTTCCGGACGTCCGACATCGACAAGGTCGGACTGACCGCGCGTCACTGCACGTTCTTCGAGATGCTCGGAAACTTCTCGGTGGGCGACTACTTCAAAGAAGGGGCAATCCAGTACGCCTGGCAGTTCTCGCTCGACTACCTGCGGTTCGACCCGGCCCGCATCTGGATCTCGTATTTCGAGGGCGATGACGAGATCGACGCCGATGACGAAGCCACGGCTGTCTGGGAGAGCCTCGGGGTGCCCAGAGACCGGATGGTCGGGCTGCCCCGCAGCGCGAACTTCTGGGGCCCCGTCGGTCCCACCGGCCCGTGCGGTCCATGTTCCGAGTTGTACTACGATCGCGGGCCTGAACACGGGTGTTCCGACCCCGGCTGCAAGCCCGGGTGCGATTGCGACCGCTACGTCGAATACTGGAACCTTGTCTTCACTGGTTACAACATGGGCGACAACAAGACGCTCAGCAATCTACCCAAACAGAACATAGACACCGGCATGGGTCTCGAGAGGATCGCGGCGCTCAAACAAGACGTCTCCTCGGTGTTTCTCACCGATCTCTTCCGTCCGCTGGTGGAGTTGGGCGAGGAGATTGCAGGCAAGAGATATGGAGACGACAGGCGGGTGGACGTCGCCCTCCGGGTACTTGCCGACCATGCCAGGGCGATGGCGTTCCTCATCGCCGATGGCGTGTTGCCGAGCAATGAGGGCCGCGGCTACGTGCTACGCCGGGTTCTCCGTAGAGCCGCCCGCTTCAGCCGCTCGGCGGGAATGGAACCGCCATTCCTGCAACGGTTCGCTCGTCGTACTATCGATCTCTTCGGGGGCACCTATCCGGAACTGCTCGAGCGCCGCGACACGATCCTCCGCACCGTTGGGTCCGAGGAGGATCGATTCAACCGTACTCTCGATCAGGGTCTCGTACTGGTGGAAGATGCTATCAGGGCAGCTCGCGAGGACGGAAGTCGGACGTTCCCGGGTGCCGTGGCCTTCCAGCTCCACGATACGTACGGGTTTCCGATCGAGGTGACGCGCGAGATTGTGGAGGAGAACGGTCTCACCCTGGACATGGGGGGCTTCGAGTCGTCCATGGAGGATCAGCGCAAGCGCGCGCGCAGGGCACAGAAGGGGGGAGACGTCCTCCAGGATGCCATCGTCCGCTTCGCCCGCGAGACCGAGCATGCCACGGAGTTCAAGGGCTACGAGCGTGAGGACCTCTACACGGTGGTGGACAACGTCGAGGCGCTCGAGGACGGGCATGTCCTATTGGCGCTCCGCGAAAGCCCGTTCTATGCGGAGATGGGGGGCCAGACGGCCGACACGGGTATCGTAGAGGCCGAATGCGGCAAGGTGCAGGTAGAGGACGTGCAGCAACAGGGCGCGGTTCAGGTGTTGATCGCCCGGCCGATCGAGGGGGAGATGGAAGCCGGGGTGAGGGTAAAGGCCATGCTCTCCTCGAGCTACCGGCACGACGTCGCGGCCAACCACACCGCGACTCACCTGCTCCATTACGCTCTGCGGGCCCGGCTGGGCAAGGAGGTCACCCAGGCGGGTTCCTCGGTTCGTGCCGACAAGTTCCGGTTCGACTTTGCATACCGCGAGCCGATAAGCAAAGAGCACCTCAACGAGATCGAAGAATTGGTCAACCGACGCATCGTGGAAAATCACCCGGTGCGTACCTTCACGACCAGTCTGGAGCACGCCAGGGACTTGGGAGCAATGGCGCTCTTCGGAGAAAAATACAGTGACTTCGTCCGGGTGGTGGAAATCGACGATTTCAGTCGGGAACTGTGCGGCGGGACTCACGTCGCCTGGACGAGCGAAGTGGGAGCTTTCAAGATATTGTCGGAGACGAGCGTGGGCGCCAACGCCAGGCGGATCGAAGCCGTCTCGGGCCGCGCCGCCGTCGCCTATTTTAGGGATCGCGACGTCCTGGCGAGCAAGGCCGCAGCTAGCCTGGGAGTGACCGAGGACCAACTCCTGCCTGGGCTGGCTCGGCTACAGAGCCGGGTGCGGGCGCTTGAGCAGGAGCTCGCCGGCTTCCTATCCACGGCCGCGAAGGATGTGGTCGCGGCACTGGCCTCCGACGCCATCACACAGGACGGCGTCTCCGTGGTGGCCGCCGCGGTCGAAGCACGTGACATGGACCATCTCCTCTCTCTCGTCGACCAGGTGAGGGAGAAGATCCAGCCGGGCGTCGTCGCGTTGGGCGCCGACCTTCAGGGCAAGGCCGTCCTCGTGGTGAGTGTGAGTCCACAGGTCAAGGGGGTGGACGCGGGCCAGGTGGTGAAGACTGCTGCACAAGCCTTCGGGGGGGGTGGTGGAGGTACACCGCGACTTGGTCGGGGTGGGGGCGGCGATCCGAGCCGGCTTCCCGAAGCCGTCGCCAGGGCTCGTGAGACGGTGCTGTCCAGCCTGAGTGGCTAGGTGCGCGTGTTGGGCATAGACCTGGGAGCGAGTCGGACTGGGGTGGCCCTGTCGGATCCTCTTGGGCTGACCTGTACCCCGTTGCCGGTGATAAGGGAACGGGATTCGGATAATGTGCTTCTAAGAATCGTCGCCATCGCCGCCGAGCATCGGGTGGGCGAGATCGTTGTCGGACTGCCGCGGCCGCTCGGAGGAGGAAGCAACAGGCAGTTGGAGGCGGTGCTCGCCTTTCGCGACCGGCTTGCGGCGTCGACGGCCATTCCGGTAGTAACCTGGGACGAGAGATTCACGTCGAAGCTGGCGAAGCGGGGCGGCAAGAGAACCGGCGCGCAGGACTCGGTGGCCGCCTGCTACATATTGCAGGACTACCTCGAGTGGCGTTCCAGGGAGAGCCGGGGAGAGACATGAGCGATTGGTATTCGGAATTACCCAAGGCGGGGGAGAGCTACCCGGTCAAGAAGCGCCGCAAGCGGCGCTCTCTGAAAGGTTGGGTCACCCGGATCGTCGTCGTCATCGGGTTCATCGCGTTCATGTCCGGTGTCTACGCCGTCTACAACCGTACCCACGACTGGCTGGACGCCAAGGCAGCGGAGACCACCACCACCAGTCTGGCGAGCAGTGTTCGGGTCACCATCAGCCCGGGTATGTCCGCCGCACAGATCGGTCAATTGCTCGAAGACAAGGGGGTCATCAGCTCGGCGTCGGCCTTCGCCGACCTGGTAGCCACTCGGGGGACCGCCGCCAAACTTCAACCCGGGACCTACACGCTTTCCACCAAGGCGCAGCTCATTACGATCGTCGATAAGCTGGAGAAGGGACAAGACTCGACGACGTTCACAGTCACCATCCCGGAAGGCCTGGCCGGCAGCCAGGTCGAGGAGCAACTCGTGAAGGCGGGCATGGTGAAAGACGCCGACACGTACGTCGCACTCATGGAACAGCCTGAGAAGTTTGTAATCCCCGAGATCGGTGGGGTAACGGAGGAAGTGGATACCCTCGAGGGACTCCTGTTTCCCGACACGTACAATCTGATGACCGGGGATGGTCCTACAGAGCTGATCGGAGCGCAACTCCAGGCCTTCGACAAGAAGACTTCTTCTCTGGAATGGGAGAAGGCGAAGGATCTGGGGCTTACTCCCTACGAGATTGTCGTCGTGGCTTCGCTTCTCGAGAAGGAAGCGACCACCAAGGACGATCGGGCCAAAGTGGCCGCAGTCGTCTACAACCGGCTGGAGAAGAAGATGACCCTGGGGCTGGACGTGACGGTCCGCTATGCCATCAACAACTGGACCGATCCCCTCACCGACGAGGACCTCAAGGTCGATTCGCCGTACAACACTCGCGAGGTCAAGGGCCTGCCGCCTTCCCCGATCTGCAATCCCGGGGTGGCGTCCATCAACGCGGCGCTCAACCCGGCCGACGTAGACTACCTGTACTTCATCGCCGATGCAGATGGCAAGATGTCGTTCACGGCTTCATATGACGAGTTCCTGAAACTCAAGAAGAGTCTCCAGGAGTAAGGCCCGGGAGGGACCCCGGGCGCAATGTCGTGTTGTTGTCCACAGGGCGTTCGTAGAAGTAGGCGAGGGCGTGATGGAGTGACGCCCGCCAGATTCTCACCTTGGTCCGAAGACGCGACCTCGCCTCACGCGGTAGTCTGCACGTAACAGCAGGCAAAGGCGACCGGAGGTGGCGGGATGGCGGCAACCGGGAACATCGGCAGCGGGACAGGCGTGGTGGGGATCGTCGGTCATCCGGTTTCTCACTCCCTCTCGCCCCGCATGCACAACGCGGCCTTCGCTGCCCAAGGCCTGGACATGGTGTATCTGGCCTTCGACGTGGCCCCCGAAGCCCTTCCCGACGCCGTTGCCGGTCTTCGCGCTCTCGATTTTCGTGGGGTCAACGTCACGATCCCTCACAAGACGGCCGTTCTCGACCTGCTCGATTCGGTCGAGGAGACGGCGGGACGCGTCGGCGCGGTCAACACGATCGTGAACGACGGCGGCGTGCTCGTGGGGCACAACACGGACCTAAGCGGGTTCGGCGCGGCGCTCAGGGGTCTGCGGCCCGAAGGAGCCATGGGACTATCCTGCTTTGTTGCCGGTGCGGGTGGCGCAGCCCGGGCTGTGGTGGCTGCGCTGATCGCGGGGGGAGCACGGAGCATCCGCGTCTGCAACCGCACCGTGACGCGAGCCGAGGCCCTGTGTGCAGCCGCCTCGACGTGGGGAGCTACAGAATGCGTGGTGGTGAGCGAAGAAGAAGCCGCAGCCGCTGCCGCCGCATCGGACCTCCTGGTGAACGCGACTTCGGTGGGCCTCACTTCCTCCGTCAAGGATTCTGCGGTACCTGTCGATATTCTCAGCAACCATCACATCGTGGTTGACCTGGTGTACGCACCGGGCCTCACGATGCTGGTGCGAGAGGCGAGAGCCAGAGGGGCTACGGCGATAGACGGCAAGGAGATGCTCGTGATGCAAGCAGCCGGCTCGTACCAACTGTGGACCGGCCGGCCCGCGCCCGTGGACATCATGCGCGACATCATCGGCAGCGAGAGGTAGCCACCGCACACTATGCAGACTGCCAAACATGAGAATGGTCAAAGAAGGATGGCAGGCAAGCCGACGGGGGAGGTCCTCGTCGACATGGGACTGCTTACCAAGGAGCAGGTAGAACAGGCTGCGGCCGAGCAACAGCACACTCACCTGCGCATAGGCGAGATTGCCCTCGCCAAGGGTTGGGTCACCAAGGGTGATCTCATGCAGGCTCTGGCCCGCAGACTGGGAGTGAAATACCTCGACCTCGCAGTCACCCGCATCGATCCGGTGGCTCTTGAGCTCATCTCCGAGCGCGATGCCCGCCGCTATACCGCCATCCCCGTCGCCTTTGTGGACGAGCATACCGTGCTTGTCGCCATGGCCGACCCGTCGAACATTGTTGCGATAGACGACCTGCGCATCCTTACGGGCTTCGACATCGAGCCAGGCCTGGCCGGAAACGAAGAGATCGTCGAGATGCTGAGCAAGCTCCGGTCGGTGGGTGGCCAGCTTTCCGACGGACTCGACGCGAAAGTGGAGACCGACGAGGAAGAAGCAATCGTCGACGACATGCGGGACATCCGGGAGCAGGTGGAAGCTGCCCCCGTGGTGAAACTTGTGAACGGAGTCCTGGCCCGCGCGGCCGACGAAGGGGCCTCCGATATCCACTTCGAGCCTCAGGCGCGTGATCTCTTGATACGCTTCCGGCACGACGGAGTGCTTCACGAGATCATGACGATTCCCAAGCGGCTTCAGGCCGGTGTCATCTCCCGCCTCAAGATCATGGCGGACCTGGACATAGCGGAGCGACGCATCCCGCAGGACGGCCGCATCGGCCTCACGGTCGGCGGAAGGCCTATCGACATGCGTGTAGCTTCGTTGCCGACGGTATACGGCGAAAAGGTGGTCATCCGGCTGCTCGACCGGTCGAACGTGATGCTCAGACTAGAGGATCTCGGCTTCTCCGACCAAGCTCTCGTCCGTTACAAGCGCTCGTTCAGCAAGCCATACGGGGCCATCTTGGTGACCGGACCCACCGGGTCGGGGAAGTCCACAACGCTGTACGCGACTCTGAACATCTTGAATACCCCGGAGAAGAACATCATCACCGTGGAAGACCCCGTCGAATACCGTCTCGCCGGCATCAACCAGGTGCAGATCAATCCGAAAGCCGGACTCACGTTCGCGTCGGGGCTCCGCTCGATCCTGCGCTGCGACCCCGATATCGTGATGGTCGGCGAGGTCCGCGACAAAGATACGGCGCAGATTGCCATCGAGTCCGCTCTCACCGGGCACCTCGTCCTATCGACCCTTCACACCAACGACGCTCCGGGCGCTCTTACCCGACTCACCGAGATGGGAGTCGAGCCCTTCCTCACCGCTTCAGCAGTGGACTGTGTGATCGCCCAGCGTCTCGTGCGCAAGCTGTGCGACGGGTGCCGGGAGCCGTACGCTCCGTCGCGAGACATTCTCAGGCAGGCGGGCTTCAACCAGGATTCGATAGACGCACAGGGCGACATCACCCTCTATCGTTCGGTGGGCTGCCCCCGCTGCAACAACACTGGATACCGGGGACGAATGGGCATCTACGAGATCATGCTCGTGAGTGAGG
>CAZWAR010000023.1:0-30490 GCA_964631965.1 uncultured Gaiellales bacterium
GAGATGGCGAGAGGGCGGCAGGAAGCAGCAAACAACGCTCGGCAGGTGCGAGAGGACGTGGCCGGGGCCGCAAAGGCTCTTGGTGACTCGACGGTGGGCAGCCTCGGCCAGATAGGGCTGCAGCAGCAGGCCCGGTTCGACAGCTTCGCGCAGCAGCTCGCAGCTCTCGCCGAGTCGAACGAACGTCGTTTGAACGAGATGCGCAGCACTGTCGACGAGCGGCTTAGGCAGATGCAGAGCGAGAATACCCAGCGGCTGGAACAGATGCGCCAGACAGTTGACGAGAAGCTCGCATCCACCCTCGAGCAGCGGCTCGGCGAGTCCTTCAGGCAGGTGAGCGAGCGTTTGGAGCAAGTCCACAAAGGACTCGGGGAGATGCAGACCCTCGCGGCCGGCGTGGGGGACCTGAAGCAGGTGCTCACCAACGTCAAGACGCGGGGCACGTGGGGAGAGGTGCAACTCGGGATGCTTCTGGAGCAGGTCATGAGTCCGGAGCAGTACGCCACGAATGTGGCGTGCAAATCGGGGTGCGCCGAGCGCGTGGAATACGCTATCAAGCTGCCTGGGCAGCCGGGCAATGATGGTGAGCAGGTGTGGCTGCCCATCGACGCGAAGTTCCCTGTGGAGGATTACCAGCGCATGCTGGAGGCGCAGGAACAACACGATCAAGCCGGCATGGAAGCGGCCTTCAAGGCGCTCGAAGTCCGTATCAAGAACTCGGCGAAGGATATCCAGGCCAAGTACGTCGATCCGCCGCGCACCACCGACTTCGCCATCATGTTTCTTCCCACTGAGGGGCTGTATGCAGAGGTGCTGCGGCGGCCCGGACTCGTGCAATCGCTCCAACGCGACCTTCGGGTGGTGGTCGCGGGCCCCACCACTCTGGGCGCTCTCTTGAACAGCCTCCAAATGGGGTTCCGCATTCTCACTGTGGAGAAGCGCTCGAGCGAGGTGTGGCAGCTTCTGGGGGCGGTCAAGACCCAGTTCGGACAGTTCGGCGATCTGCTCACCAGCGTCCACAAAAAGCTGGACCAGGCCTCTTCCACCATCGAGAAGGCGGTCAGCAAGAGCCGCACCATCGAGAAGAAACTGCGGACGGTGCAGGAGCTTCCCGCGGAGGCGGCTGGGGGGCTGCTGTCCCTTCCGGTGAACGAGAAGGCGGCGGAGACGGCCCGCGAATCCGGTTGGGATGTCCGCACGGCCGACGAGGAGTAGGCGCTCCGTTCTGCTAAGCTTCCGCATCGTGGCTATAGATACCGTCATCTTCGATCTGGACGGGGTCATTCTCGAGACCGAGCAGCAGTGGAACGACGTGCGCCGGGAGTTCGCTGAGCGCCACGGCGGCCACTGGGACGAGGACGACCAACCTGCCGTCATGGGCGCCAACTCGATGCAATGGTCCGAGTACATGCGCGACCAGGTTGGTGTCGACTTGTCTCCGCAGGAGATCTACGAGGGCGTCGTCAACGATCTGCGCGACCGTTATTCCCGCCATCTGCCCCTCATTCCCGGGGCAAGGGAGGCGGTCATCGGGCTGGCATCCCGGTTCCGGTTGGGAGTGGCCTCCTCTTCCCCTGTCGAACTCATCGAACATTCGCTGGAACTGGCGGGGCTGAGGAAGTACTTCCAGGCGTTGGTGTCGTCCGACGAGGTGGCAGTGGGCAAACCGGCCCCCGATGTCTATCTGGAGGCCTGCCGCCGTCTGGAGACCGACCCTGCCCGGGCGGCGGCCGTCGAAGACTCCAGCAATGGGCTGCGAGCCGCCGCGGCGGCCGGACTGGCAGTGGTCGCCGTACCCAATCCGGTCTTCCCCCCCGCCCCTGATGCTCTCTCCCTGGCGGATGTGGTGCTCGGTACGGTAGGCGAGCTCAGTGGGGACATCGTCCTCAGCATCGGAAGGAAGGCCGAACGTGGCCGATAGGCAGAAGCTCAGTCAGTTTCTCCGTGCCGAGACCTGGGCAGTGGTGGGCGCTTCGGGCGACCGCAGCAAGTTCGGGAATATCACGTTTCGAGAACTCAAGAAACGGGGCAAGACGGTGTTCCCGGTCAATCGGAGGGCGACTGAGGTCGAGGGTGACAAAGCCTATGCATCCCTGGCCGACCTACCCGAACACGTCGACCGCGTGCTCATCGTTGTGCCGCCCAAGCAGAGCGAGAGAGTCGTCCGCGAGGCGGACGAGGCCGGTATCGACAGCGTGTGGTTCCAGCCGGGGGCGGAGTCGGTGGCTGCTCTGGCCTACTGCGAAGCTCATGGCATGACGGCCATCTCCGGGCACTGCATCCTCATGACCAGGGAGGAGTAGCGACGCCGAGCGGCTGTCCGCCCGCTCGCCGGCCACCCGCTCCCCGCCGGTCGTTCAAAGGGCGAGGATCGCGCGGAAGTCGTTGACGTTCGTGCGGGTCGGTCCGGTCACCAGAAGGTCGCCCAGAGCCTCGAAGAAGCTGTAGCTGTCGTTGGCCGCCAGCATCCTGATCGGGTCGTACCCGGTGCTTCGTGCCCGCTCCAGGGAATCCGGACAGAGGAGTGCTCCGGCATTATCCTCAGTCCCATCGATACCGTCGGTGTCCGCTGCCAGGGCGTAGATGCGCCGCCTCTTGCCTTCCAGCGCGAGAGCCAGAGCGAGGAGATACTCAGTGTTACGTCCGCCCCTGCCGCCCCCTTTCACCGCGACCGTGGTCTCTCCTCCAGAGAGCAGGAGCAGCGGGGTGTCCCCGTTTCCCACCAGGGCCGCGTGCTCCAGAGCGACTTCCCGCGCCTCCCCCTGGATGTCGGCCCCCAGTGTCAGGGGACTCAAGCCGCCCGCTCGGGCCGCCTCAGCCGCAGCCCGAAGGGCGGAATCCGGGGTCGCTATGAGGATCAGTTCGCTCCGCGCCAGCCGGGGGTCTCCTGGCTTGGGGGTCTCGTCCCGGGCCTCTTCGAGATGCCGGCGGATGAGGGAGGGCAGATGAACGGAGTAGCGTTCGGCAACGCTGAGGGCATCGGTGAAGGTGGAGGGATCGCCGACGGTGGGGCCGGAGGCGATGACGGCGGGGTCGTCTCCGGGGACGTCCGAGATGGCGAGGGTCAGCACCCGTGCGGGCCAGGCCGCGGCCCCCAGCCGTCCACCTGCTATCGCTGAAAGGTGCTTGCGTACGGCATTGACGGCAGCGATCGGGGCCCCGGACCGAAGGAGCCCGTCGTTCACCCGCCGCACGTCGGTGAGGGTCAGCCCCGGCGCAGGTAGGGTGAGAAGTGAGGAGCCTCCGCCGCTGAGAAGGACCAGCACGAGATCGTCGGAACCCAGTCCGCCAACGAGTGCGAGCATGCGCCGGGCGGCGTCCGCGCCGGACGAGTCGGGTAGCGGGTGCCCTGCTTCGAGCACCTCGATACGCCGGCAGGGCACTCCGTGCCCATACCGAGTCACAACGAGCCCGCTCAGTTCTGCAGCCCAAGAGTCTTCGACCGTTCGGGCCATCGCGGCCGCAGCTTTGCCCGCACCGACCACCACGGTCCGGCCCGCCGGCGCTGCCGGAAGGTGAGCGGCCAACATGCACGAGGGGTGGGCGGCGTCCACCATGGTGCGGTACAGGAAGGTGAGAAATCCTCTGGGGTCCGCTTCCGGGTCTGGAGGGACACCGACAATGGGTGGGCCCGCCGGGTGGCCCGGCGCGGTTGGGCTATCGTCAGCCGAGGGGAATATCATGGGCACAATGGTACACGTGCTGGAAGACCTCGAGATACCCGATGAGGACCTGGAGTTCACCACCTCGCGCAGCAGCGGGCCCGGCGGGCAGAACGTCAACAAGGTGAACACCAGAGTCACGGTGCTGTTCGACGTGGAGCGGTCGGCTGCGCTGTCGCAAGAGCAGCGCGCGCTCCTGCGCGACCGCTTGGGAAGCCGCATCAGCCGGGCGGGGTTCCTGCGGGTCTCTTCCCAGCGACATCGCACTCAACTCGCCAATCGTGAGGCGGCAGTGGAAAGGTTCGCCCGGTTGCTCGCGGCGGCACTCACGGAGAGCCCGGAGCGCGTGCCCGTCAGGATCCCGACCGCGGTCAAAGAGAAGCGACTCGAGGGGAAGCGGCGCCGGGGTAGCCTCAAACGCGAGCGGAGCACCCCAATCGATCTCGACGAGTAGTCGCAAGGCGTGAGGCGGGGGCACCGCTATCCGTCCTACGGTCGCCGGCCCGGACGGAGCCGCGACCGCCCGAGACCGGGTGACCCTACTCTGCCTGCTCCCTCTTCACCCCTACGAGGGCGAACATGTGCTCCCCCAGATCCTCGCTGCTCGTCACCCGGAAGCAGGGCGCCACGTACTCGGCGACGTCCTCCTTCGAGAAGCGGGTGCTGAGTGGAGGTCCGGACCCCGAGAGATCGTTCCGGCGCCAGTCGACGACCACCAGCCTTCCCTGAGGACGGAGCGCCCGGGCAAGTCCCGGGAGGTCGATGACCCCGCCGGATTCGTGCCACGTGGAGATCGAGCATGCGACGTCGAGGCTTGCGGGAGGGAGATCGCCCAGGTCGGTCACGTTTCCCACGATCAGCCGGACGTTGCCGGGCAGACCCCGGGACCGATAGAACTCGTGCATCTGTGGCTGCAGATCCAGCGCGTAGACCGTCCCCGAGGTCATTGCCGCGATCCGGTCGGTGTAGAAGCCGGCGCCGCTCCCCAGTTCGATCACGTCTTCGTCACCGTGGAGAGCGAGCAGACGTGCCAGATGGGCCTCGCTGAGCTGGGTCTCCAGTCGGTTGGGGTCCATGAGGAGCTGCGCTCTGTTCGCCGAGATGCGGCCCCGGTCGTCGCAGTCTCTGCCCCCATGGCTGTCCCCTGCCGGCAGGTTCCGGTGGTCAGCGCTCGTCGTCGCCATACTCCTCTGAGGCCAAGAGCACGGAGAGCGGCTTGCCCTGCTCGAGTTTGCCTCGCCCGGGTTCGCCCAGCCCGATCACGTCAATGGTCAAGGCGGCCAGGAGAGCGTCGTAGCCGGTTCGTTGCCAGCGAGCGGCGAGCGTACCTCGAGGGGTCACCCCGGCCGCCGGCGGAGCCGGACGCCCAGACAGCGTCGGTTCCATTGAGTAAGGCGCGCGTATCGCGAACCCGGAGCTGTCACGGCCGCTGTTCATGGCCGCCTATCGTAGCAGACAGCCGTTCTCCTGAAGGTGTGCCTGCCATTCGGCCTCGCTCGGTTCGCCGCACTTGCGAAGCAGAGTGTCCCAAGCTTTCTCCACCTTGCTCTCGAGCAGCTCCAAGGTCTCCCGGTGCTCCGGCTTGAAGAGATGGGCGAACCTGCCCTGCCGTTTGAGCCAGGGGACGAGCGGCTGCTTGTGATGCGGGCGATAGGTGAGGCGGTACTCTCCGTCCTCGTATTCGAACAGCGGCCAGAAGCAGGTGTTGACCGCTTCCCTGGCCAGGTCGATGCTCTCGGCTCCGTCGGACCGCCAACCGCGCGGGCAGGGAGAGATGACGTTGAGGAAGGTCGGGCCATCCACAGAAAGCGCCTTGGCCGCTTTGCGCACCAGGTCGCGTGGGTCGTGCGGCGAGGCTTGGGCCACATACTTCAGGCCGTGGGCGATCATGAGCTCCGTGAGGTTCTTGCGGAACTCGGCTTTCCCTGCGGCTTCGGAGCCGACCGGACTGGTGGTGGTCCAGGCCCCCACCGGGGTCGACCCGGAACGCTGGAAGCCTGTGTTCATGTAGGCCCCGTTGTCGTAGCACACGTAGAGCATCTTGTGGCCGCGCTCCATGGCGCCCGACAGGGACTGCAGCCCGATGTCGTAGGTGCCGCCGTCGCCACCGAAGGCGATGAACTTGACGTTGTCGTCGATCTCCCCCTTCTTCTTGAGGGCCCGGAAGGCGGTCTCGACTCCCGACAGCGTTGCCGCTGCATTCTCGAAAGCCGTATGGATGAAGCTGCTCTTCCACGACGTGTAGGGGTAGATGGTGGTGCTCACTTCCAGGCAGCCGGTGGCGGCGGCCACGACGACCGGGTCGCTGGTACCCATGAGCACTTGGCGGACGACAACCGGTGCCCCACAGCCGGCGCACATGCGGTGGCCGCCGGCCAGACCGCTTTCCTGGGAGACGAGCCGCAACCATTCCTGCCGGGAGGTCTCGAACACGTTGGTTTCTTCCAAAGCATCGACCGGGCACACCTCGACACACTCCCGGCACATGATGCAGCGGCTCTCGTCCACCTTGAACGAGTCCAGCCGGCGCTCGTTGAACCGGAGGGCACCGGTCGGGCAGGCGCTGACGCAACGGCCGCAACTGATGCAGTCGGCGAGCTGGAGAGGCTCTCCGTACGGGGTGTCGACGTTGATGGCGAACCCGCGACCGGTGAAGTCGTAGCAGGCCGGACCGGCCACCTCCCGACATACGCGGACGCACTTGCCACAGGCGATGCAGCGCTCCATGTCGCGACGGATGAAGGGATGCTCCACTTGGGGCTGCACCACGCGCACTCGGCTCCCCTTCTTCACCAACTCGTTCGTCGTGATGCCGTATTCCACCCCCAGGCGCTGCAGCTCGCAGTCTCCCAGGCTGGGGCACGTGCACTGCAGGCAGCGCCTCGCTTCCTCTTGGGCGGCAGGCAGGGAGTAGCCCTTTTCCACCTCGACGCCCAGGCTGGAGAGTCTCTTCGCTTTGGAGGTCTTGGGCATGACGGCGCGCGCCTCGGCTTCCGCGCCGGCCCCCATCTTGAGCCACACCGGGTGGCGCTCGGTCAGCCGCTTCGCGGCCGCGCCGAGCGTCTCCTCCTGCTTGAGCTGCTGGAGGTACGGCAGCCGGCTGTGCTCCAAGAGCAAGTGTTCGAGGGTGGTCAGATCCTCGCCGCGCAGCCAGGCGTCGATGGCCAGGGCGGTGCGCTTGCCCTCGGCCACCGCATGGATGGCCGATTTCGTTCCCTCGAGGGCGTCGCCGGCCACAAACAGGCCCGGATAGGACGTCCGCCCGGTGAAGCGGTTGGGCTGCAGGCGCTCGCCCGCCACTATGAAGGCAAGGCCACTGCCGTTCTGTGGCACGGTCAATACTGTGGCGGCACCGGCAATGAGGGGCGCCGCCGCGTCGGCTGCGGCGCCGAACTCGAAGGACACGCCTTCCTCTCGGGCGGCCGCGATATCGCGGCCGCCAGCCGGCATGGCGTCTGCATCGTAGCGGGAGATGAGGGTCACGGTCTCGGCGCCGGAGCGAAGCGCCGTGCGGGCGGCATCCACGGCGGTGAGATCGTCGCCGACCACCACCACCCGGCCGCTTAGGGCCATAGGACTTCCGCCGCGCTGCTGTCGGAGGAACTCGACGGCGTCGACAGAGCGGGTATCCGCCCCCTCGGGCGAGGTCCCGAGATTGCCGCTGTTCTCCGTGTCGGCGGCGCTCGCATCGTTGCCGGCGGCCCTCCCCGGGTCCTTCGAACCCTCCCCGGTCTTCGTCCCGGTGCAGAGAACGACGGCGTCGAAGCCCGCATCGAAAAGTGCGCTCGGATCCTTCTCGTAGTGCATCTTGGAGTCGCCCACGAAGCGCGTCCCCGCTTCCCACAGGGGGGCCAGTTCCGCTGTGAGCACGGAGCGCGGCAGACGGAACTCGGGGATGAGGTAACGCAGGGCCCCACCCGGTTCCGCTTGGGAGTCGTAGACGGTCACCTGGTGGCCGCGGGCCGTGAGGAACCAGGCGGCCGAAAGACCGGCCGGTCCGGCGCCGATGACCGCCACCCGTTTGCCGCTGACGCCGCTCCGGGTGAGACGCGCCTCGGAATGATCGGCCGCCGCCCGGTGCAGGTCGCAAATGGCGATGGGCTCATCCACGTCACCCCGTCGGCAGACCGGCTCGCAGTAGCGCGGGCAGACGCTGCCGAGGATGCCCGGGAAGGGTAGTTCCTCGCGCACGATGGCGGCTGCCCCGGCGGCATTGCCCTCGGCGAGGGCCGCGAGATACCCGGGGATATCCACATGGGTGGGGCAGGCGTCGGTGCAGGGGGCTTCACAGTAGGAGTTGTGGTCGGACAGATACATGCGCAGGTAGCTCTCGCGCCGGGCCCTCACCCGGGGCGTCTCTGTCTGTACCGACATGCCTTCGGCCACCCAGGTGGTGCAGGCCGCCTGCAGCTTGTCGACGCCTTCGACCTCGACGAGGCACAGACGGCAACCTCCCCACGCGGCCGTACCTTCCAGGCTGCAGAGAGCCGGGATGCCGATACCTTCGCGGCGGGCGACGTCAAGGACGGTCTCTCCCTCTCGGGCCGAGACCCACTTACCGTTGATGTTGAGAGAGACGGTCGCCGCCGCCCCCGCGGTCTTGGCGCTGGTCGCCAGCTTAGGGGCGGTCATCTCGCCCTCCTTCCAGCCGGCTCGAGCGTCCCACTCTCCACCCGGACGGCGTCATATCTACACACCTGACGGCAGGCGTCACACTTGATGCACAGATCTTGGTCGAGCACGTGGACCTGCTTGCGCTCGCCGGTGATGGCGCCGCTCGGACAGGCGGAGAGGCAGGCCCGGCACCCGGTGCAGGCCTCGGGGTCGATGCGGTAGCGGATCAGCGGACGGCAGACTCCGGCCGGACAGCGATGCTCCAGCACGTGGGTCATGACCTCTTCGCGGAAATACCGCAGAGTGGAGAGCACCGGGTTCGGGGCGCTGCCGCCCAGGGCGCACAGCGACCCCTCCACCACGTCGTCTGCCAGACTCTCGAGAAGGTCGACATCCTCCACCGTGGCCTCGCCGGCGGAGATGCGCTCGAGGATCTCGAGCATCCGGGTGGAACCCACTCGGCAGGGCACGCACTTGCCGCAACTCTCCTCGGCCGTGAACTTGAGGAAGAACTTGGCGAAGTCGACCATGCAGGTGCTGTCATCCACCACGACCATCCCGCCGGAACCCATCATCGAGCCGGCGGCGAGCAGGCTCTCGAAGTCGATGGGCTCGTCGAGGAGTGACGCCGGCAGGCAGCCGCCCGAGGGACCACCGAGTTGTACGGCCTTGAACGAGCGTCCGGGGAGCATCCCCCCGCCGATGTCGAAGATCACCTGGCGCAGGGTGGTGCCCATCGGCACCTCGATGAGCCCGCCGTTCACCACCTTGCCGGTGAGCGAGAAGATCTTGGTTCCCTTGCTCGTATCGCTGCCGACTGCGGCGAAGGCCTCGTGGCCGTGACTCACGATCCAGGGCACGTTGGCGTAGGTCTCGACATTGTTCAGGTTGGTCGGCTGGCCCCAGAGCCCATGTGCCGAGGTGCGGATGTGTTTGCCTCTCGGCATGCCCCGCAGCCCCTCGATGGAGGCGGTAAGGGCCGTCGATTCCCCGCACACGAACGCTCCGGCACCCTGGTTGATGCGGATGTCGAAGTCGAAGCCGGAACCCAGGATGTTCGCCCCCAAGAAGCCGCGTTCCCGAGCCTGCTTCAGGGCTTGGCGCAGACGCTCGACTGCAAAGGGGTACTCGTGGCGCACGTAGACGTAGCCGGCCACGGGCCCGTTGCCGGCGCCGACGGCATAGGCGGCGATGACCATCCCCTCGATGACGCTGTGCGGATTGCCCTCGAGCACCGAACGGTCCATGAAGGCCCCGGGATCGCCCTCGTCGGCGTTGCAGATGATGTAGTGGACGTCACCGGGGTTGCGGCGGGAGGCCCGCCACTTCCTTCCGGTGGGAAATCCGGCGCCGCCTCGCCCGCGCAGGCCGCTCTTCTCGATCTCGTCGATCACTCCCACGGGGTCGGCCTCGGCCAGCACCCTGGCCAGGGCCGAATACCCGCCGTGCGCCAGGTAGTCGTCGATGGAGAAGGGGTCGATCTTGCCGTTCAGTCCCAGTACGATACGGGACTGCAGGGCGTAGAAGGGTATCTGCTTCTCCAGCGACACGGGCCGACCGGTGGCCGGGTCCTTGTAGAGGAGGCGCTCGACGATACCATCGCCCACCACGCTCGTGTCGATGATCTCGGGCACGTCCTTGGGCTGCACCCGGGGATAGAAGATGCCGCTCGGCCGCAGGACCATGATGGGCCCCTGCTCGCAGAAGCCATGGCAGCCGGTCTCGATGACGGCGATCTTCCGGGCGAGCCCCCGTTCCTCAAGGGCCGCGTCCACCGCCCTCTTCAAGGCCACCCGTCCGGACGCATGGCAGGCGGTGCCGGCGCAGATGCGGATCTCCGCGCGGGAGTCGTCGGCAATGTAGGCGCCGCGGCCGGCGGCGATGGCCGCTTGGCGCGCTTCCACCACGGGATTCACAGGAGGGGTCATCTGGCCACCTCCTGTTCCTGCTTGCGCAGTTTCCGGACCAGCCGTCGGGCCTCGTTGGGACCCATGCGGCCGAAGGTCTCGTCGTCGCCGAGGCGAACCACCGGCGCGAGCGCGCAGGCGCCCACGCAGTTGACGGTCTGCAGGGTGAAGAGTCCATCGGGCGTGGTGTCGCCCGCTGGGATCTCCAGTTCCTGGCTGAAGGCGTCGAGCACCAGCGGGGCGCCGGCCACGTGGCAGGCGGTACCCATGCAGACGTCGATGACGTACTTGCCCACCGGCCTCAAGCGGAACTGGCTGTAGAAGCTCGCCACCCCATAGACCCGGGAAAAGTCCAGATGCATCTCCTCGGCGATCGCTTCTAGAGCGATGCGCGGGAGATAGCCGTAGGCCTCCTGGGTGGCGTGCATAGCCTCGATGAGGCCCGAGCCGGAGCGGATGCCGGCGATGACCGGGTCGAGGAGTTTCATGTCGACAGGAGCCTGGAAGCTCGCCGGCTTCTCGTCCATGACACACGCGGAAGCCGCTCCGCAACTCTCACCCGGCCCTTGAGCAAGGGCCGCCGCCCGCGCCGCCTCGATATCGAACGGCTCTTCCGGGAATTCCGGACAGTATTCGAGTTCGATGGCGTCGACCGGGCAGGTGCGCTCGCAGAGCGTACACGAGTAGCACTTGTATCCACCGTCCGGTTTCTCGGTCAAGCTCAGCAGCCCGGTCCCCTTGGGCTTGCCCACGAGCTGCCGGCGCTCGAAGTCGATGCCTTTGATCACCTCGTAGAGAGCGGACCCCCTCGGCCGGGCGCCTCTCGCCGCGCCGTCGGTCCGCTTCCCGTTCCCGCTTCCGTTGTTGTTCGCCACGTCCTTTGTACCTTCTAGTCTTCGCGCAGGTTCAGGTAGCGCCGGGCGGTCGAGGCCCGCCTGCCACTTCGTGCCGTCTCTTCAAGCACGGAGAAGGCCTGCTCGATGTTGTCGGGAAAGATGTCACGGCCGCCCAGCCCGTAGACAAAAGGCAGCACCTGCGGCCGGGGGTCGGAGTCGTAGAGGGCGGAGCGCACCTCGAGGAAGACAGGGCCGCCCTGGGCCCCGAAGGAATCCGCCCGGTCCATGACCCCGACGACCTTCACATGCTCGAGAGCCCTGGCATAGGCTTCATGGGGGAAGGGTCGGAACACCCGCACTCTCACCATGCCGGCCTTGACGCCGCGCTCCCTCAACTTGTCCACGACCATCCGGGTGGTTCCCGCCGTGGAGCCCACCACCACGATGGCGATCTCGGCGTCCTCCAGCCGGTACGGATCGAGCAGGCCGTACCGGCGCCCGGTCAGCTCCGCGTATTCGTCGGCCACGTCGATGATCACCTTGAAGGCCCGGTCCATGGCCCGGTTCTGAGCCACTTTGTGCTCGAAGTACCAGCCGTGCAGGCCGTCGAACGGCCCGACGGTGACCGGATGCTCCAGATCGAGCATGGGATTGACGGCCTTGTAAGGGCCGATGAACTCCCGGACCTTGTCGTCCTCGAGGGTCACGAGCGGCCCGATGGCCCCGCTGATGACGTAGCCGTCGTACATGTGCATGACCGGGAGGCGCACGTCCATGTGCTCGGCGATGCGCACCGCCTGCAGACAGTTGTCGTAGGCCTGCTGGTGGTTCTCACCGTAGAGCTGCACCCACCCTGAGTCGCGGCCGCCCATGGTGTCGGAGTGGTCGCAGTGGATGTTGATGGGCCCCGAGAGGGCCCGGTTGACGGTCGTCATCACGATCGGCAGCCGGTAGCTCGAGGCTACGTAGAGGAGCTCCCACATGAGGGCGAAGCCCTGGGAGGAGGTGGCGGTCATAGTCCGCGCCCCGCCCGCCGCCGAACCGATGGCCGCGCTCATGGCCGAGTGTTCCGATTCGACCGTGACGAACTCGGTGTCCACCAGCCCATCGGCCACCATCTGGGCGAAGAGCTGGACCACCTCGGTCTGAGGGGTGATGGGGTAGGCGCAGACCACATCGGGGTTGATCTGGCGCATGGCCTCGGAGACGGCCTCGTTTCCGGTGACGGCTATGGTAGTTGCATGTGTATCCGTAGTCACACGCGTATCTGCCACGCGAACTACTCCTTTTCCTCTGATGTCATGGCTATCGCGCGCTCCGGACACTCCCGGGCACAGATGCCACAGCCCTTACAGTGCTTGAGATCGACGCCTGCGGCTTTGCCGTCCGCGATGATGATGGAGGCGTCGGGGCAGTAGAAGTAGCAGAGCATGCAACCCGTACACTTCTCCCCGTCGATCACCGGCGTCTGGGAGCGCCAGCCGCCGGTCTCGAACTCCTCGGAATTCCCTGCACAGGGGATGGTGGCGCCCAGTTCGTGCTTGTCCGGTCCCCAGTCATCGACGTCGTCGATATCCCACCGGGTCGGGTCCACCGCGGTCTTGTCTGCGGAAGTCCTGTCCGCGTTCATTCCCCCCGGACCTCCTCGTAACTCCGAGTGATGGCGGCGATGTTCCCCTCCACCACCTTCGGCGGGAACTTCTTGCCGAACTCGTAGCGCAGGAACTCCACCACCTTCTCCAGGGGGAAGAGTCCGGTGATGCGGGTGAGCGCACCCACCATCGGGGTGTTGGGGATGGGCCGCTTGATGGTCTCCAGGGCGATACGGGTGGCCGCGATGGTGAACAGGCGGCCGCCCTTCAGGTGATGCTGCTCGCGCAACTCCGCCGGGGCCAGCTCGGTGTTGACGAGCACGATGGCATCGTCGGGAGCGCCTTTCAGCACGTTGGTAGCGGCAATGAGCGAATCGTCGAGGACGATCACGATCTGGGGGTGCTCGATGCCGCAGTAGATCTGGATGGGTTCGTCGCTCACCCGGGTGAAGGCGACGATAGGGGCACCGGAGCGTTCCGGGCCGTACTCGGGAAAGGCCTGGAAGTACTTGCCTTGCCCGAGGGCGAGTTCTGCCACCATCTTGGCGGCCGTCACCGCTCCCTGGCCACCGCGGGCATGCCAGCGGATCTCGGTGAGAGTCTGTCCGGTACCGGGGGCTGGGGGCGTCCGGTCCGGATCGAGGGCGACTGTCATAGGGCTGTCCTCCGTGGTGTGCCACTCAGCAAGGACGGCCTGGAGGCCGTCCTTAGAGGATCCCTGCTGTCGCGGGGAGGCCGCACTTCGGCCATGGCAAACACCGATGCTCCTTCTCTCTGGCTTGCCCCGGCAATGAACCCCCCACCGCCGGCGCTTCGTCGGGCTCCACGACCCGATAAAATCGATACCGCATTATACACCCAGTGATGTTTCAATGCCGAAACTGGAGGTGATTATGCGGCATTTTCGAAAAACCTTCTTCACCGCCGATGCTCGCACATCGTCCGAGTAAGCCTACTCCTATCGGCGGCCGGCGAAAAGGGGCCGGCGCCATAAAAGGGCACAATGTTATAATCAGAGTGTTCTTACATACCTTGCTAGGGGAGCGCGTAGCTGAGAGTGTGGCCCGGCCACAGACCCTGCGAACCTGATCTGGGTAATGCCAGCGAAGGGAAGTAACGGTGAATCGACCGCCGAGGGCCCGTACCAGGGCATCTGATCCACTCGAAGAGCGCGCGTGCTCCGCCGACATGGGGAGTGCGCTGCTGTGTATGCCGTCGTCGTAGCCGGATCATTGCCGGCGGAAGGAATCGATCGGACCGAGGCCGAGAGAGCCGACCTGCTCGTGGCCGTGGATGCGGGCGCGGACGCGCTGGCAGCCGTCGGCATGACCCCCGCTCTGCTCATCGGCGACTTCGACTCCATCTCGTCTCTGGCCCTTCAGGATCTGGAGTCCGCGGGCGTCGAGATCGTGCGGCTACAGACCGCCAAGGACGAGACCGATACCGAGGCGGCTCTGCGTCTCGTGTTACGCAGGGGAGCCACAGAGATTGCCGTCCTCAACGCTCTTGGCGGCCCCAGACTCGACCATCTGGTGGGGAATCTGTTGCTGCTCACCGCCGATTGGCTGGCAGCCGCCCGTGTCACGCTGGTCGAAGGGCTCCACGAGGTGTTCCTTGTGAAGGGGGACAGCGACGTGGAGGGCCGAGCGGGAGACATCGTGTCGTTGCTGCCTCTGAGTGCGGTTGTCGAGAACGTACGGACCGAAGGGCTGCTGTATCCGCTGCGCGGTGAATCACTCTGTCAGGGAGGGACCCGCGGCCTGAGCAACGAGATGACCGGGGAGCGAGCCCGGGTGACCCACGGGTCGGGAACATTACTCCTGATCCACTATCGCGGGAGGTGAAGTGATGAGCCAAGGCTCTGGGTACCAGGAAGAGCGGGTGGTGGGCTGCCAGTTCTCAGTGTATCCGCTGAGACAGGAGGACCTCGACACGCCTGTACAGGAAGTGATTCACGCAGCGAAGGCCTCGGGGGCGACGGTGCGTGTCGGCAATCTCAGCACCCTGATGTGGGGCGGCGAGGACGAAGTGTTCGCGGGCCTGCGGGCGGCGTTCAGCGCCGCGCAGCGCCACGGCCCCGCGGTCCTCACGGCCACATTCGCCGCGGGCATGCCCACGGACGAGCTGGTCGCCTCGATCCAAGCCGATATCGACGGGGAGGGGTGAATGCGGCGCTCGTCTCCGACACCCGGTCCCACCGACCCCAGTGCGCGGCGTCGCCGCATCATCACCTCTGCTCCGGCCGCGCTGCGTCGGGCCGTCCACATCTTCGATGGTTGGTCCACCCGGGAGATCGTCGTGGCTGCGGTTCTGTCTGTCGTGGTGGGCGTCATCTTCTGGGCCTGGAACACGCTCTACTCGAGTGTCCTCTACCTCATCCCCTTTCCCGCGGTCTACGCCATCAACGGCATGTGGATGCTCGGCGGGCTCCTCGTGCCCTTCGTTGTGCGCAGGCCCGGGGCGGCATTCTTCGGCGAGGTGGTGGCCGCGTTCGTCAGCATGTTGATGGGCAATCAGTGGGGAGCCTGGACCATCGTCAGCGGGATAGTGCAAGGGGCCGGCGCCGAGCTGGGTTTCGCTTGTTTTCGATGGAGAAGGTTCACGTGGCTGTCCCTCTACCTGGCCGCGGCGCTCGCCCAAGTATTCGGTATCGTCCTCGATACCTTTGTCTACAGCTACTACGCGGCCTACTCCTGGACGAACATAGGCTTGGCTGCCGTCATCGCGGTCGTGAGCGCCATCGTCATCGGAGGCGGATTGACGCAGCTCCTCGGTGAAGGCCTCGAGGCGACAGGGGCGCTGCTGGGGCTCGGCGGGCGGTCAGGCAGGGCGAAACGGGTTTGAGCAGCGAACACAGCGTGAGCGCGAATGCGAGCGGCATGGTGACCGGAGCCGCGAAAATGGTTGCGCACCGGACGGCGCCGGCGGTACACGCCGCCGGCCTCTCGTTCACCTACTCCACCAGGCTGAAGGCGGCTTTGGCCGGTGTCAGCTTCGACGTGGCGTCGGGTGAGACCGTACTCGTTCTTGGACCGAGCGGCTCAGGCAAGAGTACGCTCACGCTCTGCCTCGACGGCCTCATCCCCCACCTGATCGAGGGTGACTACGCCGGCGAGGTCGTGGTGGCGGGGCTGGTGGTGAAGGAGACCCCGGTTGCCGTATCGGCTCACCAGACGGGTCTTGTGTTCCAGGACCCGGAAACTCAGTTCTGCACCCTCACCGTGGACGACGAGATCGCGTTCGGGCTGGAGAACCTGGGCGCGCCCCCCGAGGATATGGAGGACGCCATAGCGCGGTCCCTTGATATCGTCGGTCTGCCCCATCTGCGGGGACGGTCTCTGGCGAGTCTGTCGGGTGGCGAGAAGCAGCGGGTGGCGCTCGCCGCGGTACTCGCCATGGGGCCCCGGCTGCTGGTCCTCGACGAACCGTCGGCCAACCTGGATCCGGGTGCAACGGAGGAACTTTTTCGCATCCTCCGTGGGCTGGCGGCCGGTCGGCGGCACACGATCCTTGTGATCGAGCACAAGCTCGATGAAGTCATCGAATGGGTCGATTCCGTCCTCGTGCTGGACGGAGACGGACGTCCACTCTTTCGCGGCGACCCGGTGTCGGCGTTCTATGCCCGGCGTGCCGAACTGGCCGCGGCAGGTGTCTGGCGACCGCAGACGGTGGAACTCGTGACAGGCCTCCGCGAAGCAGGCTGGCGGGTGCCGGGCGGCCCTCTCAGCGTCTCGGACACCGTGAACGCGCTGCGGGTCACTCCGGGCTTGGTGGAATGCTTGGGCCGACCGGCTCACGAGCGGCCGATTCCGCACCAGGCCGAGGAAGCCCGGGAGGGGCACCCGCTCCTCGAGGCGAGCCGCCTCAACTACGCCTACGGAGACGGTCGCCGGGTTCTCACGGATGTGTCGCTCGCCGTCCACACCGGGGAATTCCTGGCCATCGTCGGCGCCAACGGGGCGGGCAAGACCACGCTCGGCTCCCTGCTCTCCGGGGTGCTCCGGCCTTCCCGGGGGACGGTGTTCGTGAAAGGGCAAGATGCGGTGGATCTTCCCGCCTGGTCGTGGGCGGCAACAGTCGGGTACGTGTTTCAGAATCCGGAGCATCAGTTCGTGGCAGCCACGGCTCGAGAAGAACTGGCCTACAGCCTGTCCGCGGGCCGGCGGGGCCGCAAGGACCAGTCGACTCCCGAGCAGCGCCGTCTGGTGGATGAGTGGCTCGAACGTCTTGGTCTGCGGCACTTGGCCGAGGCGAACCCCTTCTCGCTGAGTCAGGGGCAGAAGCGCCGGCTGAGCGTCGCTGCCATGCTCATGCGTGGTTGCCCGCTGCTCATCCTCGACGAGCCGACGCTGGGCCAGGATGCCCTCCAGTCGTCCGGCCTGATGGACCTGATGCACGAGTTCAAAGAGGCGGGCGGGACGGTCGTGATGATCACCCACGACATGCGCATCGTCGCCGAGCACGCGAGCCGGGTGGTTGTGCTGGGAGCGGGCACGGTGCTCTACTCCGGAACGCCGGGGGGGCTCTTTGCCCAACCTGATCTCGTGCATGAGGCCCGACTGTCGTTGCCGGCCCTGGCCCCGGTGGGCTCCCGGCTGCTGAGTGCGAATGCAGCCGAGGCGGGGCTGCTGACCGCCAGAGGCTTTCTCCAGGCCGCAGGAAAGGCCCCCGAACCGACCGGCGAGCCCGCAGGCATCACCGTTTCCGTCGCTGCGGAGGAGGGCTGACGTGGAGCGTCCTCCGATCGTCGCGCCGTTCATTTCCGCGGACTCTTCCCGGGCCGTGCCCGCTGGATCGTCCCCCGCTCGCTCGTATCTCGGTCGCCGTAACCCCAGCATCAAATTCGCTGCGGTCATAGCCGGCGCCGTGCCTCTCACTTTCGTCTTCGATCCCGTCACTCCGCTCGTGCTCTTCCTCCTTACCCTGGCAGCCGGCTGCACATTCGGCAGGCTCTCCCTCAGGGCGCAACTTCGCCCGCTCTTGGTGTTCGCCCTCGCCGGCATCGCCATCCTCTTGGGCAACGTGTTCTTCAACAAGGACAATGCCACATCGGAGGTGGTCGTCTCACTGGGTGCCCTGGACGTGACGAGGGCGGCTCTGTGGGCGGCCGGAAGCCTTTGGCTGCGGTTGCTCTGCTTCGCTCTCCTGTCCCTCGTCTTCGTCCGGACGACGCAACCTCAGCACCTGCTGCTCAGCCTCGTCCATCAGTTCCACTTGAGCGACAAGGTGGCCTATGCAGTCATGGTCGGGTACCGCATGCTTCCGGTGTTCCAGGCCGACTATGGCACGATACGGGCCGCTCAGAGGCTGCGTGGGGTGCGGGAGGGCAAGGCCTTTCTCCATCCGCTCTCCCGGCTACGGAGGTACTCGCTACCGCTGCTCACCGGCGCGGTCCGTCGGGCCGGGAGGATAGCCGTGGCCATGGATGCCCGGGCTTTCGGCGCCCTGCCCCGCCGGACCTATCGCGAGAGGATGACGGTGGACCACGGGGATTGGTTCTTCCTCTCCGTGGTGATCGTCGTGGTGGCCGCGGTGGTGATCGGGGTCTGGCTCTCGGGATTCGGCCGGTTCACCTTCAGCTGATCTCCACTATCGAGCGGTACTACTTGTAGAACCTGATTTCCGAAAGTTCTACCCCGTACCTGCCGTCGGAGAGTTCGGTGAGCTTCGTGAACCATATCCGCCCGGACGAGATAGGTTCGCGCAGGGTGAGGAACTCGCTCCTGCCGTTGAGGTCCGCGATCTTGGCCTGAGATCCGGATGAGGTATCGCGGCGCAACTCTCCCCGCCAGCCGTCCACCGAGGAGACGATCTCCACGATGGTGGCGGGAGATTCAAGAGTGAAATCGAAACCGACGCCATCCTTGAGGTTGCCGAACGCGGCCGATCGATACAGCTCGGTGGACCAGGAGGTGCTGTCCTTGCCGTCTATGAGGTTGTCGAGCCGGTCGTCGTTCTCTACGCCGTCTCCAGGAGACGGGTCATAGACCTTGATCTCGGTGACCGCCACCAGGGTCGGCTCCCGGCTCACCGTGAGCTGCAGTACTCCGGTGTCGCTCTTGATGCCCTCGTCGGGACTCTGCTCCAAGACAGTACCCGCAGCCTTGTCGAACGAGGGAATCTGCGCGGTGACCCTTACCTCCAGGCCGGCGTCCTCGGCTGCCTGCCGGGCCTGGTCGAGAGTGAGGCCCACCACGTTGGGCGTGGTTCCTCCGCCCAGGGTCACGGCAAGGACGACGACCAGGGCAACGACCACGGCCACCGCCCCCAGCCCTCCGGCAATCATGAGGTTTCGCCGCGTGCGCTTCTGCCGGGCTCGTTGACGCAGGCGGTCGCGTTGCCACGAGGGCATGTCTTCGCCCGTGTCGTCTCTGGTTCGGGACCCGGAGTCATAGGATGCGCCTCCGGGCGAATAACGGGTTCTCCGCTCTTCGTCCGTCCCTTTCCTCTGCCTGCCGCCCACTTCCGCACGCGGCAACCCATAGAGGCCCAAGCCCGATAGTGCTCCCAGCACTTCATCCATGGAGACGAAACGGTCCTCGGGCAGCTTCTCCAAGCAGCGCATGACCACCTTCTCCAAGCCCGGAGGAAGGTCGGGTCGTAGGTCGCGCAGCGGAGGCGGCGGGGTGTTCAGGTGGTGACGGGCGATCTCCGGCATGTTGGCACCGTCGAAGGGAGGGTGGCCGGCGAGCATCTCGTACATCACCACACCGAGGGAGTAGATGTCGGAACGCGCGTCCACCGGCTTGCTCTTCACCTGTTCCGGTGACATGTAGCGCGCGCTGCCGATGACAGAGCCGGCCTTGGTGACCTTGGTCCAGTCGGGGCCGGTGGCAATGCCGAAATCAGTGACCTTCGCGTGGCCGTTGCGGTCGATGAGGATGTTCTGTGGTTTCACGTCCCGGTGGACGATACCCGCCTGATGGGCGGCCGCCAGTCCCTCCGCCACCTGTCCCAGGATGCGACCGGCCTCCGCGACGTCGAGAGGATTGTCCTTGACGATCTCTTTGAGCGACCGGCCTTCCACATACTCGAACACCAGGTAGTCATCGGTCTCGGTGGATCCCCGGTCGATGAGCGTCACCACGTTCGGGTGGGAAAGTCGGGCAAGCGCCCGTCCTTCCCGGTCGAAACGGGCTCGGGTGCGCGGATCCTGGTTGAGCGGCGGCTCGAGTCGCTTGATCGCCACGTCGCGCTGCAGCCGAGTATCCCAGGCCTGGTAGACGATGCACATGCCGCCGCGGCCCAGAACACGGCCCAATCGATAGCGGTTCTTGAGGAGCGGTCCAGTCCCGCTTTCCTCGGTGGGTTCGACCATCAGCCTGCCTTGAAAGCCTCGCTATTGGACATGGGGACACCAGACACTATCATAGAATAGACTGAGGGATTGGAGGTGGGCGGAATGATCTACTATGTGATCCCCCGTGACTTGGCGGACAAATATTTCGAGGAGTTCAAGAAGCGCTTCGAGGGCGTCGAGGGCGTCGAAGTCATCGTCGACCGCCGCGAGAGCGAGCGCCGGGCATCCGGCCAGGGGGGCGAGCAGCGTGTGCTTCGCGACCGGCGGCGCCGCCGCCCGGGCGAAATCCCCGAAATCTGACCGCCTCCCCCGGCCCTTCATGGATCGTCCCGGGCTGCGGCTGGATCTCCACAACCACACCGCGTACTCGTCCGACGGGGTGATGGCTCCGCTTGAGTTGCTTGAAGCGGCACGCGACCGGGGGGTGGGTTGCATAGCCGTCACCGACCACAACACCGTCGACGGAGCCCTGGAAGCCCTGGCCCTGGCCGAAGCGGATTCGACCCTGCCCCGCGTGATACCAGGGGTGGAGGTAGCGGCTGCTGAGGGAGACGTCGTGGCCCTGTACGTACTCGAGAGCATTCCGAAAGGCCGCCCGGCCTTGGACACCATCGCTCTCATCAGGGAGCGTGGCGGCGTGGTGTATCTGCCGCATCCCTGCGACGTGGTGCGGCGAGGGGCTATATCGTCGCGGGTGAGGGAGCAGGCGGCTGAGCAGTCGGACCTGGTCGAAGTGCTAAACGGACGCGCTCTCACCGCATGGTCGGTCAGGAACTCCGACCGGTTGGCCCGCCGCCACGGCAGGCCGCGCGCGGCGGGGAGCGACGCCCACGGGCCGACCGAAGTGGGCCGGGCCTACGTGACCGTGGAGCGCTGTCCAACGAGGGACGATCTGGTCGAACTGGTCGCCTCAGGAACCCTGCGCGAAGGACTTCACTGGTATGAATACGCCACGAATTGGGCACTGCAGCCATTGGCGGGTCTGACTCGTATCCGCCGCGAGGGCCGGCAGAGACTGCTTGGGGCTCGTTTCAAATAAGGCTCCGCCGGCCGGAGCGCTTCGGGGCGGCTGCGGCTTCGTTTCGAAACGAGTCGAAAGGAGGTGACTCCATGGGTCGGCCGGTCGAACCGGTGCAAGCCCGGCTCTGGGAAGTGTGGCGGGGGGGACCCCAGGTCCACTGCTTCCTGTGCGCTCATCACTGCAGGATAGGTCCGGGCGGACTGGGCAAGTGCGGGGTGCGGGAGAACCGCGGGGGTGTCCTCTTCACGCTCGTCTACGGCTGTCCAGTGTCCACGGCGGTGGATCCCATCGAGAAGAAGCCGCTCTTCCACTTTCTGCCCGGCACCTCCACGTACTCCCTGGCCACCGTGGGCTGCAACTTCGCGTGCAGTTTCTGCCAGAACGCGGACATCAGCCAGATGCCGGCCGACCAGGGCCGGATCGTCGGGAGACCCATGAGTCCCGAGGAGATCGTGGCGGGGGCGGTCGCCGCCGGCTGCAGGAGCATCTCCTACACGTACACCGAGCCGACCATCTTCTACGAATACGCCGACGACTGCGCCCGCCTTGCCTCCGGGGCCGGACTGAAGAACATCTTCGTCACGAACGGCTTCATGACGGCACAGATGCTGACCGACATCGACGGCGACCTGCATGCGGCCAACGTCGACCTCAAATCGTTCTCCGACGAGTTCTATCGCGTTCAGACAGGCGCCCGGCTCAAGCCGGTGCTCGATTCCATCCGGCGCCTGCATGGGATGGGCGTATGGCTCGAGGTGACCACCCTGCTCATCCCGGGACTCAACGACGACGATGAGCAGCTGTATGACCTGGCCGCCTTCCTGGTCTCGCTGTCGCCGGACATCCCCTGGCATGTATCGCGCTTCTACCCCACTTATCGCCTGCTGGACGCCGCGCCGACACCGGTTTCGGCCATCGAGCGCGCTGTGGATATCGGTAGGAAGGCGGGGCTGCGGTACGTATACGGCGGCAACCTGCCCGGCCACTCGTCGGAGTCCACCACGTGCCCGGCGTGTGGCGCTCTTGTGATGGCGCGGACGGGCAACAGGCTGATCGAAGGCCGTCTCGCGGGCGGCCGCTGCGCAGATTGTGGCCGGGAGATCCCGGGCCGTTTCGAGGAGGGACAGTCATGAGTCTTGTGGGATGCTTCGCTCTTCCCCATCCGCCGATCGTCATCCCCGAAGTGGGAGGGGCGAGCTTGGAGGAGGCGGAGGCCACGGTCCGGGGCATGAGCGAGGTACGCGAGAGGGTAGCGGCCCTGGCCCCCGACACGATCGTGCTGCTCTCGCCTCACAGCCCCCTGGCTCGGGGTCGCATGGGGGTTTCGATGGCGGCCTCGTACAGGGGCTCCCTCGCCTACTTCCATGCCCCGCAGGTCCGGGTGGATGCGGAAGGCGACCTGGAGCTGGCCCGGGCCATCATGGAGGGCGCTCGGGCGCACGGTATACCGGTGATCGAGACCGCAGGCGGGGAGGAGTCCTTCGATCTCGATCATGGGGCCATGGTGCCGCTCGTCTATCTGACCGGAGGACTCCCCAATCCGCCCCGCCTCGTGCTGCTCTCCTTCTCCTACCTCGACCTCGACGAGCACGTCCGGTTCGGGCAGACGGTGGGGGACGTGCTCATGGCTGCGAAGCAGCGGGTCGTGTACGTGGCCAGCAGCGATCTCAGCCACCGCCTCATCCCGGGAGCGCCTGCAGGCTACGACCCGCGGGGCGAGCGGTTCGACCGGGCTGTTGCCGATTTCTTCGCCGCCGGCAACTGGGAAGGTCTGCTGACCATCGATCCGGGTCTGGTGATGGCGGCTGGGGAGTGCGGCTATCGCTCCCTGGCCGTTCTCTCCGGAGTCGTCGCCGCGTATGAAGCGGCGGGTGGGAGTACCCGCAACCGTCTGCTCTCGTACGAGGGACCGTGGGGAGTCGGGTATCTGGTCGGGGAGGTGGAATTGACGCCGGCACCAGCCGTAGGGGAGCCGGCGGCCGGCGAGGGGGGGCGGTCTCGCAGGAAGGAGCCCACACATGAAAGAGGATAGAGACGGCAAGGAACGGCACGCTGGGACCGCCGGCCGGGACGACCCCGGCAAGCCGGACACGGACCCTCTCGTCGCTTTGGCCCGCCGGGCAGTGGAAGGCTACGTGCGGGATCGAGCGGTGGTCGAACCCGAGCCGCTCCCGGGGTTCGAGCAACGGAGGGCAGGGGTCTTCGTCTCGCTCCATCTACCGGACGGGTCGCTCAGAGGGTGCATCGGGACCACACAGCCGACCCAACCGGGAGTCGAGCAGGAGATCGTCCGCAATGCCATCAGTGCGGCCACGCGTGACCCGCGCTTCTACCCGGTGCGCCCTGACGAACTCGAGGGGCTGGACATCTCCGTGGACGTTCTCGGCGAAGCGGAAGAAGTGAGCGGGACAGCGGAGCTCGATCCCAAGTGCTTCGGTATCATAGTCCAGACCGAAGACGGGAGGCAGGCGCTGCTCCTTCCCGACCTGGAAGGCATCGACACCGTCGACCAGCAGGTATGCGTCACCTGCAGGAAGGGCGGCATCGACCCGTACAGGGAGTCGTATCGCATCCTCCGCTTCGAGGTTGAGCGCCACCACTGATGTGAGGCGGCCGGGCTGCGACTCCCGTGTTTCCTGACGCGCGAGGCTGCGGTATCATTGACCTTGGTTCGGATACTCGGAATTCGAAGGGAAGTCCCGTGCAGAGCAATGGTTCGAGTGCAGTGGTAGTCGGTCCGCGGCCGCGCGGCCGCCGCCGCCCGCGGCGCATCACCAGTGGACGGCTCATCTGGCCCGGGTTGCTCCGGGTTTTGCAGCGTCTCACGCACTACAAGCGCAGCGACCTGCTGGAGTTCAAGATCAACTACTCGGTCCGGGAGCTCCTAGCGCCCAAGGGCAGGATCGTCAAGGACCAGGTGGAGGCGCTCGTTCAGGCCGTCCAGAAGGCTGGTTCATACCAGGCCAGGGACGAAGCCACCCGCGCCGTCCGCGCTGTCATGGATGCTCTCAAGGATCGGGTCCCACCGGACGTGCTCATGAAGCTGAGTGAGTCTTTGCCGGTAGGAGAGGGCGCGCGTCTCCGGCGTGCCGTGGCCCAGCAGGCCGCGCAAGGCGAGAGCGACCAGACCCAGACGCCCCAGGAGCAGTCGCAGATCTAGGATGGTCGCCACGTGATCGTGCCGTGGCCATGTAACCCGGCTATCGTGGGTGCATGCTGCACGAGCGACGCGGCCTAGCCTTTCATCACGCCCAGCGGACGGAGGCGCGCCACTCTCGGCGACACACCGGCGCCGTCCATGACGCCCACGACCCGTTCGACGTCCTTGTAGGCGTCGGGCATCTCTTCACCGAGGGTCTTCTGGCTCCGTGACCTCACGATGATGCCCTGCTCGGCGAGTTCCTGGGAGATCGAGCGGCCTCTGGCCCGCTTGAGCGCCGCCGAGCGGCTGAGCACCCGCCCCGCCCCGTGGCAGGTGGAACCGAAAGTCAGGGCAAGGGCCTGTTCGGTTCCCTTGCAGACGAACGAAGCCGTCCCCATGTCGCCCGGTATCAAGACCGGCTGCCCGATCTCCCGGTAGTCGGCTGGCACCTCCGCCCTACTGGGGCCGAAGGCGCGGGTGGCCCCTTTGCGGTGTACGCAGGCCTCGACGGCGCGTCCGTCCAACTCGTGGGTCTCGAGCTTGGCGATATTGTGCGCCACGTCGTAGACGAGCCGCAGTTCCAGATCTCTCGGGGCGATGCGGAGGGCGTGCAGCAGGGCTTCCTCAGCCAGATGCATGATCATCTGCCGGTTGGCCCAGGCATAGTTGGCGGCACAGGCCATGGCGCCCAGATAGGCCCGGCCTTCCGGTGAGGTTATCGGGGCGCAGACCAGCTGCCGGTCGGGCAGGTCTATGCGGTACCGGCCGGTCGCCTCGGCCAGGGTGGCGAGATAGTCGTCGCAGACCTGGTAGCCGAAGCCCCGAGAGCCGCAGTGGATCATGACTGTGATCTGCCCCTCCCGCAGCCCGAAAGCGGTGGCGGCATCCCGGTCGAACACCTTGTCGACCACCTGCAGTTCGAGGAAGTGGTTCCCCGATCCCAGGGTGCCCACCTGGTCTTGGCCGCGGGTGTAGGCCCGCTCGCTCACTGTGTCCGGATCGGCTCCGGGCAGAGCGCCGCCGTCCTCGGTGTGGTGGAGATCATCAGATGAGCCGTAGCCCCTCTTGACCGCCCAGCCCGCCCCCTCGACCAGGAGGCTCTCCATGTCCCGGCGTGATAGCTTCGCGATCGCGCCCCTCGAGCCCACCCCCGCCGGAACGTCGCGGAAAAGCTGATCCACCATCGTTTTGATCTTATGGCGGACGTCGTCGAATTGCAGGCCGGTGGCTGCCAGTCGCACGCCACAGTTGATGTCGTAACCGACGCCTCCCGGCGACACCACTCCCTCGTCCACGGAGAAGGCGGCTACGCCACCGATAGGGAAGCCGTAGCCGAAATGGATGTCGGGCATGGCTAGAGAGCAGCAGAGGATACCGGGCAGGTGGGCGACGTTGGCGACCTGGGACAGGCTGTTATCGTGGCCGAGCGCCTCGATGAGGGAGGGGTCGGCGAACACCCGCCCTGGAACCCGCATGCCCCCGGTGGGGGGGAGTTCCCACGTGTAGTCTCCGGTGCGTCGCAGAGTGGGGGCTCGGGTCTCCATGGCGTGCTTCTCCTCCAGCGTCAGACATCGAGAAGGATCGTGGCCTTCCATATGCCGTTCACCAGCTCGGCGCTCAGTCGATGGTACGTCACTGCCTTCACCTCGTGCAGCAGCGTATGCCGCCCCTCGCCCACCCTGTCGCCCCAGAGGCGGGCGGAGAAGCGCCAGGCTGATCCGTAGCGTCCACCGGGGGGGCGCGCCTCCGCCCGGCCGCCGGCGGCGACGAAGCCTTCGGTGTCGAACAGGTACAGCGCCTCGGCCAACAAGGATCGCAGCCCCTCATCCAGCGTGGCCCCACCGGCGTCGAACGCCCGCCGGCGCCGGGTATCAAATCCGTCCAGTTCCGCGATCTGGTCGTAGAGGGCGAACAGGGCGTTCCTCGCCAACTCCGCGGGGTCTCGACCGCGGATCTCGAGGAACAGATCGGACGGGTGGTCGAGCTCGGTATAGGCCTCGGCGCGCCGTGCCGTGTCCCAGCGCCTGGCGTCCCCCGAAGCCGCCATACCGGCCTCCTGCCTCCTGGTGCGCGCCCCCTACTGCCCTGCGGCTTTGCGTGCCCGCCTTGTGGCCGGACGTGCCAGGACCTTGTCCAACACTTGGTCGACGTGGTCCACGTAGGTGAAGCTCAGGCCCGACAGAGTGTCCTCGCCTCGGATCTCGTCCACGTCCGCCTCGTTTCGGTCGGGTAGGAAGATCCGGGTGATCCCGGCGGCTCGGGCCGCCAGCACCTTCTCCTTGATGCCGCCCACCGGCAGGACCTGCCCGGTGAGGGTCACCTCGCCGGTCATCGCCGCGCTCGCATCCACCGGGCGCCTGGATACCATGCTGGCCAATGCGGTCGTCATGGCGACGCCGGCCGAAGGCCCGTCTTTCGGCACCGCCCCCGCCGGCACATGCACGTGGATGTCATGCTTCTTGAAGAACTCCGGCTCGGCTCCCAGCCTGTCTGCGATGCTCCTCACGTAGGTGAGGGCCGCCTGTGCGGATTCCTTCATCACGTCGCCCAGTTGGCCGGTGAGAACCAACTGGCCGTTGCCGGGCATGGCCCGGGCCTCGATGAAGAGGATGTCACCGCCGGCCGGCGTCCACGCCAAACCGGTGGAGACGCCCGGGTCGCTGGTGCGCCGCTTGGTTTCGCGGAACACCTTCTGCCGCCCGAGGAACTTGACCACCGCCTTCGGATTCACCGTCGTCCGCCGCCGGCCCTCCTCGGCCACCATACGGGCGAACTTGCGGGCGATGGTGCCGATTTGGCGCTCCAGGCCGCGGACCCCGGCCTCCCGGGTGTAGTTCTCGATGACCACCTTGAGGGCCTCGTCGCCGAAGGTCATCTGGTTGGGCTTGAGGCCGTTCCTCTCCAGTTGGCGTGGCACCAGGTACTGGCGGGCTATGTGCATCTTGTCCTGCTCGGTGTAGCCGGCGATGGAGATGATTTCC
Organism: uncultured Gaiellales bacterium; assembly: GCA_964631965.1. Taxonomy (GTDB): domain Bacteria; phylum Actinomycetota; class Thermoleophilia; order RBG-16-64-13; family RBG-16-64-13; genus CAIQPS01. Next base: position 27,056 of record CAZWAR010000023.1, read on the forward strand.
ATCCGATCGCGCAGCGGACCGGGGATGGTGTCAAGCACATTGGCGGTGCAAATGAACATCACCCGGGAGAGGTCGAACGGGAGGTCCAGATAGTGGTCACGGAAGGTGCTGTGCTGTTCGGGGTCGAGCACCTCGAGCATCGCGCTGGAGGGATCGCCCCGCCAGTCGGCTCCCATCTTGTCGATCTCGTCGATCATGAAGACGGGGTTGCTGCTCGCGGCATCGCGGATCGCACGGATGATCGTGCCGGGCATGGCCCCGACGTAGGTGCGCCGGTGACCGCGGATCTCCGACTCGTCGCGCACGCCGCCCACACTGATGCGGATGAACTTGCGTCCCATCGCCCGGGCGATGCTCTTGCCCAGGCTGGTCTTACCTACCCCGGGAGGCCCGACGAAGCAGAGGATAGGGCTGGTCACCTCAGCCTTGAGCTTCTGGACGGCCAAGAACTCGAGGATGCGGTCTTTCACGTCCTCGAGGTCGTAGTGGTCCTCGTCCAGGACCTCGCGGGCGTGGGCCACATCGAGATCGTCGGCCGTGAAGATCGACCACGGCAGCGACACGATCCAGTCGAGGTAGGTACGGATGACGCCGTACTCGGCTGCGGCAGTCGGCAGCTTGGCCAGCCGGTCGAGCTCACGCGTGGCCTGCTTGTGCGCCTCCTCGGGAAGATTCGCCTGCTCGATGCGGTCGCGCAGTTCGTTGACCTCGGCCTGCGTCTCGTCCGTCTCGCCCAGCTCGTCCTGGATGGCCTTCATCTGCTGCCGCAGCACGTACTCGCGCTGGGTCTTGTCCATCTCCGACTGGACCTGGTCCTGGATCTTGGAACCCAGCTCCAGCACTTCCAGCTCCCGGTTCATGAAGCCGGTGAGGCGGCGAAGGCGTTTCGAGAGGTCGATCTCCTCGAGGAGTTCCTGCTTGTCCTCGGTCTTGAGCCGCATGGTGGAGGCGATGAAGTAGCCGAGGGCCGAGGGATCGTCGATGTTGGCCGCGGCCAGCTCCAGCTCGTCGGGCAGATAGGGGACGAGCTGGATGATACGCGTGTAGACGGAGATGAGGTTGCGTTGCAGCGCTTCGAGCTCGGTACCCGGCTCCACGATGTCAGGGAGGTCGTGCACCATCGCCGTGAGGTACGGCTCTTCCGTGATGAACTGCTCGATCTGGATCCGTCGTATGCCCTGAGCGATGATGCGAAGGGTCCCGTCGGGGGCTTTGATCATCTTCTGGATTGTGGCCAAGACTCCGGTGGAGTTGACGTCGTTGGGGCCCGGCACCTCGATATCGGGGCTCTTTGAGGCCACCAGCCCCACCTGCTTGTCGCCCCGGAGGATGTCGTCGATCAGGGCCACCGAGCGCGGCTGGCCGACCGCCAGGGGGGTCATGGTGTCGGGGAACACGACGGTGTCCTTGAGTGGCAGGATGGGAAGGACCGAAGGCGACGCGCCGATGTTCTCGGCCGGATCGCGCGACAGGATGACGAAGTCGGTGCCGGAAACGGCGAGCGCCTCAGGATCGTCGGGATCCATACCGAACGCGAAGGGGCCAAAGGGGTTCTCGCGGGTCGTCATTTCTCCCGCCCTCCTTCAGTCTCTTCCTTCTGGGATATCGGTATCTTCTTACTGGACGAGCGGGCCCGGATGGGCACCACGATCTCCAGGAAGCCCTCGCTGTAGTCGGCTCGGGCCCGGGTGGCATCGACCTCCGGCGGCAGCATCACCAGGCGTTCGAAACGCCCGTAGGGGATCTCCATCTGCTGATAGACGGCTTCCGGGTGGCGCTCGTCGTAGCGCACGCCGTTGATGCGGAGCACGCCGTCCTCCACCTCGAGGGTCACCTGCGCGGGATCCACTCCCGCCAGCTCGAGCTTGATGACGACCGCCTTCTTCTGCTTGTCGAAGTACACGTCCGCGTTCGGCCGAAACGCGGCCTTGCCGTAGCGTGGCACTCTCTCGCCGCGCAACAGGTCGAGGAACATGCTGTCGACCTCTCCCTGCAGTCGCGAGAACCGGGCCGGGTCATCCTTGCGTCTTGGTTCCACTGCGACCTCGCCTTGTCGAATACTCATCCTACTAGTTGCCCGCAAACCCCGGCTGGGTAACCGTGAGCGGTGGTGCGAGCCACCTGACCCCCCGAAATGACCCGGGTGTGCGTCCGTATTTTCCACCATCCGGTGCCTTCGGCGCCGATGTGAGAGCACACGCGACGCTCGTCCTCATTGTCGCCTATTCCGCCGACAAGTACCCCGGCGGAGAGGTTTTCTAGTCTTCAGCTCCTCCAGCCGGCCCCTCTAACTGCCCTGCGTGGCCTGCAGGGCGGTGAGCACCCGGCCCAGTTCGTCGATGAGCTGTCCGTAGCGTGCCCAGTCCCCGGCCTTCTGTGCCTCCAGCGCCTGATTGTAAAGTTGATTCGCCAAGGCGACGAGGGCCGCGGGGTCGGTGGGAAGGCTCGTTCCCGTCCCGCCGGTAGTCGTGGTCGTGCTCGGAGGAGCCGTGGTCGTCGTGCTGGGGGGTGCCGTGGTGGTCGTCGTACCACCAGTCGTGGGAGTGGAGCCGGCCGTCGTCGTGGTGGAGCCGATGGCCGCGTCGGATCCGAACATCTTCACCAGGGCATCGGAGAGAGTGGGCTCCATGACCACCCTGTCACCATATGCCACGATGACCCGCGTCAGCTGCGGGATGGGGCTCTGCTGAGCCTGCAGATAGAGCGGCTCGAAATACATGACCGAATCGGCCACGGGAACGACCAGCAGGTTGCCTCGGATGACCGTGCTGCCTGCCTGGTCCCACAGCGTGAGCTGCGAAGAGATGTCCGGCTCGTTGCTGATGCGCGCCTCGATCTGGGCCGGGCCGTAGACCAGCTTGTCTTTGGGAACGTCCACAATGAGCAGCTTGCCGTAGTTCTCGCCATCCTGCCGGGCTACCAGTAGCGAGGACATGTTCTGTTTCTTGAGCGGCGTGAAAGGTAGCAGCAGGGCGAACTCGGTTTGCGACTCTCCGGGCAGGCTGAGCATCTGATAGTACGGCGCGGTCTGGACCGCCTGCGTGCTGCTGGAGTAGACCTCGGTGGGGATCTCCCATACGTCTTCCTTGTTGTAGAAGATCACCGGGTCGGTCATATGGTATGTGGCCAGCATGTCGGCCTGGATGCCGTAGTAGTCCTCGGGGTAGCGCACGTGCTTACGGAGATCGGCCGGCATCTGGTCACCGGGAGTGAACAGACCGGGAAAGACCTTGCCCCACGCATTTGCCAGAGGGTCTTTGGTGTCCACCTGGTAGAAGGTTACGTCACCGTTATAGGCATCGATGACGACCTTGATCGGATTGCGGATGTAGTTCAGGTCGCCGTGGCTCTGCGAATAGGGGAAGCGGTCCGTCGTGGTGTAGGCGTCCCACATCCAGACGAGCGAGCCGTCGTCGCGGAGCACCAGGTAGGGGT
>CAZWAR010000024.1:0-17142 GCA_964631965.1 uncultured Gaiellales bacterium
GACGGCGACCGTGTCCAAGCTCATCGCGCCCCTCATCTGCTGCATGTACCGGTGCCAAGACCCAAGCGAACACGCCCGCATCGGTGGGCAAACACGCCGACCTCTCCGTCCCGGCGCTATCATTCTACCGTCATCGTGGGATAAGCGGACCAAGGGATGCGCCATGAATACAAACCGGCCGGTAGGCCTCACCTGCACCCCGGAATCGATCGAGATAGACCTCGACCGCACCGCCGTCATCTGTATTGACATGCAGAACGCCTTCGTCAGGGAGGGGGGCATGTTCGACCTGGTCGGCTGGCCCACGGCCGGCGCCCGGGCGGTCATCGAACCCGACAGGAAGATCATCGAGGCGGCCCGGTCGGCCGGCGTCAAGGTCGTCTTCGTCACGATGAGTTTCAATCCCGGGCTCACCAACGCGGGCAGTCCGGACTCTCCCAGCTACCACAAAGAGATCGGCATGGTGCTGATGCGGGAGCACCCGGAGTGGGCCGACAAAGCCATCGTGCACGGCACCTGGGGCGAGCGGATCATCGACGAGCTGAGTCCGCTTCCCGGGGAACCGATTGTGCGCAAACAGCGCTACAGCGGCTTCGTGGGCACGGATCTCGATCTGATCCTCAAGACTTTGGGGATCAGGCACTGCGTCTTCATCGGCGGCGCCACGAACGTCTGTGTCGGCACCACCCTCATGGACGCCTACTCCCACGACTACTTCCCGATCCTCGTGAAGGATGCGGTGTTCACCCAGTGCCCTCCGGTGACGGTGGAGGCGACCATCTGGAACGTGGAGAATCTCTTCGGCTGGGTGACGACGACCGCCGACCTGCTGTCCGCCTTCGCGGCGCCGGCCGGCCGCTAAGGAGGGCCCGCCGATGAGGACGAAAGCCGGAGAAGGCCGCCGGCCAATGAGAGCGCCGATTCTCATCCGTTCCGGTCTTGATATAGTCGGGGCTAGCCCCCAGAGTGGTAGTGCCATAGGATGATGCCGACCCGTTTCCTCGACCGATAAGGAAATCTCGATGGAAAGCAGCCAAATAACCGACCTCCGCTCCGCCCTCGATTTCCTCGCCGAACGGCCGGGGCAACTCGTCTCCACCGATGTCGAGGTGGATCCCTATCTGGAGATTGCCGGCGTCTACCGCCGGGTGGGCTCAGGCACGCCCACTGCGCCTCCCACGAAGGTCGGGCCGGCGATGATGTTCAACGCGATCAAAGGCTGCCCGGGTTGGCGGGTTCTCGCCGGCCTTCTTGCCAGCCGGGAGCGTACCGCGCTCATGCTGGGCAGCACGAAAGAGCGGCTCATGTTCGACCTCTACGGAGCCCTCGGCAACACCGTGCCTCCGGTGACCGTCGGGGCCGAAAAGGCGCCGGTCCACGAGGTGGTGGTGAAACCGCCCTTCGACCTTCGTACCTATGTTCCCGCGGTTCAGAGCACCCCCAAAGACGCCGGCCCGTTCTTCAACCTGGGTCTGCTCCGGGCCTCCGACCCGGAGACAGGCGTCTCCGACGTCACCATCCACCGCATGTGCGTCCACAGCCCGGACCGCATCAGCGTGAGCATCAGCGTGGGCCGGCACATCGGGGCTTTCCTGGAGAAGGCCTGGGCTCAAGGCAAGCCCCTTCCCGCCTCCTGCTCCATCGGTCTCGATCCGGCCATCTACGTGGCCACCTCGTTCGAAGCGCCCACCACCCCCCTGGGTTTTGACGAGCTCACCATCGCCGGCGGCCTTCGCGGCCGGCCGGTGGAGTTGGTGGAGTGCGTCACCCAGCCGACCAAGGCCGTTGCCCGGGCAGAGCTCGTTCTGGAAGGTGAGTTCCGCCCGAACGACCGCGTGGACGAGGACGCCGTCACCGGCCTGGGCTGGGCCATGCCCGAGTTCCCCGGGTATGTGGGCCAAGCTCAGAAGGACCTGGCTGTCTTCACCGTCACGGGTATCACCCATCGGGTGGACCCCATCCTTCAGATCCTCGTGGGACCGGGCGAGGAGCACGTCACCCTCACCGGACTTCCCACCGAGACCAGCATCTACCGCCTGATCGAGGACGCCATCCCCGGGTTCTGCCAGAACGTCTACTGCTCGTCGGCCGGTGGGGGCAAGTACCTCGCCATCCTGCAGGTGAAGAAGCGCACGGCCCACGACGAGGGCATGCAGCGCCAGGCCGCTCTCGTGGCCTTCACAGCGTTCTTCGAGTTGAAACACGTGATCGTCGTCGATGACGACATCGACATCTTCGACCCCATGGACGTCATGTGGGCCATGACCACGCGTTACCAGGGGGATATCGACACCACCTTCATCCCGGCCACCCGGGGACACGCCCTCGATCCGTCGGCCACCCCGGAGTTCAACCAGTTGCTACGCGGCCCCGGCATCACCTGCAAGACCATCTTCGACTGCACGGTACCGTGGGGCCTCGAGGAACGCTTCACCCGCTCGCAATTCGTGGACGTCGACCTGGAGAAGTACGACATCCATTGAGAGGGTGGAGGTACGGACCGGCGGCAGGCGGCCGTGCCGGTCGCCGATTGGTCTGATGCCGGGATTTTCACATTGCTGTTGACAATCTGAATGTAACTGTGATTCTATTCACGGTAGACAGCCAAGCCTCGCGGGGAATACATGCCGCCGACTGACAAACGAGATCAGAAAGTCTCCCTCCACACCGTGGAGAGGCTCAGCGTCTACCGGCGCAAGCTCGAGGAACTGAGCGCCGACGAGGTCGAGTTCATCCACTCCCACGAGTTGGCCGCGTTGGTGGGCGTCACCCCCGCCCAACTCCGGCGCGACCTGGCCAGCTTCGGCAGCTACGGCAGCATCTCCCGGGGCTACGATGTCCGCCGGATGAGCCGCACCATCAGTGAGATCATCGGCACCGACCGCATGCAGAACGTGGGCCTCATCGGCGTCGGCGACCTCGGACGCGCCCTCCTCTCCTACCGTGGCTTCGAGGAGCGGGGCTTCCATCTGGCCGCGGCGTTCGACATCGATTCCGAGAAGGTGGGGCGGGTGTTCGCCGGCCGGCGCTGTTACTCGCTCGACAAGCTGGAGGAGGTCCTCGCCGAGTTCCAGATCCGCATCCTGGTCCTGACGGCTCGGCCTGAAGGCCTGCAGGAAGTGGTCGACCGGGGTGTGGGGGCGGGTATCAGTTCCTTCCTCAACTTCGTTCCGAAGACCCTGCTTGTGCCGAACGGTTGTTTCGTGGAGCACATCGACATTTCGGCGAAGCTGGAAAAGCTCTCGTTCCTGAGCCGGGAGGACGACAGTCAGGTGGAGGCGGCGGTATGAGGGGAGCGGGCGGCAGGAGCGGAGCCGGGTGTACGAGCAGACGCTCCGGAACAGGAAGGCGCCCTTTTTTTGGGCTGTTTTGTGAATGTATTCACTGTGAACGCGTTCACTATGTGTTGCCCGTGAGAGCTGGAGCACGTGCCTGGGCAGGAAGGTGAGGAGGAGCCATGAGTGCCAAGAAGATCCTGGTAGTGGACGACGACAAGGACCTGGTGGCGTCGATCGAGGCCTTCCTCGGCGCCAGGGGCTACGAGGTCGGCACGGCAGGCAACAGCAAGGAGGCGTACGCGCACATCGTCGGCGACAGGCCCGATCTGATCGTGCTCGACGTGATGATGGACTACGACGAGGAGGGCATGGTGCTGGCCAGCGCCCTCAAGACGGACGGCCCCACCCGCGACATCCCCATCGTCATGCTGTCCGGCTTCAACGTGCAGAAGGACGTGCGTGAGAAGGTGATCGCCTCTCTCATGGGGCAGGACTGGCCGGCCGAGAGCTTCATGCAGAAACCGGTGCGATTGGCGGACCTGGCCGAGCGCATCGAGAGCCTCCTCGGCCGAGCGGAGAGACAGCGCAAGCCCTGGCCGATCGAGGAGGCCTGATAGTGGGCGCTGCGTCCGGGACCAGCTCCATTGAGACACTGTTGGCCGAGCGATCCGACCACTCCCGCGGGCAACTCATTCCGCTGCTGCAACAGATCCAGGCACGGGAGGGCTACCTCTCGCAAAGGGCCATGGCCGATCTTGCGGCGGCGTTGGACACCCCGGTGGCGAGTGTCTACGGCGTGGCCACCTTCTACAACCAGTTCCGCTTCGCTCCGCTCGGCATCCATGTCATAGAGCTGTGCCGCGGCACAGCCTGCCACGTGAAGCAGAGCCTCGCTCTCCAGCAGCACCTCCAACGCAGACTCAAGATCCGACCCGACGGCAACTCCCCCGACAGGCGGTTCACGGTGCTGAAGGTGGCCTGCCTGGGTGCCTGCTCCATCGCTCCGGTGATCAAGCTGGACGGCGAGTTCTACGGCCACTTGACCGTGGAGAAGCTCGACGCCCTGCTCGATGATCTGGATGTCGGGGACGAGGCCCGGTCCTCCGGCGGCGGGGAACGCCGGCGCGGTGGGGCTTTGACTGACTCCGAGGAGGCGAGCGCGGCATGACCGCCGGTCTGCTTCTGCAGCCGTGCTGCCCCCAATGCACCCACGCCCCCGGGCAGCCCTGCCCGAACCTCCTCGCCTGCGTCGCCGACGGGCCGCTCTGCCACACCGATGAGAGTTGCAGGACCGTGCGGGCGGAAAGGCTGGCTGAAGTAAGGCGCGGCGGCCACGGAGCGATACTGTTCATAGGGGCCGGCACCTGTGGGCGCGCGAACGGCGCCCTTCGGATCATGGAGAGGGCCCGTGTCTTCTTGGTCGAGCACGACCTGCCGGTAAGCGTCGTCGAGGTGGGCTGCGTGGGCTACTGCCAGCGAGAGGTGTTCGTCGACCTGCAGCCGGTCGACGGTCCGCGCCTCTCCTATTGCGACCTCAGCCCCGATAACGTCGAGGAGTTCCTCGACCTGCTGTTCGTCAAAGGCGAACTGAAGAACCGGTTCCTCTATGGGCGGTACCCCGAAGCGTCCAGGGCGGCCGAAGCGGCGGCCGGCGCAACCGGCGCCGGGGTGGCGCCGGCCAAGACTTACCCGAAGCGGGGCGGCGCGGCCGCGACGGCGCCGCGCGCAGTCACCGGCGAGAACCGTGTGCCCGCTGGCGCGCCGTCCGGACTCGAAGATGTCCCCCTGCTTTCGGACACCCCGTTCTTCGCCCGGCAGACCCGGGTGGTGCTGGAAAACTGCGGCCTGGTCGACCCCTCCTCGCTCGATGCGGCGCTGGCCGCCGGCGGGTTTGCCGCGGCTGCCAGCGCGCTCACCACGATGACGCCCAGAGAGGTCTGCGACAGCGTCATCGCCTCCGGTCTTCGCGGCCGGGGTGGAGCCGGGTTCCCCACCGGACAGAAGTGGAAGATCGCCCTGGAGGTACCGGCAGCCCAGAAATACCTCATCTGCAACGCCGACGAGGGCGACCCCGGCGCCTTCATGGACCGGGCTGTACTGGAGGGCGACCCCTTCCGCGTGATCGAGGGCATGCTCATCGCTGCCTACGCCATCGGCGCCGACAAGGGCTACGTGTACTGCCGGGCCGAATACCCGCTGGCCATAGCCCGCCTGCGGGACGCCATCGGCGAGTGCCGCAAGGCCGGGCTTCTGGGTCGCAACATCCTGGGCTCGATGATCGACTTCGACATCACCATCAAGCAGGGCGCCGGTGCCTTCGTTTGCGGCGAAGAGACGGCCATCCTGGCCAGCATCGAAGGCGGGCGGGGGATGCCCAGGCCCCGCCCCCCCTATCCGGCTGTGGCCGGTCTACATGGAAAACCCACGGTGCTCAACAACGTGGAGACCCTGGCCAACATCCCCGGCATCCTTCGCAACGGACCTGAATGGTTCAAGGACCTCGGCATCGGCGATGCCGCAGGCACGAAGGTCTTTGCGCTCTCCGGCCGGGTGCAGAACACCGGCCTGGTGGAAGTGCCGGTCGGCATCCCGCTACGAGACGTGGTCTACGGCATCGGCGGGGGAGCCCCTGAAGGTCATCGCATCAAAGCGGTCCAGATCGGAGGGCCGAGCGGCGGGTGCATCCCCGAGGCCTACCTGGACGTGCCCACCGACTACGGCAGGCTCCAGGAACTGGGCGCCATGATGGGCTCGGGCGGCATGGTGGTCATGGACGAGCGCACCTGCATGGTAGACGTGGCCAAGTACTTCATGGAGTTCATCCGCAACGAGTCCTGCGGTAAGTGCACCCCGTGCCGGGAGGGAACCACCCGGATGCACGAGATCCTGACGGCCCTGACGGAGCGTGCGGCAGGCGACGAGATCCGTCGGCTGGAACGCTTTCGGGGACTGCTGCACCTCGAAGAACTGGCGGAGACCATCAAAGAGACCTCACTCTGCGGCCTCGGCCAGTCGGCGGCCAACCCGGTGCTCTCCACCCTCCGCTTCTTCCGCGAGGAATACGAGGCGCACATCATGGAGGACCGCTGCCCGGCCGGGGCATGCCAGGGACTGCGCACCTATCGGGTGGACAACACTTCCTGCACCGGCTGCATGACCTGCAAGAAGGTCTGTCCGTCGGGCGCCATCGTGGGCGAACGGAAGAACGCACACTACATCATCGTGGACAAGTGCCTGGGCTGCGGCGCCTGCGTGGATGCCTGCCCGAAACAGTCCATCGCTCTGGTGGCCTAGGAGTCGATTCATGATGAAGCCATACAGATCGGGCAGACAATGAACATCATCATCAACGATAGGGACATCCCGTTCGAGCCCGGGGAGACCGTCCTGCAGGTAGCCAAACGAGCGGGCATCAGGATCCCCCACCTGTGCTCGCTCGATTGGGCACCGTCGTCCTCGGCGTCCTGCCGCCTCTGCGTGGTCGAAGTGGAAGGTTCTCCCCGCCTTCAGACCAGCTGCACGCTGCAGGCCGCCGAGGGCATGAGGATCCGCACCCACACTCCCCGGGTGATGAGGGCTCGCCGCAACATCGTCGAGCTGATGGTGGCCAACCATCCCCAGGACTGCCTGAACTGTGAGCGGCAGGGCTCGTGCGAGCTGGCCGAACTTACGCGAGAGGTGGGCGTGCGGTCGCGGCAGTATGTGGGCATGAAGAAGGACCATCATCTGGACATCTCGTCACCCGCCATCGTCCGAGATCCGAACAAGTGCATCCTGTGCGGCCGTTGCGTGACGATGTGCCATGAGATCCAAGGGGTGGGGGCCATCGACTTCACCGACCGTGGGTTCCGCACCCAAGTGGGTCCCGGCTTCTTCCCGGGCATCAACGTCTCGGGCTGCACCTACTGCGGCCAGTGCGTCAGAGTATGCCCGACCGGCGCGCTCATGGAGCGCAGTCACGTGGACCGGGTTGTGGCGGCGCTCAACGATCCTGCCGCCGTTGTGGTGGCGCAGATCGCGCCGGCCGTCCCCGCCACCCTCGACCAGGAGCGGCCGAAGCGCGAGGGTGTGACAGTGATGCTCGAGCACCTCGCCGCCGCCCTCAAACGCGTCGGTTTCACGGCTGTATTCGACACCGCTTTCACTGCCGACCTCACCGTCATGGAAGAGGCGACCGAGCTGATCGAGCGCATCACCAACGATGGCGTCCTACCGATGTTCACCAGCTGTTCCCCAGCCTGGATCCAGTACGTGGAGCTGCATCGGCCCGATCTGATCCCCCACCTCTCCACGTGCAAGTCGCCGCAGCAGATGGCAGGAGCCCTCATCCGGGAGATCTATCCCACATTTGCGGGACTCCCGGCGGGCAAACGACTCGTGGTCGTGTCGCTCATGCCCTGCATCGCCAAGAAGTTCGAGGCCCAGGATCTGGGAGACGTGGACTATGTCCTCACCACCCGCGAGCTCTCGGCGTTGTGGGGCAGGTTCGGCATCGACTTCGCCGAGTTCGACGACCGGGCTCCGCTCGATGCCCCGTTCGCCGAGGCAAGCGGCGCCGCCCGCTTGTTCGGCGGCACCGGCGGGGTGATGGAAGCGGCAGTGCGGACCGCCGCGCGGTTGCTTGGGGGCGAAGAACCTGAGGGTCCGCTCGGCGAGGCCCGCGGCCTGGACGGCTTCAAGTGCTTCAATGTCGCTGTGAACGGTCTCACTCTAAACTTGGGCGTCGTCAACGGCCTCGGGCGGCTGCGCTCGACCCTGCCGTCCGCCCTCTCGGGCCTGCACTTCGTGGAGGTCATGTCCTGTCCTGGTGGGTGTTCCGGCGGCGGCGGCCAACCGTACGACCGCGACATGCAGGACGTGAAGAAGCGTATCAACAGTATCTACGACGCCGACCGCAAAGCGGAGATCAGATACTCGCACTCCAACGACAGCGTGGCCGAGCTCTACGAGAAGGTGCTCGGCCACCCGCTCGGCGAGGTTTCCCATCGCCTGCTGCACCGGACCTACACGGATAAGAGCGCCGCCCTCACCCTTCGAGACGACCCGGCGGGCTCCCTCCCGGCGGGCTCCCTCCCGGCCGGGGAGACCGCTGGAGAACCGGAGGCGGCCGCCTGATGGATGGTGTCATCACCACCATCAAGCAGAACTGTCGCAGGTGCTACACCTGCGTGCGGGACTGCCCGGCCAAGGCCATCCGCATCGAGGATGGCCAGGCGTCGGTGGTGGCGGAACGCTGCATCAGTTGCGGCAACTGCACCAAGGTCTGCTCGCAGGGCGCCAAGGCCTACGCGAGTGGCATCGATGGGACGCTCGAGTTGCTGGAACGCGGGAACGAGGTCCAGCGCGGGCATCCGGTGGCCGCCCTTCTGGCCCCTTCCTTCCCCGTGGGTTTCTCCGCGCCGCCGGCCCAGGTGATCGGTGCGCTCCGCGAGGCCGGTTTCGCCTACGTAGTCGAGGTGGCCTATGGCGCCGACCTCGTGAACGAAGCCTGCCGCGCGTATCTGCAGAAGAACCCTACCGGGCTGCACATCGCCAGTGCCTGCCCGGCGGTGGTGGAGTATGTGCGCAAGTATCACCCCCATCTCGTCGACCGCATCATGCCCATCGTTTCCCCGATGGTGGCGACGGCCTCGGCGGTTAAGGAGCGGTACGGGAGAAACGTACGCTGCGTGTTCATCGGACCGTGCGTCGCCAAGAAGGCGGAGATCCTCGACCCGGAGGTGGCAGGCGCCATAGAGCAGGTGCTCACCCTCACCGAGGTGGACAGCGTCCTCGCCGCGCGGGGAGTGGAGCTACAGCGGGCGGCGGCGGCGGATTTCGACCCGCCCCACGCCGGCTCCGCCCGCATCTACCCCATCCCGGGCGGGCTGTTCGACAGCGCCGGGATCGGCGACGGGCTGCGTGACCCCCGCTTGGTGGTTGTGAGCGGCAAAGACGAGACCGTGGAGACCCTGGCCGGGATCCCGGTGGGCCCGCCCGAAGAGGAGGACAACGCCCTGCTGTTGATCGAGGCGCTCATGTGCCGGGGCTGCTACGCGGGGCCGGGCGTGGAGAGCGGGGAGCCGGTGATCTCGCGAGGACGCCGGGTGGCGGAATTCGCCTCCACCTCGGTCCGCCGCCAGAAGCACGGGAGCCTGCCGCCCTACGAACCGGAACACGCCCCTCTCGACCTGTCTCGGAGCTTCACCCCCAACGATCAGCGCACAAAGGATCCTACCGAGGAGGAGATCCGGGAGATCCTGGTGCACACGAACAAGTACTATCCGGAGGACGAGCTCGACTGCGGCGCCTGCGGTTACCCCACCTGCCGGGCGAAGGCCGTGGCCGTCCATGCCGGCATGGCGGAAGAAGCCATGTGCCTACCCTTCATCATCGACCAGGCGGAGCGCGTGTGCCACGAGCTGAACGTCCCTTGGAGCAACCTGCGCGACGTCCACAGCCACCTGATCAACAGCGAGAAGCTCGCGTCGATGGGCCAGATGGCCGCGGGGGTGGCACACGAGCTCAACAATCCCCTCAGCACCATCCTCCTCTATTCCCATATCCTCCAGCGCAAGCTGCAGGACCGGGAAGATCTCGGTCACGATCTGAAGTTGATGGCGGAAGAATCGGCGCGCTGCAAGAAGATCATCGGGAACCTGCTCGACTTCGCCCGCCAGAGCCGGGTGCGGATAGAGAACGTCTCCATCGACCAGTTGGTTCAGTCTTCCGTGGATGGCGCTCTCGCGGCCATCCCCACCAGCGCGAACACGCACATCGACGTCAATGTGGACGTGGCTCCGGGGCTGACGGCCGACCTCGACCGCGACCAGATGATGCAGGTGCTGGTGAACCTCATCAAGAACGCCGCTGAGGCGATGGAGGGCCGCACCGGCGCCATCACCGTGACGGCCACTGCCGCTCAGGAGAACAGCAGGATCCGCCTGAGCGTGTCCGACCGGGGCACAGGTATTCCGGCCGGCGCCCGCGACAAGGTTTTCCAGCCCTTCTTCACCACCAAGAGCATAGGCAAGGGGACCGGGCTCGGCCTGCCGATCTCCTACGGGATCGTCAAGATGCACAACGGCAATATCTGGTACGACACCGAGCCCGGGGTCGGGACCACCTTCCACGTCGAGATCCCGATCACCCGCAAGGGGTTGGAAAGGAGCACGAAGTGAACCAGGGAGCGATGGGGCGCGCGGGGGTCGACGGGCCGGGCGGCGTCGCCAACCCCGGCCCGTGGACCATCCTCTTCGTCGACGACGACACCGACTTCTTGGCCGCTCAAGAAGCCTACTTCGGCAGCCGGGGGCACTCGGTGATCACCGCGGAGAGCAGTCCTGAAGCCCGCGGCGTGCTCGAGACCGTCCGTCCGGACATCATCTTCCTCGACCTCATGATGGAGCGCTACGACAGCGGCTTCCGCCTGGCCTATGAGTTGCGCAAGGACGAGCGACTCACGGGCGTGCCGTTGGTGATGTTGAGCGGCGTGGCCCGGGAGACCGGAGAGCGTTTCGACCAGGAAGGCAAGGGCCTGCTGAGCTGGACCAGGCTGGACCGTTTTGTCGACAAGCCGGCCACCGGCAAGCAGTTGCTCGCGGTGGCGGAGGAACTACTGTCATGAGCGGTCCCGAGAGCATCGGGCCGGCGAGCGGGGAGACGCCTGTGGCGGAACCAGGCCCGGGTTCCCCGGCGACGGCCGCGCCGGCCGGCGGGCCGGGCGCGGGGCCCCGGGCCGTCTCCGGAGGAGCGGCACCCTCTCCGGTGGCGCCGGCGCAGCCGGCCGACGGAGTGGGCCCAGAAGAGGAGCCGGCAGGCCCGCCCGCCCGCATCCTCGTGGTCGACGACGAATATGGTGTCCGTTCCGCCGTGGCCCAGATCCTCCAACTGGAGGGCTATGAGGTGGAAAGCGCCGCCGACGGGGCCGAGGCCCTGGCGCTCCTGGCCGCTTCCGACTTCGACATCGCCCTGCTCGACCACCGCCTGCCCGACACCGACGGCCTGACTCTCCACAAGGACATCGCAGCCGCCGGCGGGCAGGTGATGACCTGCATGATCACCGCTTACGCGGACATCGACCTGGCCTGCGCCGCCACCTTCCAGGGCATCGACTTCTTCCTGCCCAAGCCGTTCATGCCCGAGGATCTCCTGGGTGTCGTCGACAACCTCGTCAAACGCAAGCAGGCTCGGGCCGAGCAGGAACGGTTGCGCCGGGAGCACGAGGCAAGCCTGCTCGCTCTCGCCGAGGAGAAGACCCAGACCCATTCGCTCATATCGTCGCTGCGCGATGCCGTGCTGGTGGTCAACCAGACCGGCGACGTGGTCCTCGCCAACCAGGCGATGACCGCTCTGCTGGAACGAGACGAAGACGAGGTACTCCGTCGCCCGGCGGGCCAACTTCTTGCGAGCGGTCCCTTGGCGTCCCTCGTCGAGCCGCTGGCTGCCCCCGCCAAGGACCGTACCATCGGTCAGCTGTCCGTCGGCGAGCGGGACTTCATGACCAGCATCGTCACGTTCCGGGCGGACGGCGGCACCGCCTTGGGACGCGTCCTCACCCTCTCCGATATCTCGCAGGTGCGCCGTCTGGCCATGGAGAAGGAGAAGTTCATCCGCACGATGGTGCATGAGCTCAAATCGCCGCTCGGCGCCGTGCGCAGCATCATCGAGGTGACCACCGACCAGAGCCTGGGTGACGACCTGGCCGCGTATCTGCCTCTCCTGCGCCGGGCGGAGGCCCGCATCGACGACCTGGTGCAATTGATCGGCGATCTCTTGTCGCTCTCGAGGAGCGAGCAGGCCAGCGCCGCCGGCGAGCCCCACCTCCTGGAAGTGGCCCCGCTCGCGGAAGCCGCCCTTGCAGCCCACACCGAGCGGCTGGGTGCCCGGGGGATCACGGCCTCCGTGCAGGTGGAGCCCAATCTGCCGCCGGTTCTGGCGGCGCTCGAAGACCTCGAGCTCATCCTCAACAACCTCGTCGGCAACGCGGTGAAGTACAATCGGGACGGCGGTTCGGTCACCGTCCGAGCGCGGCACGAGGGCGAGTGGGTGCGCATCGACGTGGAGGACACGGGGATCGGGATAGCCCCGGAGAACCTGGACCAGGTCTTTGCCGAGTTCTTCCGGGAGAAGCGGGCCGAGACCAAAGGTCTCGAGGGCAGCGGCCTGGGACTCTCCATCGTCAAGCGTCTCAGCGAGCGCGCCGGCGGTCGGTTGCAGTTGACGAGCGAATTGGGCGAGGGGTCGACGTTCTCGGTGTTCCTGCCGGCGTAGACCACCAGCTGAGGAATCGAGGTCGAACATGTTCTGGTCCCGGACCGGGCGCAAACCCGGCGTCGTCGTTGTGAGCGCTGCGGAAGCTTTCGAGCAGCTGAAGAACAACAAGCGGGCACGGATCGTCGATGTGCGCGAGCCCCGGGAATGGGCAGCCACCGGCGTCCCCCAGAAAGCGGTGCGCATCTCGTTGGGCAACCTGGCGCGAAAGGCGCCCGAGAAGCTCCCCGGGGAGGACAGGCCGGTCTACCTGATCTGCGACAGCGGCCACCGCAGCCGCCGCGGTGGGAAGATCCTCCTCAAGCTCGGCTACACAGAGGTCTACAGCGTGTCCGGCGGCGTACGCGCGTGGCTCGGAGCCGATCTGCCGGCCAAGAAGAGCTGACCGGGCACCGACACAATACTGTCCGGCTGGCCCGACCAAAACCGGCCAACAGGCCGGCCCATTGACGCCGCGCTCATGCTACAAATTCCCCAGGTACGAAGCGAGATCGGAGGGAGACATGGGTTTCTTCAGAATACTCGGCGCGATTCCGGGCTTCTTCATCAGCGCGCTGATCTTGTGGGCTATCTGGGATCCGATTGCGTCCCGGCTCGAGTGGGCTGATATCAGCTATACCACCGCGATGCTCATCACTATCGCCCTGTGGCTGGCGGTGGCTCCGCTGGCTGCGGCCGGGGGGAGCAAGAAGAACAAGTAGTCGCAAAGCGGAACGACGCTGACGGCCGCGCCGGTATCCCATGCCGGCGTGGCCGTTCGTTTTCAGCGGAGAGGCCTGTCTCCGTTCGAAGGACTGCGGGCGCGGCCTTCGCGCGGGCGGCCCGGGTCAGCGTAGCTTCACCGCCGTCCCGAAGGCGAGGATCTCCGCAGCCTGCTGCATGATCATCGAGGTCGCGAAGCGCATGCCGATCACCGCGTCCGCCCCGAGTGCTTCTGCCTGCGCCATCATCCTGTCGAGAGCCTGCTCCCGGCTTTCCCCCATCAGCTTGGTGTACTCGGCTATCTCGCCTCCGACGATGTTCCGAAGACCGGCCACGATATCCTTGCCGATGTGACGCGCCCGGATGGTGTTTCCCCGAACGACACCCAGTATCTCGGCCACCTCCTGACCGGGTACGTTCTCGGTGGTGCTGATGATCATCGCTTGACCTCCTTGTACGGGTCTCTCTTCCACATGAACAGGCGCTCCCTCGCAACCGATACGAAGAGGACCGCCGCTCCCACACATACCGCGCCGATGGCCACCCGGATCCACCAGGCCAGCTCGGCGCCGCTGGCCAGCCAGACGACGAACTCGTAGAGGCCGTAACCCACAAGCACCATGGCTCCGATCGATACCAGGATCCAGGCCACCCGGCGCTCCACCCGGTTGTACGTCCTCTCCCGGTAGTCGTCCCAGGCCTTGTCCGGTAGTTCCCTCAATCTCATCCCTCCGATCATGCTCTTGAGCTTCCGCGTGGCATCAACCTCCGCAGCCAGCTCCGGGTCACGCGCCAGTTGCTCTTCGAACGCGCGCCGTTCCTCCGGATCGAGCTCGTCGTCGAGGTAGGCGCTCACGTAGGATCTCCAGTCCCTGGGCATGAGCTACACCCCCGTGGTTCTGTCGGTGTTCATTGTCTCGATGTCCGGCGCCTGTCCGGCCAGCATCGGTTCGAGTCTCTCGCGCAGCCTCCGCCGGGCCTCATGGAGCCGGCTCATCACGGTCCCCCTGGGGATGTCGAGGACGGCGGCCAGTTCCGCGTAGGAGAGCTGCTGGAACTCCCTGAGGATGAGGATCTCGCGATGATCAGCCTCGAGGCGGCGGATCGCCTCCCATACCTGCCGGCGCAGTTCCTCCCGTTCGGCCAGGTACTCGGGGGTCGCATAGTCCACGCCGACCTCCAGATCGTCGACCAGCGGTACCTCGTGGCGGCGGGCGGCCCGAGCCAGGTGGTTGAGGCAGAGGTTCTTGAGGATCCTGTGGTACCAGGGATAGAAGGGCCGGGAGGCGTCGAACGAGCGGATGGACCGGTAGGCTCGCACGAACGCCTCCTGCGAGAGATCGACGGCGTCCTCCCGACTGCCGGTCCAGCCGAGGGCGAAAGCCGTGGCCTGGCGCATGTAGCGGACCACCAGGCCATCGAACGAGGCCCGGTCGCCCTTCTGGCAGCGCAGGATCAACGTCCGTTCATCGAGCTCCCCAACCGCTGTCAGTGCTTCCTTCACGTGGCCCGCCCTCTTGCTCTTCCAGCCTTCCGAAGGGTACTACAGCGCAGCCGGGCTGAATATTCGAGGGAAGCCCGTGAGGCCCCGAGGGCGGGCTCGAGAGCCGGCGCCCCCACGAGCGCCAAGTGCTTGATTCAGCTCATTTCGTGGCAGGCGGGGCCTTCCGCGGGCCCACGAATACGTCGGAACCATCCACCCTGACCTCATAGGTGTGAAGAGGCCGTGGGGGGCGGAGCAACTTGCCGATGGTGAGAGCCGCTCCCCCCCAGTCGGTCCATGTGAGAACGCGGCCGTCCTCGAGGTCGAACTGCGAATGATGTACCGGACAGGTGATCACCGTTCCTTCAAGATCGCCGCGCACCAAGTGTCCTCCCATGTGCGGACACCGGGCATCGGAGATGAAGTACCGTCCCCCGGCATTGGCCACCAGCAGTTCGTGGTTCTCGAGCCGGGCCGTCTTCACCCCCCCGTTCTCGATTCCCTCGGTCGTGGTCAAGTGAGTAAAATCGGCCATGTTCCTCATCCCCTTGAAGTCGTGCCTTCTCCTTCGTCGGTCGCCCGCCGGTCATTCTGCGGGCCGATCCGTTGCAGCAACGGCCGGCCCCGTGCCCGGGTCGGTCACTGCGGCAGGTCGGGGTTCACCCTCCCTGTGGGCCGCACCGTTCCCGGTCTCGGTTGTGGCTTCGGCACCCGGCGCTGGTCGCCGTCCGGGGTCCGGTCGCCGGCGCCCCCTCGGTGACCCACCGAGCCGGGAGTATCGGAAGCGCCGCTGTCGTGTCCTTCACCGTTCTGTCCGATCTGCGCACTCCGCCGACCGCCCAGCTTCCTAACCCACTCCATCTGCGGCCACCACCAGTTGGCGCGGCCCAGGTAGGCCATGATGGCCGGCAGAAGGGTGAAGCGGATGAGCACGGCGTCCGCGATGATCGCCAGCGATATCCCCAGCCCCAGCATCTTGGTCTGAGTGATGTTCGTGAAGGCGAAAGCGCCGGTCACGATCACCACGAGCAGCGCCGCGCTGGCGATGATCCGGCCGGTACGGGTGACCCCGGTGACGATGCTCTCCCGGTTGTCCTGGGTGCGGTTCCAACGCTCGTGTGTCCGCGTGAGCATGAAGACCGCGTAGTCCATGGTTATCCCGAAGAGCACGCAGAGAATGATCACCGGCATGATGGCGTCGATGCCCCCCGTCGAAGTGAACCGCAGTATCTTCTCGAACGTCGTCCCCTGGAACAGGAGCACCAGAATCCCGTAGCTCATGGCGATGGTGAGCAGGTTGACGGCCACGCTGAGCACGGGCAGCACTACGCTCCGGAGGAGCAGCATGAACACGATGAGGCTGGTGATGACCACCCAGCCGATCACGTAGGGGAACCAGGTGTTCAGCTCGTTGAAGAAGTCGTAGGTCGCGGCCGCTTCGCCCGCCACGTGTACCTGATAGCCGGACGGCGGTGCGGCGGACGTGAGGGTCTTGATGAGATCCTGGGTCTGCGTGGAATCGGGATCGCCTGTGGGGGTCACCTGGAAGAGGACGGCACCGGGAGCCACCGAGGATTTCACCAACTGCTTGAACTGCTCCAATTGTGCAGCCGTGATGGTCTGGCCGTCGATGGTGATGCCTTCCGGCGGGATGGTGAAGTTGTCGGGGTCGTTCAATAGTTGCTGGAATTGGTTCCAGAAGGAGGCCATGGCGGTGATGTCGCCACCGCCCATGCCGCCGATGGTGAACGGGCTCAACACCGAGGCCACGCCCGGTGTCTCGCCCAGTTGCTGTCCGTAGGCGAAGATGGCTGCGGCGCGCAGCATGTCGATCTTGCCGTCGCCGCCGTTCCAGGTGAGCAGCACCGAGACCGGCGACAGAGCAGCGCGGTCGTACTCTGTGTCGAGGATCTCGAGACCCTGACGCGACTCGGCGGATGACGGCAGCGTGGTGGCGCCGCTCATCTGGGTCTTCATGGTCGCAGCCGGCCCGGCCAGGAGGCCGATAATAACGACGGCGGCGACTATCGCGGCCCACGGCCGCTTCACCAGCAGGCCGGCCCACCGCCGCCATAGCTTCCCCTCCCTGGCGTCGTGCAGCCGTATCACCGGCAGACGATCGACCCTGTGCCCGAGCACACCCAGGAGGGCCGGCAAGAAGGTCACCGACGCGGCCACCGAGAAGAACACCACGAGCGCCCCACCGATACCCACCGAGCGCAGGCCGGGTGCCGGGAAGAACACCAGTCCCACGACGCCGACCATGACGGCCAAGCCGCTGAAGAAGACAGATCTTCCGGCGCGGGCCACGGTGACCCCCACCGCTTCTTGGACGGTGGCTCCCTTGTGCAACTCCTCCCGAAAGCGCGACACCATGAAGAGGGCGTAGTCGATGGCTACCGCCAAGCCCAAGAGCGTCGCCGTGTT
>CAZWAR010000024.1:17152-29496 GCA_964631965.1 uncultured Gaiellales bacterium
GTTCATCACGAAGATCGACATGCTGGTGCCGCGGCCCAGGAGATAGAGCCCGCCGAGGGTCACGCTCACGGCCAGCCCGCCGGTGACGACAGGCAGCGCGGCCGACACAAGGCTCCCGAAGACGAAGATCAAGGCGATGAGCGCCACCGGCAGCCCGTAGATCTCCACCTTGCGCAGGTCCTGGAAGGAGAGATCGCTCAGTTCGGAGTTGACCGCCGGGCTCCCGGTGATGTACGTGGAGAGCGGGCCTCCAGAGAGGGCGGCCCTGATGCCAGGGACCTCCTGCTGCACGACCTGGGCGGGAGCCGAGAAATTGAGCACGGCGACGGAACTCTTGCCGTCTTTGGACACCAGCAGATCGCTGCCTGTGCTCGCGTAGGTCTGGATGCTCTCCAGATCGGCGATGTTCTTGGCCATGAGCATGTCGAGGGCCTGCTGCTCGACCGCCTTGAACTCGTCGCTCGAAGCCTGCATCGTGTCGCTCTTGAAGATGACCAGAAGGTTGGTCTCCCCCTGAGCGAACGTCTTCTGGATGAGAGCCGAAGCCTCCTGGGAGGGGGCGTCCGGATTGTTGAAGCCGGCGGTGAGAACGTTCGCGAGGAGAGGTGTGGCTACGAGGCTGACCCCGAACAGCACCACCCATACCGCGATGACCACCCAACGGAACCGGTAGCTGAAGTTGCCGATAGCGTGAAACATGCCCTTAACCCTCGCGCCCTAGCATCGGGCCTTTAGCAGATCGACGTACATCTCGAGAACGCGACGGGGATCGGCGGAGATCTCCGCCTCCACCTCGGTAAGGTCTATCCCCTTCACGGTCACCATCCCGTGCACCAGTGACCACAGACCGAAGGCCATCTGCTGTGCCGTGTAATCCGGATCTTGCCGGAACACCCCTTCCTTGACCCCTTGCCGAAGGGTCTCGCCTATCAGTCGGGCTGCCCCGAGACCCAATGCCTTCCCCCCGGAAGGGGGCAGATCGAGGGGGGTGGACAGCAGCATGCAGCGGAGATCCATCGGATTGTCGTCGGCGAACTCCATGTAGGCCAGGCCGAGTTCCACCACACGACGATCGGGCGGGAGATCGGCCGGCACTCGACGCAGATAGGCGTCGAGGCGTTCGAACGACTCGCCGAACAGCGAAGCGATGAGAGAGTCCCTGCTGGGAAAGTAGGTATAGAGCGCTGCTGGACTGAAGTCGGCCCGGCGGGCCACCTGGCGGAGACTGAGACCCTCCGGCCCCACTTCCAGCAGCAACTCCCGGGCCGCATCGAGGATCTCCGCGCGCGTGCTCTGGCGCCGGCGATCTCGCCGAGAGAGTTTGGTTGCTTCGTCCATCCCGGGTCCCTTCCTCGGGTCCGCCGTCTTCTGCGGGCCTTTCCGAACACCAAATGTTCAATAGAACGGTGCATGAAGTTCTGAACACCGTTCCAAAACCATGATACCCCTTCTCGCGCGAGAGCAATACGACGACTCTCCAGAAGGAGAGACAATTTCTTACACGGGCCTTACCCTTGCTGCGAGCGGCGCTATCATCGGGTCGTTCTTTCTCCACGGCAGACCCCGAGAGGAGATCGTTCGTGACGGCGCCGTACAGTAGAAGGACGGAAAAGAGGCGTTTGAGTTCCCCCTTGACCCGGGCGAAACCCCGCCGGCGAAGCCGAAGACGGCCGTGGACCGGATGGGCGCAGATAGTCCTCGCAGGCGTCCAGGCGGCAGGGGCCATCGGGGGCGGCATAGGGCTGGTACAGGACCCGGTGGCCAACATCGGCATGCCTGTGAGAGTGCTGGAGGGGACGCCTTTCGAGAACTATCTCATTCCGGGATTGATCCTCCTGGTGGTCGTGGGGCTGTTCTCCCTCTTCGTGTTCGTGGGGCTTCTTCTCCGCTGGAGGGCGGCCTGGTGGCTGTCGCTTGCGAGCGGCGGCGGGCAGCTGATATGGATCATCACCGAGGTGGCCCTCCTCGGGAACTTGGGAGCCTCGGGGATCGCACTGCAGGTGGTCTTCGGCGTCGTGGGCGCCGGCGTCGTGTTGCTGGCGCTGGCCGGACCCACCCGTCTGTACTTTGGGATCGGGCGCTGGGGCGATGGCGGTCCCGGAACCCGGCGCCCTCACTGAGCAGCGGACCGACCGGAGATAGCGCATCCGAGAGTGGAGAATATTGCGGACCCGGCTCAGTGTCCGGCGCAACCACGGCCACTGGGTCGGGCGCGTTCGCAAGCCCTTGTGTTAGAGGATTCGTAGAGTGGGCATCAACAGTCCCAGTTGCCCACTTTGGGGAAGAAGGTAAGAGTAGAATGGTGTCTCACGCCCCGCTGCTAGGGACCGTTAACAGCGAAACGAGGACGTTTGCCCTATGACTGCTGACAAGTTCGACTACAGCCAGGAAGAGCGGCTCGAGCACTGCGAAGGCCGGCCCGTCGTCCTCTCCACACACGGACTGACCAAGGACTTCAAGAGGTTGCGTGCAGTCGACAATCTGAGCCTGTCGGTCTGCAAGGGGGACGTGTTCGGCTTTCTCGGTCCGAACGGCAGCGGCAAAACCACCACTATCCGGATGATCTTCGGTCTCATCTACCCCACGAGCGGGCACGTCCAGGTCCTCGACCACAAGGTCCCTGCCGATCGGCAGAACGCACTCCGGCATCTGGGCGGTTTCGTCGACGACCCCATGTTCTACGGCAACATGTCCGCCCGCCGCAATCTACGCCTCCTCGCCGAAATCAACGGCGCAGTCACCGAGGAGCGCATCTCCGAAGTGCTCGAGATGGTGGGACTGCTGGACCGGGGTCGTTCAAAGGTCGGCGGCTTCTCTCACGGCATGAGGCAGCGCCTGGGCATCGCCCTCGCTCTCATCCACAAGCCGGATGTCATCGTCCTCGACGAGCCTACGAGCGGTCTGGACCCTCAGGGGATGAAAGACGTCCGCGAGCTCATCCGCCAATTGGGCAAAGAGGGCATCACCGTCTTCCTCTCCTCCCACCTCCTCCATGAGGTCGAGCTCGTCTGCAACCGCGCTGTGATCATCAACAGAGGGCGAGTCATCGTGGAGGGGCCGGTCTCCCAGCTCCGCCCGGCCAGTCACGCAGTGAAAGTACTGACCGGCAACCAGGGGCACGCGTTGGAGGTACTTCGTAAGATGTCTCCCCCGGGGGGGGTGCACGAAGACGAGGGTTATCTCATCGTTGAGTCCGGTGACATGCTCGTCCCCGAAATGGTGCGCCGGTTGGTGGCCGCCGACATCGACATCCTGGCGGTGGTCCCCGCAGTGGAGCAGGGCTTGGAAGACATGTTCCTCGAGCTCACCTCCAGCCCCGAAAGCATGGCCCCTGGAGGTGCGAAATGAGCAACATCCGCCGGGAGTTCCTCAAGACTCTGTTCCAGAAGCGCACGTACATCGGGTGGGCGGGGCTCTTCATCGTTCCCTTCCTGGTCATGCTGGCCTTTCGCTTCTCGAGTGGAGGGCCGCACACAGGCGCGCAGCAGGACGTGGGGGGGTTCATCTTCAGCCTGGTCCGCACGAACGGTATCTTCCTGATCGTCGCGTCTCTGACCGCGATGTCCACCTTCTTCCTCCCTCTGCTCGCCTCGATGGCGGGGAGCTATACCATCGCGGGCGAAGCCGAGAATGGGACTCTACGCACCATGTTGATGCAGCCTGTCCGCCGGGGCACCCTGCTGATGTCCAAGTGGCTGGTATCCAATATCTATGTGGCCATCTGCCTCTTACTCCTTGGAATCGCTTCGCTCATAGCCGGCGGGGCGGTCTTCGGACTGAAGCCCACCCCGCTGTTCACAGGGCAGATGGTAGGCGTGTGGCACGCGCTGGGGCTGGCGGCCGCCTCCTATGCGTTCATCTTCGTGGGCATGGTGTGCGTGGTGTCGCTCGCCGTCCTCTTCTCCACCTTCACCAATTCCAGCCTGACCGCCGTCGCCGCCGCTCTGGTACTGGTGATCATCATGCTGGTCCTGGGAGCCATCCCGCAGTTCGAATTCCTGCAGCCGTACATGTTCCCAAGCCAGTTCATGCAGTGGGACAACTTCCTGCGGTCGCCCGTAGAGTGGAGCCCGGTGATAAAAGCGCTCATCAACTTCGCCGTCTGGATAGTGGGAACCACGGGCATCGCCTATTGGCGGTTCAACCGAAAGGACATCCTGTCGTAGATCCTCCCGCGGTACGGGCCGGAGGGGTTCAAAGGGAAGTAACCCCCCGCCGAGGCCTGGGAGCGAGCGATCCCGGCAAAGTGGCTCGACTCCAAACCCGAGCCATTGTTAGTGAGCACTCGCTCATGAGACCATAGGCGTTCGTGAGAGCACCCTTCGACTTCTTCCATCCCGAAGCGGCGGCCAAGGTCAGGCCGGGGCACGTCCTGTTGGTCACGTCGATGGTCAACTGGATGGCCGCGTTCCTCACCAGCGGCCTCAACATGGCGCTTCCGAAACAGATCGCCGGCGAGTTCAACCTCGGCCCGGTGGCTCTCGGCTGGGTGGCGCTCTGCTACATCCTCGGGATGGCGGTCGTCATGGTGCCCTTCGGCAAGATCGCTGATATGAAAGGGCGACGCCTGATCTTCGTCTCCGGGCTGTGGATCCTCTTTATCAGCATACTCGCGCTCATCTTCGTCCGCTCCTACACGCTGCTCATCATCTTCCGGACCCTTTCGGGACTCGGCAGCGGTCTCTGCTTCGCCACCGCCACGGCCATCGTGGCCGTCGCCTATCCGATGGAGCGCAGGGGCTTCGCCATGGGCATCATGGCGATGATGGCCTACGCCGGACAGGCTTCCGGACCGGTGCTCGGGGGTCTGATCGTGTCCACTCTCGGGTGGCGCTACATCTTCGTGGTGGCCGCCGTGTACGTGCTCGTCAATGCGTCGCTCGATCTGTGGCTACTGCGCCGGGCGGAATGGAAGGACCCCCGGGCAGGAGCGTTCGACTGGCAGGGCTCCCTGGTCTACGCAGTGGCGCTCTTCGTCTTCCTGCTCGGCCTTTCCTGGATACCGAGCACACGAGGGGTCGTGATGACGGTGATCGGGGTCATGACCTTCGCCGGTTTCGGCTGGTGGGAGTCGCATGCCCGGGTCCCGGTGTTCGATCTGAGTCTTTTCAGGCACAACCGGCTGTTCCTTCTGTCGAACCTCACCTCGCTCATCAGCTACGCCTCCGTCTGGGCGATGACCTACCTGATGAGCCTCTACCTGCAACTCGTGAAAGGGCTCGGGCCGGAGATGGCCGGGCTCGTGCTGGTGGCCGGCGTGGTTCTGCAGACCGTCCTCTCGCCTTTCGGGGGCCGGCTGTCGGACCGGATCCAGCCCCGCTGGGTGGTCTCGAGCGGCATGTCTCTCTGCGCGGTCGGCCTGGCGCTGTTGGCCGTACTCGGCTCTACGACTCCCTACTGGCTCATCCTGCTCGCGCTCTGCCTGCTCGGCATCGGCTACGCCCTCTTCTCCGGCCCCAACACGTCAGCCATCATGGGCAGTGTCGAGCGGAAGGACGTGGGGCCGGCCGGCGCGATGGTGGGCACCAGCCGGGTGGTCGGCCAGGCCCTGAGCGTGGCGCTCGTCACGCTCATACTGTCGGTGACGGTGGGCCAGCATCAGATAACGGAGGCCGACAACCCGCAGTTCCTGACGGGGCTCCGTATTTCTTTCATTATCATGGCGGCGCTCTGCGCCCTCGGCGTACTGACGTCGCTGTCGCGGGGAGAGATCTCGCGGCGCCGCTCGCCGGAGGAGCCCGTCGTCCCGATCACCGAAGCCTGATTCTGCCTCCGACGGGACCTGGGCTGCCGGCTGCGCGGCGGCGCCCCTCTCTCGTAAACTGCCGGTCTCAGGCGGAGATCACCCGCTCCTGCGCCGCCTGATAGCCCACAGCGAAGCCAAACACGTTGGCCACCATCAGGAACACGATGGGCGCCACCCACCCATCGGTGAGGGAGAACAGCGCCCCCATGAGCAGAGGCCCCAATCCGGCCACGATGTAGCCTCCGGCTTGCGACATCGCCGACAGCCGGGCGGCCACGTGATCGTCGGCCGCCCGGATGACGATAAGCAGCAATGCCAAGCCGAACTGGGCTCCCTGCCCCAAGCCGAGGATGGCGATCCAAAAGAACGCGATGCTGGTGGGCCCTGTCAGCATCCCGGTGAAGCCGATCATGGCCACGACGACAGAGACCACCACTCCCAGCCGCACGTCTGGGCGACGACGCATGAGCAGTGGGGCGCCGGTGCTGCCGATCATGCCGGTGAAATTCATCACCAGCAGCAGATAGCCCGCGGTTACGGCGTCGACACCCCGAGACTGGTAGATCTGGGAGAGCCACGACAGCGGGCCGTAGAAGACCAGGGAACCG
This sequence comes from uncultured Gaiellales bacterium, assembly GCA_964631965.1. Classification (GTDB taxonomy): domain Bacteria; phylum Actinomycetota; class Thermoleophilia; order RBG-16-64-13; family RBG-16-64-13; genus CAIQPS01. Next base: position 23,507 of record CAZWAR010000024.1, read on the forward strand.
ATACCCATGTAGACCATGACCTGCCAAGCGAGAGCGTGACGCCAGATGGGTTTGTGAGTGCGGGCCACCTGCAACTCCGCAGCCTGTCGCGCCGCAGGTGATTGCGGGGCGGCAACGGGCAGAGCCTTGTCGGCGACCCCCGTCGCCCGAGCATCCCGTAGCCGCCGGGCAACCCACAGTTGCGGGCTCCAACCCAGCAGCGCTGCAACGGCGGGTAGGGCCCAGATACCGAGGGCCCACTTCACCGAGCCTCCGAAGACATCGAACACCGGGACCGTCAATCCTGCAGCTATAGCGGGCCCGAGCGTTGCCGAGGCGACGTAGGCGGAGGTCAGCGGTCCTGGATGGTCGGGGAAGCGCTGCTTGACGAACGCGGGCATGAGCACGTTCAGGTTCGCGATGCAGAGACCGATGACCACCGTTGTTGGAAAGAGCGTCCAGCCGAGGAACAGCGCCCGCACCGCGACGGCCGCGCCCAGGACCATCATGAGTAGGAACACGGCCCACTCCTGACCGAAGGCGCGCCGCAGGTAGGGACCGGCCGGCGCGCCGAGGCCGAAGCAGAACACCGGGACGGTTACCAGGATCGACTCCCTGGTGAGGCCGAGCCCGAGCTCGTGAAGAACCGGGGGGACGCTGGCCACTGCGGGACGCTGATTGAAGGCCACGAGCACGAGGCCGAGGATGGCGAGCACCGCGCCGGCAGCGCCCCAGAGCCCCCCAGGGCCCGATGCGCCCCACCGGTGGCCCCCGCCGGCGCCCACAGATCGCACCGCGCCTACCAGATGGTCATGGAGTCGAGGAACATCCGACGGAAGTCCTCTGCAGTGGCCGGCCGCGGCGACAGTTTGATGACCCGGTGCTGTGGAAGCACGCCCTCCACCAGCGCCGGCACGTCCTCCTCGGTGAAACCGACGGCTCTGAGGCCGTTAGGCATGCCGGTCTTCTTCATGACGTCGATGACCGCTTGGGCCAGGATCTCGCCGGCGTCGTCGGGACCGGCGCCCCGCGTGTGGGCTCCAACGAGAGCAGCGGCCTCCAGACAGGCCTGCGGGTTCGCCGGCCCCATGAAGCGAAAGGCCGCCGGTGCCCCAAGGATCACCGACATCCCGTGCGGGATGATGGGGTGATCGGTGAGATACCCCTCGGGTAGGTAGTCACGCACCATTCCGGAGATGGGATACGACATGCCGTGAGGCAGGGTCACGCCGGCCGAGCCGAAACCGACTCCGGCGATCGTGGACGCCATGATCATGTTGGTACGTGCCTCGATGTCGTCCGGGTCCTCCATGGCCCGGACTACGTAGGCACCCCCCAGCTCCAGCGCCTTGGCCGCCCAGATGCTGCTAATGGGGTTGGCGCCCTGGTAAGCCGGGCGGGTGCGCGGGTTTTCCGGCGCTTCGCGCTTCTCGAAAGGCAGGGCGGTGTACGACTCGATGGCGTGCGAGAAGACGTCGAGGGCCGTGCAGGCCACCGCCAGCCGCGGGAGCGTTCGCGTGTTGTCGGGATCGACGATGCCGAGCCGCGGGCGTAGGGCCCGGTGAGAGATGCCGGTCTTGGCGTGCATCTCCGAGAGATCGAAGATGGCCTGGCCCGTGGCCTCGCTGCCGGTGCCCGCCGTAGTGGGGATTGCGACGAGAGGCGCCAGCGGACCGGGGACCGGGGTGGCCCGGCCGATGGGGGCGTTGACGTACTCGAGAAGGTCCGCAGGGTAGGTGGCGTAGAGATCGGCCACCTTCGCCGTGTCGATGGTCGAGCCGCCACCGACAGCCACGTAACCGTCGAAGCCACCGTTCGAGGCGAAGGCGATGGCATCTTTCAGCGACACGTCATTGGGCTCTATCCGCACCTGATCGTAGACGACGGTGTCGAGTCCCTCGGCCTCGAGTGACTGCAGGGCGATGGCCACCGTCTCGCTTTCGGTAAGGTGCGGGTCCACGACCATCATCACGCGCTTGGCGCCGAGCGCTTTCATGTCGTAGCCGACCTCACGCGTAGCCCCCCGGCCGAACTTGATGCTTCCCGCGTCGACGGTGAAGACCGTCTCGTACCTTTTCCCGCTGGTCATCGGACTCTCCGTTCGCTCCCGTTCCCCAGACTGTCTGGCTGGTTCGACCTTAGCATGCGTCGCGGCTCTCTTCGCGACCCGAGGCCTGTCTCGGCTTTCGCCGGGCAGCACGGCCTTCCGAAGGCGACCAAATTCCCTGCGCCGCTCCCCGTTTCTCATGCTGCAGTCCGGCTCTCCCCCGCGCCTCAGCTCAGATGAAGCGTTTCACCATCTCGTCGGTAACCTTGTCGACATTGTCCTCGGTGACCCCCAGTTCCTGCACCAGCCGCTCGGCTCGGTCGTGCCTCTTCCGCTCAGCCATGTCCGAGAGTCCCCGGAACAGTCCGGCCCTTCTGCCGATTCGGTAGAGAATCTGCTCGCGCGGCTCCATGTTCAGGAACCGCCTGATCTCGCTGGTCATCGTGTCCCGGTCCTCCGGCAGCTTTCCACCGACGTCCTCGAACAGGTTGAGGATGTGGTCGCTCACCACCCGGCTGGAGATCCCCTCGAGACTCTCGAGGAAGAGCAGGATCTCCTCGGCGTTCTCGATGTCGCTCGCCTTTTCGAAGGTACCCCGAGCGACGTCCTCGGCGAGGACGAGGTGATCCGGGACTGCCAGGGTACGCAGGCGGATGAAATCGGGATCCACGCGGTTCATGAGATCGGCGGTCTCGAGGGCGTTCTCGCGCCAGAGACGACGGCCGCCGAGCCCGGGCATGTAGTACGCCGACAATTCCATGCCGGCCGCCTTGATCTTTCGCCCCGCCTCGATCTGCTCCGCCTTGGTGACCCCCTTGTCCATGAAGGCGAGCACCTCATCGGACCCGCTCTCGAAACCGATATGCACCCGGTCGAGACCGGCCGCCCGCATCGCGGCCAGGTCTTCGGCGGAAATGCGTGCCACGGTCTTCGACCGGGCATAGGTGGTAATGCGCTCGATGTTCGGGAAGCGCTCCTTGAGCAGACTGAGGATGGCGATGGTCTCGCGGGCGGGCACCGCCAGAGGATTGGCATCCTGTAGGAACACGGACTCCATCCCGTTGCGGTACCAGTTCCAAGCAGCCAACTCCGCTCCTGGGTCCAGGGGCGGGCCGGCCGGAGGCTCCGACTGGACCCCCGGCCCCGAGGGACCGCTTGCAGCGGCCGGCGGGGCTTCTCCGGTGACGAGCACGCGAGGCCCCCCCGGGCTTGCGGGAACCGCCTCCGCGGCCCCGCCGCCCCCGGCCGGCGCTCGACGAACCGCGCTCGGGTCGAACGTCTCCACCCATGCGGCGACCGCCTCTATGTCGGCGAGGATGTGGGCGAGCGGCCGCCGGCTGAAGTCGCTGCCCTTGTACACCGGACAGAAGCGGCACCGGTTCCAGGGACAGTTGCGGGTGACGCGGATGAGGAGGCTGCGCGCCTCACTGGGCGGCCTGATCGGCCCTTGTTCGAATCCGCGGTAGTACGTCTCTCCAGAAGGCATGGGCATGATCCCCTCTCGGCTTTATCGGGGATTCTACCCGGTCAGCGGCTGCCTGCACGCCGCAGGTGGCGCACGCCGCAGGTGGTGCGCGCCTAGCAGGTGGTGCGCCGCGGGGCTCGAGGGATGAGCGTGAGCATGATCGGCTCGCGCTCGTAGACCCGTACGAGGGCCGCCACCACTTCAGGGTCGAACTGCCATCCGGCCTCGCGCCGGAGTTCGTCGAGAGCCATTGGGACGGGACAGGGCTCCTTGTATTGCCCCGGATGGGTCATCGCGTCGAAAGCGTCGGCCACCGAGACGATGCGGGCCGCGCGCGGTATGTCGGTGTGCGACAGCCCGTGGGGATAGCCGAGGCCGTCCCAGCGTTCGTGGTGGTTGAGAGCGATGATTTCAGCCGTCCGAAGGACGCTGCTCTCTGCGCCATGAAGCAGATATGCGCCAAGGGAAGTGTGCTCTCGCATCCGCTCCCGTTGCTCCTCGGTGAAACTGCCCTCTTGCCGAACGATCTCGTCGGGGATGCCCACGTTGCCGAGGTCGTGCAGCGGTGCGGCTCTGAGCAGGCACCTGGTCTCGTCGGCCGGCAACATCAGTTCTTGGGCGATGAGAGCCGAGAGACGACCCACCCTGCTCGGATGTCCCCCACTGGGGTCGTCCCGGAGTTCGGTGACCCTGCTCAAGCGTTCCAGAAGTTCCAGGTGGATCTCCTCGCTCTCCCTGGTCCGCCTTCGAAGTAGCTCTTCCAGCGAGCGCTTGCCTTCCTTCAGCCTCTCGCACAGGTAGTGTGTCTCGAGCAGGGAGTGGACGCGGGCGAGAAGATCCTCGGGATCGACCGGCCGTCCGAGATAGTCTTGGGCTCCAGCCTGTAGGACGCGGGCCGCAAAGTGTGGATCGGGAGCGGGACCGACGGCGATGATGGGAACGAAGCCGTCGGGACGGACCTCCACACGAACCTGGTCGAGAAGGGCAAGCCCTCCCTCCTCCGTCGAGCCGAGCTCGATTACGACCAGGTCGAGTTCTTTGGCGGCGACGTAGTCCGCCAGTCCGGAACAGTCGGGGCCGCCGCGCACGCACCCGTAGCCGGCCCGTTCCAGCGCAGCCATGAGAGACCGCATCGCGTCGGAATCCGCGTCGATGACGAGAATCCCGGCATCTCTGTAGGTGGTGTCCGTCACAGACCCCGTCCAAATGGTTGACTCTACATCTATCGACAGCACGAGACCGTATCTTTACCGTGGAGGGTGGCTTTGTGTTAGTTTGGGCTCAGCCATCGACCAAAGGGGGGACCATGGACGGTCAGGAGGCCAACCGTGAAGCGGCCGTGCGGGCCGTGATGGAGCGGTACGCGGAAGCCGTCTACCGGGCGGATGTGGCCACGCTGCGGGAGATATTCCATCCTGCCGCGGTGATGAGCGGGTACCTCGGGGAGACACAGCTGGCAGGTTCTCCGGAGCCCTTTCTGGCCGACGTCGGCGGCCGGCCCTCCATGGAGACTACGGGCGCGGCCTATACGGCGGACGTCCTCGACGTGACCGTATCGCCCCGCACCGCGAGCCTGCGCCTGGAGGAGACCGGCTTCTTCGGCACCACCAGCTTCGTCAACTACTTCCACCTCCTCCTCGTTGATGGAGAGTGGAAGATCGTGGCCAAGACCTTCGAATCGCGCTGACGACCCCCGAAGCCGCCCAGGAAAGGTTCAAACATGAGCGAACTCAGCCCCTCGGACATCAACGAACTCACCCCCCTCACCCGCGACCTGTCCGTGTTCGACAGGTTGGACCTCGAGAAGCCCCCCGTTGGGGTCAAGTTCCTCTATGGGAAGCCCGAAGGCATCGCCCGGCTCGATCGCACGCTCGGCCTCTGCGAGATGGTGACCGAAGCACAGACAGGCAAGGTGTTCTACGCCGGGCTCGAGGATCACGAGTGCGCCGGCCCGGTCCCTTTGGGCATGGTGGACAAGGAGCCTTTCTACTACAGCGGGCAGATCGGTCCCTGCCTGGAGATCTTCAAGGAGGCCCGCGCGAACCGGCGCATCTACGCCGTGCTACCCACGCTCGAACGGGGCACCTGCAACTACACCGTGTTTGCCCCACTCGACAGACTGGCCTTCGACCCCGACGTCCTGGTGTTCACCGGACGGGCCCGCAAGATGGAGATCGTCCTGCGTTCCATGAGTTGGACCACCGGCCAGATGTATGAGAGCAAGGGGACGCCGGTACTCGGTTGTGCCTGGACCCTCGTCTATCCCTACATCACGGGCAAGATCAACTACGGGGTGACAGGGATCACCTTCGGTCATATCGCCCGGGAAGTGGGCACCGAGGGTAACGTATGGGTATCGGTTCCCTGGGACGCGCTGCCGACGATGGTGGAGAACCTCGCCGAGATGAAGATGGTACTGCCCTCCTACGAGGACGGCCGGGACAACTACAGCGGGCGCTTCGATAGAGTGACGGGCGGACACTGAGCGTAGGAGGACGC
>CAZWAR010000025.1:0-29246 GCA_964631965.1 uncultured Gaiellales bacterium
TGCGGCGGGGGAGGATGCCGTGAAGGACGGCGGGAGCGCGGAGCCGCGGCCGGGAGGCCCGGAGCCGCGGAAAAGAGGCGCGTTGGGGTCCTTGTCCGTATCGCCGGCGCCCAGTACCCTCGTGGCGGTGGTGTTGGTGCTCGCCCTGGCGTTCACCGCGTGGGGCTGCGGCACTTCAGCGGAAGCCGGCGACGCGGCACCCGCCGCTCGGAGCGACGCCTCCGGATCGACCGCCGGAGCACCGGCGCCGGCCTCCACCGGCGATGCTCAGTCATCGGGACCGACGAGCAGCTCCCACATGCCGTCAGCGATCGATGCCGGGGTCGCCGAAACCGACCTCCAACGACTCATGGCCGGCAACGAGGCCTTCGCTGTGAACCTCTTCCTGGCCGTGCGCGACACCACCCGGGGCAACCTGGTCTTTTCCCCGTACAGCATCTCCACAGCCACGGCCATGCTCACCGCCGGCACGGCGGGCGAGACCCAAGCCGAGATAGTGGATGCTCTGCACTTCCCTCTGGATCAGGACGTCCTTCACGCCGCGTTCCACCAACTCGGTCTCGACCTGGCGAAACGGCCGGAGGACGCTCGGCAGACGAAGGGTGTTGACCAGGGGAAGGACGTGCTTAGCCTGTTTGCGGCGCAGGGCGCCTTCGGCTCACCGGACATCGAGTGGAAGCAGAGCTTCCGCGACCTCCTGGAGGGCGACTACGGCGCCCCCTTGGCGATCGTGGATTTCTCCGAGGCCGAGCGGGCTCGGGCCCTCATCAACCAGTGGGTGGCCGAGCGCACCGAAGACGGCGTCCCTGAGGTCCTTCCGCCCGGCTCCATCAACCCCAATGGTCTGCCGACCGAACTCGCCCTGGTGAGTACCCTCTACCTCAAGGCCTGCTGGGAGTACCCGTTTTCGGGCAGTTCGCCGGGTGAGTTCCGCCTGCTCGACGGATCGACGGTCTCGGTGGACACCATGCGGCAATCCATGCTCTTCCCCTCCGCCGAAGGAGATGGCTGGCGGGCGCTCGAGTTCCCCTACAAGGGGAAGAAGCTATCGTTCGTGGCGATCGTGCCCGACGCGGGAGAGTTCGAGGCCTTCGCCTCGGGGCTGACGGTGGATACCCTTCGGTCGATCCTCTCGGATCTGGACGCCGACGGGCGCGACCCTGACGAGATCAACGTGAGCCTGCCGAAGTTCGCATTCAACTCGGCGCTCAGACTCAAGGAGCCCTTCCAAGCTCTCGGCGTGAAGGCGGCCTTCCGGATGGGTGCCGCCGACCTGTCGCCGATGGGGGCGCCGAAAGGCGACGTGTGGGTGGACGACGTCTACCACGGAGCGAAGATAGCCGTGGACGAACGGGGGACGCAAGCGTCGGCCGCCACTGTCTGGGTTGGCGTGGCCGGCATCACCGACCGAGATTTCTTCGTGGACCGGCCGTTCCTCTTCCTCATCCGCGACCGGGTCACCGGCGCGATTCTATTCCTGGGCCAGGTGGTGGATCCGCGGGCAGGGTAGGCGCCGGGCCGCGAGCGGGAGCCGGGACCCAGCCCGAGCCGCGAGCGGGAGCCGGGCCACGGCCGGGCCGAGAGCCGGGCTGCTGGAGAGACCGGGCGCTACCCCGCTTGAGTCGGGGCTGAGAGGAACCAACCCGCTCAGTCCGGGTCGAAACGCGCCACTCCAGGCCCCTCCAGCCGTTCCCATCTCCCGGTGACCCCTTCGTGGAGGGCGCCCAGTTCCGCATGGAGTGCGGCGATCCCGCAGTCGATGCGCGCCGTCCAGTACGCTCGTTCCCCGGTGCAGTCGATGACCAGCCGCCGATCTTCCATGCGCAGGCGCCAGGGCTGCCGGTTGCCGCCTGAGGGAGCCAGCCGGGCAGCTTCGGCGGCGACCCGAGCCCATGCCGGCCACGATGAAGCCCCGGGCGCGACCCGTTCCAGGTCCAAGCGGGCCCGCGGCTTGACCACCGCATGCAGCATCCGCTCCCCGCCCCCCACCCTCGCAGTGGCGTAGCCGATGGGTGTCACCGCCCGCACCTGCTCTCCCTGCGCGAGTTCGAGGTGAGCGGCCGCGGCTTTGGGATCGAAACTGCCGGCTATCCAGCAGGTATCCAGACCTGCCGCCGTCGCTTCGAGGATCACCGCTTCACCGATGAAGCCGACGTCCACCTGCCGGTCCTCCCCGGCGACGAAGGCGGCGAAGGCCGGCGCCCCCGTGACCCCGCCGTAGGCGCCCACCAGGCCCGTGAACACTCCGGCCGGCGACTCGTCCACGACGATCGCGCGCACCTCTCCTGCGGTCGCTTCGGTCACCCGCGAGCACACCGTATGCACTCGGGCGAGCGCCCCAGCATCCGGGGGGCGGTCCTGGAACCGCCGCCGGGAGACACGGCGTGAGACGGCGTCGAACCACGTGGGACCCATGGGGAAACGAGGCAATCCGGAGCGTGTCACGAACTCTCCTTCTGTTAGGCGGCCGACGAGGGGGACCGGTTTGGCATCAGGATACAGGGCCGATCCCCGGTGCTTCTCCCGCCGCCGCTTGAGGTACGCTCTCCACAGGGTCCATCGTCAGGAGGAGGCATGGGAAAGAAACCGGGTGCCGTCCGCTCCCAGGCTGTCGCCCCCGGCATCCACCGGCTGCCCGTGGGAGGCTGCAACGTCTACCTGGTGGGGACGACCTCCGGCTGGGCTCTGATCGACGCCGGCTGGCCCCGGTCTGAGAGCGCCATCAGGACGGAAGCCGAATCGCTGTTCGGTCCCGGCGTCCCGCCGCATTCCATTCTGCTCACCCACGCCCATCCGGATCACATGGGCTCGGCGGCCACTCTGAGCGCAGCATGGGAAGCCCCGGTCTTCGTCCATCCAGAGGATCTGCCCTACACGCGAGGCGGCGTTCTATCCGACGATCTGCTCGACCCGGTCGGTCGCGTCTTCTGGGCGGTAGCGCGGCTGCTGCCCGACCGAGCCATCGCAAGGATGAATGCTTCACCGCTGAAGGACGCGGTCAATCCCCTACCTGACCCGGAGGCCGGCATCCCCGGGCTGCCCGGTTGGGAATGCATCCACGTCCCCGGTCATACGCCCGGCCACGTCGTCTTCTTCCGGAGGAGCGACCGCGTCCTCGTCGCCGGCGACGCCGTTCTCACGGCGCCGCTATGGGGGATGTTGACCGTCGTCCCGAGACTCGCGCGGCCGCCCTGGTTCGTCAGTTGGGACTGGCCTCGCACCAATGAGGGGCTGGCGACGCTTGCAGGGCTGGAGCCACGAGTGGTGGCGACAGGGCATGGCGTGCCGCTGGCAGGAGATCGCGTCGCCGGCGATCTGGCGGCGTTCGCCGGCCGGTTCGCCAAGTGGCCGGTTGCGAAGTAGCAGCGTCCACAGGAGACGGGGCGCCCCGGTGCTACTTCCGGGCCTTGATGTCGTAGTGGCCGTTGGTTACCCGCCCGTCGAGCATGCGCACCACCCGGTCGCAGGTCTCAGCCACTCCAGGGTCGTGGGTCACGAGAACGAAGGTCGTGCCGGTTTCCCGGTTGATGTCCCGCATCATGGCCACGATCTCCTGCGAACTGGCCGAGTCGAGGTTCCCCGTGGGCTCGTCACCGAAGATCACTTTGGGCCGGTTCACCAGCGCCCGGGCGATGGCCGCCCTCTGCTGCTGGCCCCCCGACAGTTCCGTCGGTTTGTGGCCCTCGCGTTCGGCCAGACCGACCCGGCTGAGGGCGGAGCGGGCCGCTTCGCGCGCCTCGCCTCTTCTCTTCCCGGCGTACTCGGCCGCCAGCATGACGTTCTCGAGAGCGGTGAGGCTGGGGACAAGGTTGAAGGTCTGGAAGATGAAGCCGATTTCGCTCCTTCTCAACTGAGCCAACTCCCGCCGGGCGAGGTTGTCCACCCGCCGGCCGTCGAGCCACACCTCGCCGGAGTCCGTCGAATCCAGGCAGCCGAGGATGTGCACGAGGGTCGACTTACCGGAGCCGGAAGGGCCCATCACCCCGATCATCTCTCCCGCGTGGATCTCGAGACAGGCGTCCCGCAGGGCGTCTACGTAGTTTTCCTTGCCTATCACGTAACGCTTGCTGACGTGGCTGCCGCGTATGATGGCTGTTCGGCCGATCTCGGCTTCGGCGGCGCGAAGCGGCGCCTCGAGCCCGGCAGGGAGTTCGACGACGGCTGGCGCTTCGGCGAAGGATCTTCCGGTCCCGGTCACGATCCGGTCGCCGTACGTGCGGATCTCGCCGTGAACCGTCGTCCGATTGTTCTGCGTGCTGGGGTTCATTCCGTTTCTCCTATTCATAGCGAAGAGCTAGTACCGGCTGCAGCCGCGCGGCGTGCAGCGAGGGATAGAGCCCGCTCACCAGACCGAGGAGCACCGCGAAGGCCACGGCGCCGATGGCCAGCCTGGGCGAGACGAGGAAGAGGTTGAGGCTGCGCGAGGCGAGGAGGGCGTTGGCAACCGTGGCGGCGAGCCAGCCCAGGAAGAGTCCGGTGATCCCACCGATGAAGCCGATGATGGCCGACTCCGACAAGAACTGTCCCACGATCTGTCCGTCCGAAGCCCCGATGGCCTTGCGCACCCCGATCTCCCGCGTGCGCTCGTTCACCGACATGGTCATCGTGTTGATCACCGACAGCCCGCCCACGAACAGAGCGATGATGGCGATGCCGTACAGGATCGCGTTGAAGATGCTCATGGCGCTGGCCACCTGCTCCTGGAAGGCCCTGGGGCCGGTGGCGTTGACGCCGCTCACGCTGTTGTTGATGGTCGCCGCCAGCCGCTCAGGATCGACGCCCCTGAACGGGTAGACCGTGAAGCCCGTGACGAGATCGCTCTGAATCACGCTGCCGCGTACCACCTCGGGGACGTCCTGCATGTAGACACGTTGCGCGTCGGCAAGAGTCATATAGACGGATGTGTCCGGCGCGGTGAGGGTCTTGTTCATGATCCCCACCACTTGGAAGCGCTCACCGCGGATGGTCACCATCCCCCCTACCTTGGCGCCCAACTTCTTGACCATGTCCGCGCCCAACACTACGGAACCGGTGTCGGCAGGAGTGAGAGCGCGCCCGGCCGCATAGCTGACTTTGAAGCTCTCCAGATCCTCGCCCCGCATGTCGCTTCCGATGATCATATCCGGCATGCCGAAACTGGCCCCCTGCTCGGGATCCACCAGACTGCCGACGGAGGCGGAGACCTCAGCCACGCCCGGCACGGCCAGAATCGCGTCGCGTTTGGTGAGCGAGAGCGGGGAACTCCCAAAGAGCCCGGTCCCCGCCGCTTGGACGGTCACCTTGTCCGAGTAGTACCTGGTGCCGCCCGAAACCAGCATGTTCATCTTCTCTGCCATGCTCCCCATGACCACCAAGGCCAACACCCCTATGGTGATGCCGAAGATGGTGAGGAACACCCGCAACTTCCTGCGGAACACGCCTCGTAGGGTCCTCATCGTCTTGCCTCCTGTCGCATTTCGTCGTCGTCGCTGCACCCGCCCCTCGCGGGCCTTGGCCGTACCGTCGGCCCCTCACCTTGCCCACCATTATCAACTTTCTGTTGCTATGCTTCTCATTATATGATTAACTTCATAGTAGTCAAGACCTCAATTTAGTAGTACTATCCGGATAGTGCAGGCGGCCCTGTTAACGGCGGCCTCCGGACGACTGGAGGTAGGACATATGACAGACGAGCCGGTAAGACCGGACCCCGATGGGAAAGAAGCAGCGACCAGGGGGGCGGCCGCCCCCAGCGGAGCCGAGGCGATGCCCGCGACCACCCCAGCGGCTGGTGCGACCGCCTCCGTTGCCGAAGCGGCGGTCGTAGACCCGGACACTGTCGCTGCATCGGTACGCAAGTTCCAGAAGGAACTGTCGGCCGGCATGGTGTCGCTCGCGCTTCTCGCGCTTATGGAACACGCGGGCAAGCCGCTCTACGGCTATCAGATAGCCAAGCAACTGGAGGGCTACGGCGCCGGTCTCCCCGTGAAGCAGGGGACTCTCTACCCTGTGCTGCGGTCGCTCGAGGCCGGAGGCCTTCTCACCAGCGAGGTGGAGCCCTCGGTGAGCGGGCCGCCCCGGCGCTACTACTCGGTCACTGAAGACGGCCGTCGGGCCCTTGGCTTGTGGCGGGAGATCTGGATCAAGACACGACAATTCGTCGATGCCGTTTTGGAGGGACATCGTGGCTAGAGACGTCGAGACATATCTTCAGGAACTCAAGACGGCACTGGTGTCGGCGGGGGCGGACCCGGCACTCATCCAGGATGCTCTGTTCGACGCCGAGGAATATCTGCAGGCCGAGTTGGCTGCCGGCAAACAAGGCGGGGGCGGCGGTGCGGGATCGCCTTCCGAGTACGACTACGCCGCGCGCTTCGCGGCGGTGGTAGAAGGTTACGGTACCCCGGGAGAGGTGGCCGCGGCATACCTGGGCGGCTCGCCCGCACCCACGGGCGAGCCTGTCGTGGCCGTGGGCCCGGCACCCGCGCCGACCGGGCCGGCTCCCCAGGCGCACACACCGCTGCGCGGACAGCCGGCCGCGGGTCCGGCCAAGCGGCGCTGCGCCGTGTGTGGTACCGAGGCTCGCCCGGACCAGGCGTTCTGCGCCAAATGTGGAACGCGGATCGGCGTGGCCCCTCCCGCGCCTGCCCCGATTCCCCCGACCCAGCCATCCGGAGAATATCCGGGAGCAGGTTCCACTCCTCCGTGGGCCGGGCATCCCCAGCCCGACCGGGTTCCAGCCGGGGTGCAGTACGGGATGCAGGCTGCCGGAACGGGCGATGCCGCCGAGCCGCCGAGCGCGTGGAGGCAGATCTTCGGCCCCTTCGCCGACGGCCGGGTGTGGACCGCGTTGGTCTACATGATCCTTTCACTGATCACCGGCATCACCTACTTCACCATCGTGGTGACAGGGCTGTCGACTGCGGGCGGCATGCTCGTGCTCATCGTGGGCATCCCGCTGTTCATGTTGGTACTGGCCATCGTACGCGGCCTTGCCCTTGTCGAAGGACGGATAGTGGAAGCGCTCCTCGGCACCCGCATGCCCCGGAGGGGACGGTCGACGCCACCGAATCTCGGTTTCTGGAACCGGATGCTCTGGTGGCTGAAGGACGGCCGCACCTGGGCCTCGATGGCGTACATGCTGCTGATGCTCCCGCTCGGCACCGCCTACTTCGTTATCGCGGTCGTCGGCCTGTCGGTGGGCCTCAGTCTGGCCACGTCTCCCATATGGGGGTGGTTCACCTGGGCATACGGCGACCACACCGTCATCATCAATGGCGCCACCTACAACGTTTGGCCCCTGTGGGCGATCCCGATCGCGTTCGTGGTCGGAGTTCTCTTCCTGATCGGCTTCATGCACCTGGTGAAGTGGATCGGCCGGGGTCACGCGGCGTTTGCCAAGGCGATGCTCGTACGGCTGAAATAGGAGACTGAGGCACCGAGTCAGGATCCGCCTCAGGCGGATCCTGACGATTGCGGGGTGATGTCCGAGAGGACTGGATCGCTTGCGGCCGCCTGCAGTGCTGGACCTCGTATGCTCGGTCGTGGTCTGCCGGTCCGGCTTACGAGGTCATGAACAGGAGAAGGATGGCGGCTGCCGAGATCGGGAGGATGACCCCCCAGCGAAACAGTGCGCGGAGCAAGGGCGGCCTCATGCCGCCTCCTTCCTTCGGGAGCTTTTGCCCTGGCTCTTCCCTCCGGTTCAGAGGCCAAAACGTGGCAGCCGGCCCGGTGCACCGGACCGCCTCTCAGTGCCAGGGTAGCGGAAGGATCCCAGCGTCGCGAGCGTCCCAGACCTTCACCCAGCCGTAGCTCTCGTCGCCCGCATCGAGATGCGGCAGGGCGTCCTCGAACTCCTCCCCTGCGAACGTCACCGCGTCGGAGAACGTGGAACCGCCGATCATCGTCGTTTCGATGAAGTAGTAGTTCGCGTTCTCCTGGTCGGTGCGGATGCCTACGAACGCATGTCCGGGGATGAGGATGATCGCGGCCTCCAGGTCTATAGCCTCGGCGGCGGAAGCGTACAGAAGCGCCAACTCGATGCAGTTTCCGCCCCGCTGGTCGAGTACCTCGGCAGGCAAGCGGATGCGCTGCACACTACCCGGAGCGAAGGAGACCCAGGTGTTGACGTAGGTGAGGTCGTAGTCATTTTCGGCCTGCCAAATGGCCTGCAGCCTGTCCCACACTCCCCCGTCACCGTCGTCCGGCTGGTTTCCGTATCCGGCCCACATGATCCCCGAATCGGTGTAGTCGGCGGCCTCGCGCAGCAATGCCTCCACAGCCGGATCGTTGGGGGTGACCATGGCCGCGTAGAACTGGATGTCTTCCTCGTATGTGAAGCCCGAAATGGTATGGGGAAAGTCTCGCCGTGCGAACACGATCGTCTGACCGGTCTCGTCGAGGATGGTCCTCTCCTCTCCCTCCTGAAGCGCTTGCACCAAGACGTGGACAGGAGCCGGTTTCTCGGTGTTCAGATCGTCGATCACCGAGGAGATCAGCAGCGGATTCTGTCCCACTTCCAGCGCCTCCCCGGCCGGCACCTCCACCGTGTCCATGGCGGGATCGGTGTAGCCGACCACCTCGCTCTTCACCAAGATCCTCGCTGCGTCCGACCCGTTGTTGGTGAGAGTGATGGTGACGAAGTCGTCAAGTTTCGACCCGTACAGCGGATAGAGAATGGTTATCAGTTCCGAGGTGTAGACGTATTCGGCCTCGATGTCGTCGACGCTTACCACTGCTTCCTGGGTGACAGGAACGCTCGTGGCGCCGGGGCCGGCGGCAGTAGAAACCGTCCCCGCCGTGGGCGGGGCGGCCGTGACCTGCGCGGGCGTCGTAAACTGCTCCCCCGCCGCCGCGTCGCTGCCGGGGGTCGTGGCGAGACCCGAGTCTCCGCACCCGGACAACAGAAGCATGAGGAACAGGAGCACTGCGAAAACGCCTGCCACGTGCGCCGCGCGTGTGTGACACAGTCGAGCGACCATCCGCCTCTCCCCTCTTTGAAGCTGTCCGATTCGGCCCTACCTTACCAGCCCTGGCGGGCGAAGGAGAACGCGTGGTACGCAAGGGTCCGACCCAAAATCGGAAATTGCGCTCACCGCGTCGCCCGCGGGGCCCCAGCGGGCGCCAAGCGACCCCGGCCTGAGCCAACACGGCGCCCCGACTGGGGGCTGTTGACGAGGCCCATATGGCGGCCGGTATTGCCGGATAGCGTTGAGCCCCGGCGTCAGCCCCCGCGAACCCCCTTGGCAATGCGGTCGCCGGTCTCCTCGTCGATGTTGCGCCAGTACTCGAGCGCCCGCTCCAGCACGGGTTCGGACACCCCTGCTTTCAGATGCCCCACGACATTGGCGACCAGCCGGTCCCGTTGGGCGTCGTTCATCACCTCGCGCACCAGGGTGCCGGGCTGGCCGAAGTCGTCGTCGTCCTTGCGCAGAGTGTATGCGGTTCGCATGAACTCGCCGCTGGCGCTCCAGACCGCATCCTCGGGGTAGCGCTCGGAGTCGGCCGTCGGGCCGCCTTTCGAGTTGGGCCAGTACACCGGATCGGGCGCGTTGTCTATCCGCATCGCGCCTCCGCGGCTGTAGTTTCGGACGGGGCTCTTCGGCCTGTTGACCGGGATCTGCTTGTAGTTCCCCCCCAAGCGGGCCCGATGGGCATCGGCGTAGGAGAAGAGACGAGCCAGGAGCATCCTATCGGGGCTGGGACCGATGCCCGGCACCAGGTTGTTCGGTTCGAAAGCAGCCTGATCGATCTCAGCGAAGAAATCGCTCGGATTGCGGTCCAGCGTGAGCTGGCCCACTTCGTGCAGAGGGTAGTCGCCGTGAGGCCAGACTTTGGTCAGATCGAACGGGTTGAACCGGTACGTCTCGGCCTCGGCAAAGGGCATGATCTGCACTTTGAGAGTCCAGCTCGGGTAGTCGCCGCGTTTGATCGCCTCGGACAGGTCTCGGCGGTGGTAGTCGGCGTCCTCGCCTGCGATACGGTCGCCCTCCTCCTGGGTGAGGTTCTCAATGCCCTGGTCGGTCTTGAAGTGGTATTTCACCCAGAAACGTTCGCCCTTGGCATTCACCCACAGGTAGGTATGGCTGGTGTAGCCGTTCATGTGCCGGTAGCTCTTGGGAATTCCGCGATCGCTCATGAGGATGGTGACCTGATGGGCCGATTCGGGGGACAGGGTCCAGAAGTCCCACTGCATGTCGTTGTCGCGCAGACCGCTGTCGGAGCGGCGCTTCTGCGAGTGGATGAAGTGCTGGAACTTCAAAGGGTCGCGCACGAAGAACACCGGCGTGTTGTTTCCCACCATGTCGTAGTTGCCCTCGGTGGTGTAGAACTTGAGGGCGAAACCGCGCACATCGCGCCAGGTGTCGGGGCTGCCGCTCTCGCCGGCCACCGTGGAGAATCGGGCCAGCACCTCCGTCTTCGTACCTGGCTGGAACACTGCCGCCTTGGTGTAGCCGCTGACATCCTGGGTCACCTGGAAGTATCCAAATGCCCCCGACCCTTTGGCGTGGGGCTGGCGGTCGGGGATCATCTCCCGGTTGAAGTTGGCCATCTGCTCGAGAAGGTAGTTGTCCTGCAGCAGAACAGGACCATCCGGCCCGACCGTGAGCGAGAATTCCTGGCTCGATACGGGGATCCCCGCGTCGTTGGTGGTGAGCCTCGGGTGATCGTCTTTCATGACGGCTCCTCTCGATGTTGCTCTTCCTGATGCTGTTCTTGTCCGCAGCACTCGTTGCACAAACCCCGCACCTGGACTGTGATCTGTCCGACCCGGCCAAACCCCGCGGCCGCTTCGGTGATCTCCAACTCCTCGAATGCCGCCCCGGCCAGATCGCGGATGATGCCGCAGCCGGTGCAGACGAAGTGGTGGTGATGCTCCAGGTTGGCGTCGTAGCGCGTCGCGCCGCTGCAGATGGGGACCCGTTCCACGAGGCCCATCCTCTCCAGCGTGCCCACCGTCCGATACACCGTGTCCAGGGAGATGGTGGGGACTCGTTGGCGGACCGCCCGGTAGATCGCCTCCACGTCGGGATGGGTGTCGCTCATGGCGATCTCCCGAGCCACTTCCATTCGCTGGTGGGTCGACCGCAGCCCGCCCTCGCGGAGTGCCTGCGCATAGAGCGCGACGCGTCTGTCTACTTCCTGCTGCGGAACCACCACCCGCGTGACCTGCTTATTAGGAAATACTTACTATTTAAGTATAAGCACGAGAACAGCAGAGTCAACCCTTGCTGGGATCGGCAGCCCGGGCGGTCACGAAGGATGGCGGCCGACCCGCGGGCCGCTTCCACGTTGGCCGGAAGACACCCACCAGCCACATCCCAATCCGAAAACCCGGGTTCGTCCTGAAGGCCACCGGAACCGTACCCCCGCCGGAAGCGAAGGCATAGGTGCCAGAGGCGCCGCCTACTCCAGCTTGAGGGCGCCGCCCTCCTTCGTCACCTTGAACTCTTTCTCCCACAAGGTCCCGGTTTCTCCGCCTCGAGGCTCAACGCTGAGCTTGACCTTGGTGCCCTCCTTGAGATTGCGGGCGATCGCGTAGCAGTAGAGGGTGGGGTACTCGTCGTCCTCCCATTCCCGGAAGCTGAGAGCAGCTCCCGGAGTGGAAGCCGGTCGGTCGGCCACCTAGCAGGCGGCGGCCAGATCCGCGTCCCATGTCTCGCCCGGTTCGGGCTTCACCTGAAATCTGATCTCGACGGGAGCCAGGCCGGCAGCTTCAGGCTCCAGAGGGTTGCTGAGAATCTCGAGCTCGGGCCATTTCGCCAACTTCGCCATCGCCAACCTTCCCTTCAGTGGTGGACTGCGCAGAAGATTAGCAGACTACAGCTATTCGGCCGTGCCCGCCCAAGCCGACCCGGTGGCACTTGTTCACAGAGGCACCGGGCCTTCGCGGAACACCGAGCCTCAATCCTGCTTGAGAGTTATCCAGAGCTCGGGCTTCACCAGGGCGGCGAGGGCCAGAGGCCAGATCCTCGGTTCGTGCGAGTTGAAGCTCACCACTTGCCCTTCGGAGACGGTGAACGACCGTTCCTTGCTGAAACGCCGCTTCCAGCGCGGACTGCGCAGGCTGAGGGTGTGCGTCCCCGGCTCCACCGAAAGCTCTACGCGCTCGCGATTGGGGAGAGAGCCGGCCACCTTTCCATCCAGCAACACCTGCCAGTCCTCATACACCCGACCCGCATACCACCATCCCCCCGTCCGCCTCAAGACGACAGTCGCTGAGCCCATTGCTCCTCCCTCGCTCGGCCTGTTCACCGGCTCGTCCATTTGAACCACCTGATGCCGATACCCACAAACAGCACGGTATAGCCGATGGTCGCGGCCAACGCTCCCCAGGTTTCGGGCGTCCACGCGCTCGGTTGCATGGCTCCGGCGAGTATCGTCGCAATCACCCCCCCGGGCGACCAACGCGAAACGACTTCCAGAGTCGTGCCGAACCTGCTCATGTGGGCGAAGATGCTGAGGACGAACAGGGGGATGAAGACAACCGGAGCGACGGCTCGCACCGTCTCGGGGGACCTGATCAGGCCGACCACAGCCTGGCCAATGCCAAGGAACTCGGCGGAGCCGACGACAACGATGACGAGGGTGAGAATCCAGGCGGCCGCGCTCACGTGCAGCGAAAACCCGGCGACCGCGACCACCAGTACGATCAGAGCCATGCCGAGCACCGCTGCGACCTGCACGATGAGACGACTCAGCATGATCTCCCAACTGGGCACAGGAGCCACCCGCAGGCGCTGGAAGACGCCGAGCTCCCGGTGCCGCGCCAGGGTGAGCGAGTATCCCGCAACGGCGATAAGGGCCATCCCCCCTACCAGGGCCGAAGCAGCACCGAAGCTCGGCCCGCCCAGTGCCACTGCGCGCTTACCTGTGGACAGGAGGACGAGGTAGCCCACGGGAAGCACCAGGGTGCCCAGCAACGCGCTCACGTTTCGTCCTTGAGTGACGAAATCCGCTCGGAGGAGCGAGCGCAGGCTCAGCCTGAGCGATGGGGGGCTGAGTCTGGGGGGCTGCGGGCTACTCACGAACATCCTCTCCCGTGAGCCCGATGAACACGTCGTCGAGCGTCACCCGGCCGTGAGCCACCGCCCGGACCCGAGGGTCGTTGCGATGCTTCTTGACGAGCCCGGCCGGCGTGTCGGTCGTGAGAATCTTCCCGTGATCCATGATCGCCACCCGGTCGCATACGGCCTGCGCCTCTTCCATCGAGTGGGTAGTGAGAAGGATGCTGCGGCCCTCCTTCCTCATCTGCTCGATGCGTTCCCAGAGCTGGCGCCGAGCCTGCGGATCGAGGCCACCCGTGGGTTCGTCGAGGAGCACGATGACCGGCTCATGAATCGTAGCAATGAGGAGAGCGAGTCTCTGTCTCTGGCCGCCGGAAAGTTGATTCACTCGCCGGGAGCCCTCTTGTTCGAGACCGAGCCCCGCCAGGGCCTTTAGCGCCTGGCTCGACGAGATCTCCACGCCGTACAGCCCGGCGTAGAGTTGCACGATCTCACTGATTCTCAAATCGGGATGAAACCCTGTGGACTGTAGCTGCACACCCATCTGCGCCCTCGCCGCCACAGGATCCTTCTGTGCGTCGATGCCCGCAATGAGCACGGACCCGGCGTCCGGCCTGAGCAGGCCCTCGATGGCACTCAGTGTGCTGGTCTTGCCCGCCCCGTTGGGACCAAGAAGGCCGAAGATCTCCCCCTCTCTGATCTCCAGGCTGACCCCGTCGACAGCGCTCACGGGACCGTAGCTCACGTAGAGATCGCGCACTTCAAGAATGGGAAGAGCATGGGGCGTGTCAGACACCGCCCGGCGTCCGCCACCTCTCTTGCTCGGCCCCCCCTTCTTGGGGCCGGACTTTCGGCCGTTCTTCCCCGCCCTGTCTTCGCCAGGAGTCACGCTGACACCTCATGGTCTGTGGCTTCTCGGCAATTATTCCCACCGATCTTCGGTCCAAGATACTCTCCGCGTACATCCGTCGCATTCCGAGCCCGGAAGAACTCGGCCAGGGTTTCGGAGTCGCCAAATGCGGTAAAACCGTCTCGTTGCCACCACACCTGCAAAGCGGGAGGCCATCATGCCCAGTTTCCTCGACCACCACCCGATGCCTGATCTTCCCCCCAGCGCCGTCGATGGCCTCAAGCAGCGCGTCGCTCGGGGCGAGACCGATGAGTTTGGCTGGACCATCAAGAACATCTACGTGGGTACGAGCGGCACCGCCTATTGCGTCAGCGAAGCCGCAGATGCGGAGGCGGTCATAAAGGCTCACGCAGCCATGGGCGTGCCGATTACAGCGGCGGACGTCGACGAGGTCTCGAGTCTGGCTTGAGCCACTCTTCGCCGGGGACTCAAATCCCCAGCCCAAAAAAGGAAGCCCTGAAGTCCAGAGCGCCCTTTCGGGTGGGTGCTGCTGCACGCTGTTCGAAATAAGAGGGCTCTGCTGCACGGTCTGAGAACATCTCGGCCCGGGGTATGGCGCGTGCTCCAGCGTAGACCACCCCATCCGAGACGACCGGGTCCGCTACCGAACCCCCCAGCTCGAGCTTCCAGACGAGAGCGGCGATGGCCGCCGGGGCGGCAGACGTAGAGGTGGTGGTCTCGATCGTAGTGGTCGTCATCTGCGCGGGGGTGGTCGCCGCCTGCGTGGTGACGGCGTTTTCTGCGCCCCTGCAAGCGACCGCGAGCAGGGCGACTGCGAGGGTGACTGCAGTTAACGCAACGAGTATGAACGCACGGCCCAGGATGTTCACGACGGGCACCTCCTTGTTGGGCACAGTGTCCGGGCTACTGGGGACCTCCGAGAGGAGGTGACCCCTGCCTCTGTCTTCAGGGTAGGAGGCAGAACTTAAGAAGCTATGAAGAAATCATCAATATGAACTGCGAGGAAAGTTCTTCAACAAGACCGGCCAAGGCGGCTGCGCACCGCAGAGCGACCTGGGCCGAGCCTGGCGGGAGATGGCGAGCGAAATTGGGCCGCAACGACTGGACGATACCGGACGCTATTCGAACAGCCGATTGCTCGGGGTATGATGAGAGTTGACATGAACAGACAGCCTGAAACGACGTCGGCTCGCGGGGAGGTAGACCTGCGCCTGCTGGTCTCCAAGCGCCAGGCGATCCTATCAGCGGCGCAGCGCCGAGGAGCGGTGAATGTCCGGGTATTTGGATCTGTCGCGCGCGGTGAGGCCACCGGCAGCAGTGACATCGACTTTCTCGTTGATCTCGAGCCCGGCCGAAGCTTGCTCGATCTTGGCGGACTACTCATGGACCTTGAGGAAGTCCTCGGAGCGCCGGTTGACGTGGTCACAGAGAAAGGTCTGCGCCCACACCTTCGAGATAGGGTGCTGCGGGAGGCCGTCACGCTATGAGGTCCGACCGCGAACGGGTCATCGATGCTCTTGAAGCGATAGAACGGATCGAACGGCATACCCATGCGGGCGAAGCCGAATTCAGGCAGAACGAACTCGTGCAGAGTTGGGTGGTCAGACACCTTCAGATCTTGGGCGAAGCGATCCGCGGTCTGTCACCCGAGCTACACTCCCGCCACGAAGGACTACCTTGGTCCGAGATCGTAGGCATGCGCAACATACTCGTGCACGACTACTTCGACGTCGACCAAGACATTGTCTGGTCGGTGGTTGAGAATGATCTCCCTGACCTCAGGCTCTCGCTCGAACGCATCTTGGTCGAATTGCCTCTTGATGAGGAAAGGCAATAAGCCCGGGTGGCTGACCTCGGCAGGTCGGGCCCGATCGACAGAACCCGGCAGTGGTTCGGGTGCGGATCGAGACTCTGCAGCTAAGTGGGCGATACTGGATTTGAACCAGTGACTTCTGCCGTGTGAAGACAGCGCTCTCCCACTGAGCTAATCGCCCTGAATAAGGGGGATGATGATAGCAGTCCGTCCCCGACCGCGCCAAGGTGCTCCGCCCCTCCAGCCACCTGTGCAAGATCTCGAGAATCGTCACCGGCCAACGCGTCCTCGTACGCCCTTTTCACCCTGTTCGTGCTTGCGAACGCGCCCTAGCTCACCTGGAACCGTCGGAGTCTCAGCGAGTTCGACAGCACGCTCACCGAGGACAGGGCCATCGCCACAGCCGCGTACGCGGGATCGAGCAGGATGCCGAACGCCGGGTACAGGATACCCGCCGCGATCGGGATCAGCGCGATGTTGTAGCCGAAGGCCCAGCCCAGGTTCTGCCTTATCACACGCATAGTCGCCCGGCTCAGACTGATGGCGGTCGCGATGCGACCGAGATCGCCGGTGATGAGGGTGATGTCGGAAGTCTCCATGGCCACGTCGGTTCCCGTGCCGATGGCCATGCCGATGTCGGCCTGGGCGAGCGCCGGCGCGTCGTTGATGCCGTCACCGACCATCGCCACCACTTTGCCGGCGGCCTGCAGTTGCTTGACCTCCTGCGCCTTGCGCTCCGGCAGCACTTCGGCCAGTACGCGTGTGATGCCCGCCTGCCGGGCGATAGCTTCGGCCGTCAGGCGGTTGTCGCCCGTGATCATGTAGACCTCGAGACCAAGCGCCTCCAATTCCCGGACGGCGTCCACCGAGCCGGGCTTGAGTACGTCGGCCACGCCGATCACGCCGGACAAGGCCCCGTCGGCCACCACGAACATCGGGGTCTTGCCTTCGCCCGCCAGGCGTTCCGCGGTGGCTTCGAGAGCACCAAGGCCGATCTTCCTCTCGTCCATGAGCCGCCGGTTGCCGAGCAGTACAGGGACCCCGTCTATCGTCGCCGATATGCCCCGCCCGGGGACAGCCTGGAAATCCGAGGCATCGACCAGGTCAAGGCCGCGAGCCTTGGCCTCCTCGACAATCGATTCGCCCAACGGATGCTCCGATCCCCGCTCCGCCGACGCCGCCAGACGCAGGAGTTCGGCGGCCGCCGTGCCCGTCGTCCCGCCGTCCGCGCCTTCGGAGGACGTCTTACCGACCGCTGCGCCCACGGGCACCACATCCGTTACCTCAGGCTTGCCCCGGGTGAGCGTCCCGGTCTTGTCCAGCACGACGGCGTCGAGCTTGTAGGCCCGCTCCAGCGCTTCGCCCGAACGGATGAGGATGCCGTTCTCCGCGCCCCGACCCGTGCCCACGACAATGGCGGTGGGTGTGGCCAACCCCATGGCGCAGGGACAGGCGATGATCACCACAGTGACGAACGCCAGGATGGCCAGCGTCACGACCGGCTGAGGCCCGAAGAAGTACCAGATCAGGAACGTGACGGTGGCTATCCCGAACACCACCGGCACGAAGATACTGGCGATGTAATCGGCCAGGCGTTGAATCGGGGCCTTCGAGCCTTGCGCCTCCTCCACCAAGCGCACGATCTGGGCGAGGGCGGTGTCGCGCCCCACCTTCGTCGCCTCGAATCGGAACGAGCCGGTGCGGTTGAGTGTAGCCCCGATGACCTCGTCGCCCGGTCCCTTCTCTACGGGGATGGATTCGCCGGTGAGCATCGACTCGTCCACGGCCGAGCGCCCCTCGGTGACGATGCCGTCAACGGGGATCTTCTCGCCGGGCCGCACGACGACGATGTCGCCGACGAACACATCGTCCACGGGGATGTCGAGTTCCACGGTGGGCCCCTCGGGAATCACCATCGGCCGCGCCGCCAAGGCACAGGCCGAGTCCGGCGCGATGTCGGCAACGGGGCAGGCCGCTTCTCCTCCCCCGTCCGGCGTTGGGACCGATTCGGCCGTTGCCCGCGCCTCGGCCCCCGCACCGATGGGAGCCGGCCTCACCACGCGAGCCGTCTTGGCCCTGAGGCCCACCAGCTTACGCATGGCCACCGACGTCTGGCCCTTGGCCCGCGCCTCCAGCCAGCGGCCGAGCAAGATGAGACCGATGATGATCACCGCGGAGTCGTAGTAGACGGCTGCCTTGAAGCCGATGCCGGCCGCCCCCTCGAACACGCCCGGGGCGAAGGTCACCGCCACCGAATAGAGGTAGGCGACAGAGGTGCCCACGGCGACCAGTGTGTTCATGTCGCTGGTCTTGTGCCTCAGCGCCGCCCATGCGCCCCGGTAGAATTGGGCACCCGCCCAGAACTGCACAGGGCTGGCCAGCACGAACATGATGTACCACCGGACACGCATCGGCAGCGCTGAATCGGGGATGAGCATCATGAGTAGGAGGATGGCCCCGACCGCCAACGACACGGCGAACTTCAGACGGATCCGCCTGATGGTCCGATGCCGCTCCTCTTCGGCCGCCGCGCCCGGCTCCGCAGGCGCGGCCCCCCCCTCGCCCACCAGCATGCGGTATCCGGCCCCTTCCACCGCCCGGGCTATCCCGGCCGGGGTGATCACCTCGGGCAGATAGGTGACCGTCACCCGCTCGGTCGCCAGGTTGACCGCCGCGCGCACCACCCCGCTCAGCCCCTGCACCGTCCGCTCCACGCGGGCCGAGCAGGCAGCGCAGCTCATCCCGGTTACCGGGAAGGTGGAGGTGACCACGGGGACGTCGTAGCCGGCGGAGCGCACCGCATCCACGAGAGTGGCCATCGTCACTTCGTCGGTGTCGAAGGTCACCTGAGCCTTTTCGGTGGCGAAGTTGACCGCGGCCCGCTCCACCCCGGCCACTTGCCCCAGGGCCTTCTCCACGCGCTGCGCGCATACCGCGCAACTCATGTCGCTGATAGGGATCTGTATTGTCTCTCTCACGTGTCCTCTGCACCGACGGACGGGTGGCGACCCAGTCCCGCTACTAGTTTCCCGGTCAACGAATGATACCCCTGGGTGTATCCCGAAACCACTCCACGTGGGTGCAAATGCGGCTTCATCAGGCCTTCTTACTCCTCCTCTATATATCAAGTCCCCATCCCTATGCGCCGATACTAACGCCTGGGATAGCGGCTGAGCGTACTGTGCGAACTGGAGGCACCCTTGTCACTGCGAGCGAAGATCTACCTGTTGGTTGGAGCCACCCTCCTCGTGGCCGTCGCAGGAGTCTTCCTTGTGTCTCAGATGGTCTTCATGCGGGGCTTCGAGAGTGTGGAGACCGCACAGGCCCAGGACGAGATCCGAAGAGCCCAAGCCGCCGTCACGTGGAACGTGATGGAACTCGGTATCGCCATGAAAGGGTACCGCTCGGACAGGGACGTCCTCGCGCTCCTCTCCTCCCACGATTCCACCGCCGTCGATTCCGAATTCTCGGAGTCGTTCTTCGCGGGGGTGAAGGCCAATGCCGTAGCTATCCTCGACCAACACGGCAACCTCGTGTGGAGCCGCGGCTTCGACCTCAACAAATCCGAATTCACGGCGCTCCCCGCCGGATTCGACGGCTACTTGGCCCCTGACGGCGGACTCACCCAACTCTTCCTGGCCGGTCGGGACATCTCGGGCATCGTGATGATCTCCGGCGCGCCGCTTCTCGTCAACTCCCAGCCTCTGATGCCGGCAGGAAGCACGAGCGCCCAGGGTACCTTCATCATCGGACGTTGGATGGACCCCGCCCTGCTCGCGGAGCTGGGAGCCCGCACCCGTCTCGAGCTCTCGGCCCAGCCTGTGACGGCCCTCGGCCTCCCGCCGCAGGTGCAGGAGGTCCTCCAGGCGGATGCCGGAACCTCGGCAGACACGACGAGCCTCACCTCCATGATGGTCGCCTCGGCGGAGGATGCCTCCTTGCCGGCGGCGGCTGATATCGAGCCCGCCCTGGCCGATGGGGAGACAGCGATCAGTACTCCGACCACCCTGATCGTACCCGACGACGCCGACACTCTCATGGGGTATGCCGTCCTTCGAGATGTCTTCGACCAGCCGGCTGTCGTCTTGCGGCTCGACATACCGCGAGTCGTATACGCGCAGGGAGCCTCGAGCGTCCGCTACTTCACCCTGTCGCTCTTCGCGCTGGTGATCGTGTTCGGGCTGGTACTCAACCAATTGCTCGAACGCTCGCTCTTTCGCCGTCTGGCGGGGATCACGGCTCAAGTGCGGCACATAAAGCCGGGCAAGGCGAACATCGACCCCATCCTCACAGGCGGCAAAGACGAGCTGGGCCTTCTTGCCGAGACCATCAACGCCGGCTTCTTCCAGTTGGAGGCCACCCGCACCCAACAGGAGATCCAGGCGAAGAACCTTTCCTCGACGTTGCAGGAGCTGAACGTCCGCCACCAGGACCTTACGAAATCCCACGTACGTCTGCAGCAACTCCAGCACGTCAGTGCCTCGCTGGGCAGCAGCCTCGACATCAAGGACGCGCTCGTCCAGCTGGAGGCAGTAGCGCTGGACATCTTCGAGGCCGACGAGATCTGGCTGCTCAAACTACGGCCCAACACCGACCAGCTGGTGGGGTTGGGCGCCTTCTTCAGCCAGAAGCCAGGCTATGCTCGGCTGCCTCGCCTGTTCGGGTGCGAACGTCCGGACGCCATCCTCCCCGAGCAGGTCAACAGCCTCCTGAAAACGGTGGCGAAGGGCTCGGACGCCATTTTCATCGGCTCCGTGAATGCAATGACGAAGGAGGAGCAGCGCCGGTTCTTCGGCGCCTCGCTCCCCGACCTGTCCGGCTTCGAATCGCTCGCGCTGGTGCCTCTGGTGGCCGACGAAACGGCCCTGGGCCTGGCCATCTCCGCCTCTGCGGTGGCCGGAGAGTTCCAGGCCGACCGCCGCTCGACCATACTGCTCTTCGCCGGACAGCTCGCTCAGGCGCTCAAGAACACCCGCCTGGTGGAAGAGATCAAAGCACTGGGCGAGATCGATGCTCTCAGCGGTCTCTACAACCGACGCCGGGCCCTGGAGCAGTTGGAGATGGAGATCAAGCGGGCTCAACGCTATGAAGGCCGCTTCTCCCTGATGATCTGCGATATCGACAACTTCAAGCTCTTCAACGACACCTACGGGCACCCCCTTGGCGACGAGATCATCAAGAGGGTCGCGGGGATCCTCACGCGCCGCTGCCGTGCCTCCGACTTCGTGGCCCGCTTCGGTGGCGACGAGTTCTTGCTCATCCTTCCTGAAGCCTATCGGGCAGACGCGAAGAAGGTGGCCGATTCGATGCGTGCCTCTCTGGCCGGCTCTCCTTACATCGCTCCAGACGGCGCGCGTATCCCGCTGCGCATGAGCTTCGGGGCCTCCTCATTCCCCGAAGACGGACACGATGCGGGGGGCCTCATTGCTGTGGCCGATGCGAACCTGTATGAATCCAAGCGCTGGGGCGGCGACACGGTGACCGTGCGGCCTGAGCCCGTCGACGGCGACAACGTTGACTCCCGGGCCTTCAGCACCCTCGACTCCCTGGTGAGCGCAGTGGACAACAAGGACCACTACACTCGGCGCCATTCGGCCCAGGTGGCGGAGTACTCTGGATCGATCGCCAAGGCCCTCGACCTCGGCGAGGAGCAACTGGAGGCACTACGCGTGGCCGCCCTTCTCCATGACGTGGGCAAGATCGGCGTACCGGACCGCATCCTCCGCAAGCCGGGCTCGCTCACGCCCAAGGAGATCGAGTACATGCGGCAGCATCCCCTCATCGGCAGCATGATGATCATGCAGCATCTCCCGGAGAGTCTCGACGTGAAGGATGCGGTGGCCGCCCACCACGAACGCTGGGACGGCAAGGGCTACCCCGCCCAATTGCACGGCCGGCAGATCCCGCTCCTGGCTCGTATCCTCGCGGTGGCCGACTCATACTCGGCCATGATCACCGACAGGCCCTACCACTCGGCCATGGAGAGCGCAGAGGCTCTGGACAGACTACGTGAAGGAAGCGGCACCCAGTTCGATCCAGACATGGTGCAGACCTTCCTGGATTGCATGTTGCCGGCCCAAGTTTCCGACCGGGAATCCGACGCGGGGGCGGCGCAGCACCAAGGCTCGTGAGGCGGCTGCGAAGCCAGCTGGGGCGGCTGCGAAGCCAGCTGGGGCGGCTGCGAAGCCAGCTGGGGCGGCCGCGAAGCTGCCGCCCGACATCTCTTAGCCAGGCCTCCGCGCTCCGGCAGGAACGTCCCGCCCTACTGGACCCTGCTGCGCAGGTTCCGCGTCTTGTCGATGGCCTGTAGCTTGGCCAGCGCCTTCGCCTCGATCTGGCGGATACGCTCCCGGGTGACCCCGAACCGCTTGGCCACTTCCTCCAAAGTGCGCGGATGCTCGCCTTTGAGCCCGAACCGTAGCTCGATGACCTTGCGCTCGCGATAGGGGAGCATGGCGAGGGCGTCGTTGACACCGTCCCGGTCGAGCTGCGAAGCCACGGCGTCGAAGGAACGAACCGCGTCCTCATCCTCGATGAAGTCGCCCAACTCGGAGTCCTC
This sequence comes from uncultured Gaiellales bacterium, assembly GCA_964631965.1. Taxonomy (GTDB): domain Bacteria; phylum Actinomycetota; class Thermoleophilia; order RBG-16-64-13; family RBG-16-64-13; genus CAIQPS01. The sequence continues at coordinate 22,230 of CAZWAR010000025.1, forward strand.
TTCCTCCCCGATGGGCGTCTCCAGCGAGACCGTGGTCTGGCTGATGCGAAGGATCTCGCGGATCTCCGCGTCGGTCATGGCCATCTCGGTGGCGATCTCTTCAGGGAGCGGCTCCCGGCCCATGTTCTGCAGCAACTGGCGCTGCACGCGAATGAGCTTGTTGATCTTCTCCACCATGTGCACCGGGATGCGGATGGTGCGCGCCTGGTCGGCGATGGCCCGGGTGATGGCCTGGCGGATCCACCAGGTGGCATACGTGGAGAACTTGTGCCCCTTGCGGTAGTCGAACTTCTCGACGGCTCGGATGAGACCCAGGTTGCCTTCCTGGATGAGATCGAGAAAGCTCATGCCGTCGGTGTGATAGCGCTTCGCGATGGAGACGACGAGGCGCAGGTTGGCCTCGGTCAACTCGTGCTTGGCCCGGATGTCACCCCGCTCGATGCGTTTGGCCAGGGAGACTTCCTGCTGCGCCGTGAGCAGCTTCACCCGGCCTATCTCCTTGAGGTACATGCGCACCGGATCGGTGGTGGGCACATCTATGGCAATGTCGACCTCCTCGGAGCTACGCGGCCATTCGGCAGGCTCACGGGCGTCGAGTTCCAGATCCTCATCGGAATCGAGACCGGCCTCGTCGACGACCTCTATCCCCTGGTCGAGGAGGGTGGTGTACATCAGTTCGATCTGTTCAGTGGTGAGATCGACCTCGGTGAGCACTTCGGCTATGTCCTCAGACGTGACGAAGCCTCGGCCGCGGCCCAGCTCGATGAGCCCGTCGACCTCCTCGATATTGACGATCCAGCCTTCCGGCGCAGGAGAACCGGTCAACTCACCCCTCCCGAGTCGTTGCGGTGGACGAACTACCAACTACGCTTCGGGTGTTCTCTGACCCGGAACGTCAATGAAGCCCGTCCCGTCGCCGCCGAGCCACTTGGTGCCGTAGTCGCGCATATGCTCGATGAGCGGTATGAGGTCCCACCCCATCTCGGTGAGGGTGTACTCCACGCGCGGAGGCACTTCGGCGAAACTCTTGCGGGTGACGATGGCGGACCTTTCGAGGGCTTTAAGCCTCTCTGACAGTGTTTTCGGGCTTATCCCGACGAGTGAGCGCTCCAAAGCGCTGAAACGATTGATGCCGGCAGAGAGATCCCGCAAGATGAGAAGAGTCCACTTGCCGGAAATGATGTCGGCGGTCCTGAGAACTGGGCAGGTCTCAGGGTGCGCACTTGCTTCTTGCACGATGCCGGCACCCCCGCTGGCTGGTCGAGCGATTTTCCGAAAAGGTAAGGAAAGGTAACAGAGAAGACGGGCCTTTTCAACCCTTTGCAGGCGGTCTTGTGTCCTCCCGGCCGCATCCGGCCGCCTTCGGCCTGGAGGCTCTCACTGTCCCAGCAGATGTTTGCGCAGGAGTTCGTTCACCACCTGCGGATTGGCCTGTCCCCTGGTCTCCTTCATGACCTGGCCGACAAAGAAGCCTAGCACTTTCTCCCGCCCCTGCCGGAATTCCTCAGCCGGTCCGGGATTCGCCGTCACCAGACGAGCAACGATCGCCTCCAGCTCACCGGTATCGGAGATCTGGCCAAGTCCCCTCTCCTCTACGATCTCCCTGGCTTCCTTCCTCGTGGTGCACATGGCTTCGAACACTTCCTTGGCGATCTTGCCGGAGAGGGTCCCCTCCCGGAGCAACGCGAGCAGGCCGGCGAGCGCCAGCGGCTGAACCGGGCAATCGGCTACCTCGAGTCCGGAGGCGTTGAGGTAGGCCGACAGGTCGCCGAGCACCCAGTTGACCGAAGTGCGGGTGTCATCGGTGGCCTCGGCCAGAGCTTCGAAGTAGTCGCCCAAGGGCTTGTTGGCAGCCAGGATAGCCGCCTCTTTGGGCGCCAGGCCGTACTGTTCCGCCAACCGATCCTTGCGGGCCGCCGGAAGTTCGGGCAGGGAAGCCCTCACCCGCTCCACGTACTCGGCATCCAGTTCGATGGGGGGTAGGTCGGGCTCGGGGAAGTAGCGATAGTCGTGAGCCTCTTCCTTGCTCCTCAGGGTCGAGACCTGGCCGGTGCTCGGGTCGAAATGCACCGTCTCCTGGACCACTCTCTCCCCGGACTCCAAGGCGTATTTCTGCCGCTCGATCTCGGCCTCGAGTCCGCGATGCAGGAAGCGGAACGAATTCATGTTCTTGAGCTCGGTCTTGGTACCGAACGGCTGGCCCGGACGCCGAATCGACACATTGGCGTCGCAACGAAGCGAGCCTTCCTCCATGTTCACGTCCGAGACCCCGAGTTGTTCCACAAGGCTCCGCAGTTGGGTCAAGAAGGAGCGCGCCTGGTCGGGGCTGGTGATATCGGGTTCCGTCACGATCTCCACGAGCGGCGTGCCGCCCCGGTTGAAGTCCACCAGCGAGTGGTCGGCGCCGGCGATGCGCCCGGAGGCGCCGCCCGCGTGTACGAGTTTGCCGGCGTCCTCCTCCATATGGACCCGAGTGATGCCCACGCGCGATACGCTTCCGTCCTCCATCTCCACGTCGAGATGACCGCCCACGCCGAGGGGCAGGTCGTACTGCGAGATCTGATAGGCCTTGGGAAGGTCGGGATAGAAGTAGTTCTTCCGATGGAATATGGTCCGCGGCGCGATGTGGCAGTTGAGGGCCAACGCGATGCGGGTGGCATATTCCACGGCCCTCTCGTTGGTCACAGGCAGTACGCCGGGATGCCCCAGGCAAACAGGGCACACATGGGTGTTCGGCGGGTCGCCGAAGGACAGTTCGCAGCCGCAGAACATCTTGGTACGGGTGCTGAGCTGCACGTGGATCTCGAGGCCGATGACGGCTTCCCAAGATTGCTCGCCGGCACCGGCCGGAAGGCCCTTGCCTGCGCCGCCCGGCGCATTCACGCGGCGAGGTGTCATCTCTCCGTCACCTCCCGCACCGTTTCTTCTGACCGCACCGGCGCCACTGTGGGCACCTGCACATGCTGTTCAAGGGCATGCGCCGCCTCGAGCAGCCCCTTCTCTGAGAAGTGCGGACCGATCAGTTGCAGCCCCACCGGCAGTCCGGCCGAGAATCCCGCCGGGATGCTGATACCGGGTAGGGCGGCCAGGTTCACCGGTATGGTGCAGAGGTCGGACAGATACATCGCCAGCGGATCGGCGACGCGCTCACCGATCTTGAAAGCCACCGTCGGCGATGTGGGTGAGATCAGGAAGTCGAACTCCTCGAATGCCTTCGCGAAGTCCTGGATGATGAGCGTCCGGGTCCGTTGGGCCTGGGCGTAGTAGGCGTCGTAGTAGCCGGCCGAGAGGGCGTAGGTTCCGATCATGATGCGGCGTTTGACCTCGGTGCCGAACCCCTCGCTGCGGGTTCGGGTGTACATCTCATACAGGCCTTGGGCCTCCGACGCCCGATGCCCATAGCGCACCCCGTCGAAGCGAGCCAGGTTGGCGCTGGCTTCCGACGGAGCGATGAGGTAGTAGGCGGCGAGGCCGCGCCGCACGCTCGGCAGGCTGACCTCTTCGCACACACCACCAAGCGCGCCGATGACATCGACGGTCGAGGAGAACACCTCGCTCACACCCGGTTCGATCGCCTCGCCGACGAACTCCTTGATGACTCCGAAACGCAACCCCTCCAGCGCGCTGCGGGTCGGCACACCTATGGGTTCGGACAGTCCCAGGCTCGTGGAGTCGAGGGGGTCCTTCCCGGCGATGAGCTCGAGCAGCGCGGCGGCGTCCTTGGTGTCGTGAGTGAGGGGGCCTATCTGGTCCAGAGAGCTGGCGAAAGCTACCAGGCCGTAGCGGCTGACTGCGCCATAGGTGGGCTTGAGCCCCACGACGCCGCAGAGCGACGCCGGCTGCCGGATGGAGCCCCCGGTGTCGGTGCCCAATGCCCAGGGGGCTTCCGAGGCGGCGACGCAGGCGGCGGAGCCGCCACTGGAGCCGCCCGGCACCCGGTCGAGGTCCCACGGGTTTCGGGTGGTCTGATAGGCAGAGTTCTCTGTGGAACTGCCCATGGCAAACTCGTCCATGTTCAACTTGCCCAGGAAGACGAGCCCTGCCTCTCGCAGCTTGGCGATGACGGTGGCGTCGTAAGGTGGGATGTACCCTTTGAGGATCTTCGAGGCGCAGGTCGTCTCCATACCCTCCACCGCGAAGATGTCCTTGAGCCCGATGGGAACCCCCTCCCAGGGCTTCCGCTCGGAGAACGGCTTGGCGTCGACAGCCGCGGCTGCGGCCATAGCCCCTTCCTCGTCCACCAGCAGGTAGGCCTTCACGTTCCCATCCACGGACGCGATGCGGTCCAGATAGGCGCGGGTGAGCTCTCGAGCCGATACCTGTCCCGACGATAGGAGTTCCCGGCACTGCCAAGCCGTCAGCCCGGTCACGTCAAGGCCGGCGTCCCCGCTCGAGATGCCCGTCTCGTCCACAGCCGTCACCCTATCCGCGGGACGGCGAACTGCCCGCGCTCCACGTCCGGCCCGTTGGCCATGGCCGCTTCGTGACTGAGGCCTTCCCGGGGCTCGTCAGGCCTCAGGACGTTCTTGACCCCCACGGCGTGCGAGGTCGTCTCCAGGCCGGAAAGGTCCAGTTCCGACAGTTGCTCCACGTACCCGATAATCTGTTCCAGCTCCGGTTGCAGCCGGGCCAGCTCCTCTTCATCGAAATGAAGGCGCGCGAGCCGCGCCACGTGCTCGACCTCCCGCCGGGTGATCATCGTGCAGCTCTCCTTGGGTTGTGGGACAGAGGATTATAGCCGACCGGGACTCCGGGAGCGGAGAGCATGTCCCCCCTGCCTGAGGCCCTCCCGAAGCCACCTCTGCTCAAACCTGCCGCGAGGCCACTTCCGTCAGACAGGCTTCGAGGATCTGGTTGTGCAGGTCCACGTCCGCCTCGGTGGTGAACGGGCACATGAGAGCCATATTGTGGAATGGCGTGAGAAGGACCCCGCGGTTGAGCAGGTACAGATGGATGAAGGCTTCGAGGAGAGGGTCTCTCGCTTTGTGTGCCTCGCCACCATTTCGGGGGGGACCTGCGCTGAAAAGGTACTCCAGCCGGGCACCGATCCGCGTGACGTGCCAGGGCAGAGCGAGCCGGTGGAAGATCTCCAGCAACCCCTTTTCGAGTCTCTCGGCCAGTCCGTTCATGTGAACGAACGTCTCCTCGGTCATGACCTGTTCGAGCGTGGCCCGTATGGCCGCCATCTGCAGCGCGCTCCCCGCCAGCGTGCCGCCGAAGCCGAAGTGATTGATCGGTTCTCCGGAACGGAAATGGGGCAGCACCGCCCATATGCGCCGGGCCATCTGCTCCGAGGCCCCCCAAACGGCCACCGGTATCCCTCCGGCAAGGCTCTTTCCGAGCACGAAGAAGTCTGGCTGAAGCCCGTGGGCACCGCTGTACCCGCCTGGTCCGGTGGAGATGGTGTGGGTCTCGTCGATGACGAGAGGCACTCCGTAATCGCGTGTGAGTCGTCGAAGCGCGTCGTGGAAGCCTGGCAGCGGCGGCACCATCCCGATGTTGGTGAGCACAGGCTCTGTGAGTACACAGGCGACGTCTCCCCGGCCGAGAGCCTTTTCCAGGCCGGACGGATCGTTGAACTCGAGGAGCCGGGTGGTCTCCTCATGCTGCATCGCATTCGGATGCACCCCAGTGCGCGGGACCATGGTCCCATCGTCGCTCAACTCGACCTGGGTCTCGTCCACGCTACCGTGATAGTTCCAGTTGAACGCTATTACCTTGTCTCTGCCTGTGATCATCCGGCAAAGGCGGATGACGAACCGGTTGGCGTCCGTCGCCGACGTGGTCACCTGCCAGTACGGCAGCGCAAAGCGGCGGGTCAGTTCCTCGCCCACCCAGACCGCATCCTCGGTCGGCAACATCATCGTCGCTCCCCGGCGCATGCGCGCACAGACGGCTTCCGCCACCGCAGGATTGGCATGCCCGAACATCGCGGCGGTATCGCCGAGGGCCATGTCCACATAGACGTTCCCGTCCACATCCACCAGCCGGGCCCCCCGGGCATCGACGACAGATATGGGATACGGGCCCGGCCACTGCTGCATCCAATGCATGGGCGTCCCGTACAGCAAGCACTGCAGGGCGCGCGCATATAGACGCCCGGAGCGAGCATGGGAAGATTCGAAGAGGCCTTCTTCCCTGGCGAGTAGACGGAGGATGTCTTCGCGTTCGACTCCTGCCACGCTCGGCGGCTGTCTCATTCCGGACCCCCGTTGATCGACCAGAGTACGGCGCTCTACCCCCATCATAGAAGCAGAAAACCGTGAGCACCATTCACACTAACGACGCTGTGTGCCAGTGGCCCGGTTACAGCTGCCGAGTTCTCGACTAGCTAGTTGAGACAGACCATTTCTTGAGCGAATCCATCGACCGATGGATTCGTCGGCCGCGAATCATGAGTCAGATCACCCAGTCCAGCCTGCTGGCTGATTCTCACTCCTGGAGGTCTTCCGCGGAGTCCGTGCAGCCATCCTGGTTCGCCTCGGTCTAATGTCTGGCCGGCGGTCTGGCGAGAATCATTCGGGACTGTTCAAATCCCGTAGAGCCCAGCGCTAGAGTGAACACAAGTTCGGCGTATCGATTGAGCCCAGGGAGTGCTGCGCCGGGTAATGCCCCGGGACGTGGTGTAAGAGCCACGAAGTTCTCGAGGTGGAGAAGCGTGAGCCGCTTCCTGGCTCGTTCACTCCGACCGCTTGACAGTCAGCCAACCTTTGCCGTGGCACCTGGGGCAGCGTCCACGTGGAGACAGCCCAATGACGGGAAAGGCGGTGAGCGAACGCTCTCGGTTCCTCAAGAGAAGCCCGGTGCCGTCGCAAAGATTGCACCGTACACTCTCGTATTCCTCGGGGTTGACCGATCGGCGGTCAAGCATGCGACGAAGCCAGTCCATGACCAGATGATACCTCTCGCCAAGAGACCACGGTCCACTTTTCCTTGTGGGTAGTCGGGGACAACAACGGCGCACGTATCCCCCCAAAAAAGTGGGCGCCTTGGCAGGCGCCCGAGAGGAGAAAGGAG
>CAZWAR010000026.1:0-29084 GCA_964631965.1 uncultured Gaiellales bacterium
ATCACATCACCGGCCCTGTCGCCCCTGCCTCTGTTCGTGCTAAGGCTCCGTGACTTTGCGAGGAATGTCAAGCGGCCGGCGTCGCACGACGCCGGCCGCTTCGACGGCCTCGTTGAAAGCGGCGCCCAAGTGCTTCCGGCCGGCCGGCCTCCCGGGCGGAGGCGGATGACCAGGGGTCCGCCGCAGCTCAGTCGCCCGCTTTGTCGGCGGCCTTCTCTTCGAGGACCGCCTGAGCGGCCGCCAGGCGGGCCAACGGTACCCGATACGGGCTGCAGCTCACGTAGTTCAGGCCGGTCCGATGACAGAACTTGACGGAGGTGGGATCGCCCCCGTGCTCGCCGCAAATGCCGGTCTTCAGCTCCGGCTTGACCGAGCGGCCCTTCTGCACTGCCATGGCGATGAGTTGGCCCACTCCCTCCTGGTCGAGGGTGGCGAAGGGGTTGAACTTGAGCAGGTCGATGTTGAGATAGTGGGTGAGGAACTTGCCTTCCGCGTCGTCGCGGGAGAAGGCGAGGGTCATCTGGGTGAGGTCGTTGGTGCCGAAGCTGAAGAAGTCGGCCTGCCGCGCAATCTGGTCGGCGGTCACGGCCGCCCGCGGTACCTCGATCATGGTGCCGATGGTGTAGTCGATCTTCACGTTCCGCTCGGCCAGCAGCTGGTCGGCCGTGGCGATGGTCAGCTCGCGCATGAGCTTCAGTTCCTGCTCGAAGCCCACCAGAGGAATCATGATCTCCACGTGCGGCATCTTGCCCGTGTGGGCGAGCACGTCGGCGGCCGCCTCCATGATGGCCCGCACCTGCATAGCGTAGATCTCGGGCCACTGGATGCCCAGCCGGCATCCGCGGGTGCCCAGCATCGGGTTGGCTTCGGAGAGCGACTTGACCTTGGCAGCCAGCGCTTCCTGCTTGGCGACCTCATCCACGGAAGCGTTGGTCAGCTGTAGCTTCTGCAGTTCCAGCATGGTGTCCACATAGCTGGGCAGGAACTCGTGGAGCGGCGGGTCGAGCAGACGGATGGTCACCGGCAGACCTTCCATTGCCCGGAAGATGCCGTCGAAGTCCTCGCGCTGGAAGGGGAGCAGCTTGGCCAAATGTTTCTCGCGCTCCTCCTTGGTGTCGGACATGATCATGGCCTGTACGTGCGGCAAACGGTCCTGCTGCATGAACATGTGCTCGGTGCGGCAGAGGCCGATTCCCTCGGCGCCGAACTCCCGGGCGACACGCGCATCCTCCGGCGTGTCGGCGTTGGTGCGCACCCGCAGCCGGCGGACGTCGTCGGCCCAGCCCAGGACCGCGCTCACATTCTCGTCGATGCCGGCGGCCACGAGCTTGGCCTGGCCCAGTATCACCCGGCCGGTGGCGCCGTCCATGGAGATCCAGTCGCCTTCCTTCACCATAACGTCACCGATGGTGAACTGCCTGGCCTTCTCGTCCACCTTCATGTCCTGCACGCCGGCGATGCACGGTTTGCCCATGCCGCGCGCCACCACGGCCGCGTGCGAGGTCATGCCGCCGTGGCTCGTAATAACGCCCTGCGAATGCATGAGACCATGGATGTCGTCCGGGTTGGTCTCCCAGCGCACCAGGATGACAGGCTCGCCCTTGGAGCCCTTCTCCTCGGCCACGTCGGCGTCGAAAACGGCGGTGCCCACCCCGGCGCCCGGAGAGGCGCCTAGACCGGTGGCCAGGACGTTCAGTTCCTGTTTCGGATCGAGGCGCGGGTGCAGTAACTGGTCGAGCTGGCTCGGATCGATGCGCATGAGCGCCTCGTCCTTGGTGATGAGACCCTCGGCCACCATGTCGACGGCCATCTTGAGCGCGGCAGGCGCGGTGCGCTTCCCATTACGAGTCTGCAGCATGTACAGCTTCTTGTCCTCGATGGTGAACTCGAGGTCCTGCATGTCGCGGTAATGCTTCTCGAGGGTTCCGCGGATCTCGTAGAGTTTCTTGAGGTTCTCGGGCTGCACCTGTTCCATCTCCGCCAGCCCCCGGGGCACGCGGACACCTGCCACGACATCCTCGCCCTGCGCGTTCATGAGGAACTCGCCGTAGAAGGCGTTCTCGCCGGTGGAGGGATCGCGGGTGAAGGCCACGCCTGTGCCGGAGTCCTCGCCCTTGTTGCCGAAGACCATGCTCTGCACGTTGACGGCCGTGCCCAAATCGTCGGGGATACCCTGCGTGCGGCGGTACACCTTCGCGCGGTGATTGTCCCAGCTCTTGAACACGGCCACGATGGCGAGATGGAGCTGCTTCATCGGGTCGGCCGGGAACTGCTCTCCTGCCTCCTTCTGCAGCAAAGCCTTGAGACGTCCGCACAGGTCCTCGAGATCTTCGGCGCTGAGCTCGGTGTCGAGCTTGACGCCGACCTCGTCCCGCTTCTTCCACAGTTCATCCTCGAACACCTGCTGATCGACCCCCATGACCACATCGCCGAACATGGAGATGAAGCGGCGGTAGGAGTCGTAGGCGAAACGCTTGTTGTCGGTGGCCGCGGCCAGGCCGGCGACAGTATCGTCGTTGAGGCCCAGGTTGAGGATGGTGTCCATCATTCCCGGCATGGAGAAGACGGCACCCGAGCGGATGGAGAGAAGCAGGGGGTTCTTCGGATCACCCAGCGTCTTGCCGGTGAGCTTCTCGAGAGCCTTCAGATGCTCGTTTATCTCCTGCTCGAGCCCCTCCGGGTACGTGCCGTTGGCCGAGTAGTAGACGCATGCCTGGGTGGTGACGATGAAGCCCTGAGGCACCGGGATACCGATCCGAGTCATCTCCGCGAGGTTGGCCCCTTTGCCACCCAGCAGCGGTTTCATCGAGGCGTTGCCCTCAGAGAAATCGTAGACGTACTTTGTGGCGCCCATCAGACCGTCACTCCCTTCGCATGTTGTGAAGCCCCCGGGAAGTACAATGCACCTTTTCGGGATTAAGTATTGTAACCAAGGGAAAGACCGTTTGGAAGTTCGTCCCCACACCGCCCAGCGTCAGTCCCCAGCCTCTCCCCGCAGTCACTTCCGACTTTCCTTTATGCATCATCCGAATATACTTATGGGTAAGACAAGAGTCATGCTATCGTGGTGCGGTTATAGAATCGGCAGTTTTAGTTGAAAGGAGGGTTGTCGATGCCCGAGCGTTCAATGGAAAAGGCTCGGGAGCGGCGCGACTACGAGCGTACCGCCTCGATCATTTCCGGGGCTCTCGCCGTGGTCGGCAGTTCGGATCTCGCCATGAAGGGCCTCACCACTGCGGTGAAGCGCACAGCCAAGTCGGACCAACAGCACATCATCGCAGACTGGCTGAAGGACTACACGGCCCCCGGCCATCCCGGCAACGCGTTCTTCAAGAACATCCGTCATCTTCATCCTAATGTACGCAAACGTTTCGTTGCCGGGATGATGGCCAACTTCTTCATGCGCGATCCCGAATTCACCGAGTCGCTCCTGGCGGAGAAAGGTATCTCTTCTCCGACCGCCATTCTCATCAGCCCCTCGATGCGCTGCAATCTGCGGTGCGTCGGCTGCTACGCCTCCGAGTACGACGACGAGGACGAGCTCACCGAAGAGGAAGTGGAGAGCGTCATCAATCAGAGCGAAGAGCTCGGGTCCCGCGTCTTCGTGATGCTGGGCGGCGAGCCCTTCGTGTGGAAGCCGCTCCTTGACGTCATCGAGCGGCATCCGCAGTCCGTGTTCATGGTGTTCACCAACGGCACCATGATCAACGACCGCGTGGCCGACCGCATCGTCGAGCTCGGCAACCTCTGCCCCACCATCAGCATCGAGGGTGGCAAAGAGGCAACCGATGCCCGCCGCGGGACCGGCACGTACGACCGCATCATGGCCGCCATGGACCGGCTGCGCGAACGAGGCGCCATGGTTGCGTTCTCGGCGACGGCCACGAGCCACAACATCGAGGACATCACCAGCGACGAGTTCGCCGATCTGATGGTGGAAAAAGGCTGCTTCTACGGCTGGTACTTCTCCTACATGCCGGTAGGACGCGACCCCGACCTCAGTCTCATGCCCAGCCCCGAGCAACGCGATCAGCTGCGCCGCGGTGTGATGCACATCCGCAACACCCGGCCCATTCTGGTGGCCGACTTCTGGGGCGACGGCACCCTCACCGGTGGTTGTTTGTCCGGTGGGCGCAAGTACCTCCACATCAACAACAAGGGCGATGTGGAGCCGTGCATCTTCGCCCACTTCGCGGTGGACAACATCAAGGAGACACCGCTGCTCGACTGTCTCACCTCGGATTTCTTCCGGGATCTCCGCAGGATGCAGCCGTTCGGCAAGAACCTGTTGCGGCCGTGCCCGATCATCGACCATCCCGGCGTCATGAAACGTGCGGTGGAACGCAACAACGCGTACCCCACTCATGAAGGCGCCGAGTCGCTGCTCGACGAGCTACAACCAGGCCTCCATCAGTACGCGCAGGGGGTCAAAGAGGTGCTCAACCCCATCTGGGAGAACGAGATGGAGTGGGCTCACAAGTGGCTCGCGGCCGATCCGGAGTATCAGCGGCGCAAGCAGCGCGGCGCAGATGCCTCGCAGTTGGCTGAGGAAGCCGGCGATCCGGAAAGCGAGAAGGCGGCCGTCGGCTAACGCGACAACTGCCTAGGCGGGAATCAGAGAGGAGCGGCACCCCATCGGGTGCCGCTCCTCTTCTCATTCCGGGCTTCGCTCCTCGATCCCGAGCAGGCCGAGCAGAGAGCAGACGTCTTGCGGGTCGAAGGAGCGGCGCCAGAACACGATCCGCCATACAGAGCAGCCACGTGGCTCGTCGGACTGAACACCATTCGCCGCGGTGTAGCTGCGCCATGCATTCGGGCCCTGCACGAAGACCACCGGTAGCGGACCACGGCGGACTTGTAGTAGCGGGTTTGGGGATGTGTGAGCTCAGACTCGTCTGTACGCAGGGTCGATCGCATCGTCGCTCCTCAGTACAGAAGGGCGGACGGCCACAACCTCTCTGGTGTGCCATCCGCGATCGCGAAATCCGGGGCCGGCAGGCAATCGATAGCCAAGTACGATGGAGGAACCGGGAGGGGTGCTCTGTACTCCGGCACCGGCGCCTCCTTTCCCCGTCGCGGCTATGGCCTCCTATCCCTGCACATACTCCAGATGCGCCACGTTCTTCACCGACCCTGCTATCGCGGCCAGTTGCCGCAGCCGGTTCAGTCGCACGGCCTCGTCGTCCGCCATCACCAGGACATCGTCGAAGTACTTGTCCACGAAGGGACGCAACCCGGCCAGCGTCGCCAAGGCCGTGCCATAGTCGCGCTTCTCCGCGGCTATGCCAGCCTCGCCGGCAGCCTGCCACCACTCGCCCATGAGGGTTCGCTCGGCCTCCACCCGGAACAGGGACGGCTGCACGCCCCCCAAAGCCTCTCCCGGCTTGGGGGCCTCGCTTTCCGGCAGCTTCTTGGCCAGGTTGGCCGGGCGGGTATACACCGTCACCAGATCCTCCCAGGCAACGCTCGCCCGGAACTGCACCAGTGCCTCGGCCCGCGCCCGTAGATCGAGGAAGTCCCGGGAGGTGGGAAGCACCGCATCCACGATGCCTCGACCGATGCCGTCGTCGGTAAGGGCCTTTGCCAGGCGTTCCAGGATGAAGGCCGTGGCCTCCGCCACTACCTGCTCGCGCGGCACGAGCTTGGGGAACTTCTGCAGCCCGTTGTAGGCCCGGTCGGCCAACCTCTCCACGTCGTAGTGCAGCCCATGCCTCATCGCGATTGCCACCATGCCTGCGGCAGCTCGGCGCAATCCGTAGGGATCCTTCGAACCGGACGGGGGTTCGCCGGTGGCGTAAGCAGCCACGATATTGTCCACCTTCTCGGCGGTGGCCAGCAGCGCACCCGGGATGGTTTCTGGCACCGCCCCACCCGCTGCATCGGGCAGGAACTGCTCGCGCAGCGCTCTGGCGACTTCCGGGTGCTTCCCTTCCATGAGCGCGTACGTCTCGCCCATCACCCCTTCCAGGTCGGCGAATTCGCGCACCATGACCGACACCTGGTCGGCTTTCGCCAGACGGGCAGCCTCGAGGGCACGCTCCCGGGCGTCGCGCGGAGCGCGGCTCACGTCACCGAGGTAGCGGACGAGGGCACCCAGCCGCTCGGTCTTGTCCCGCATTGTGCCCGCCTTGACATGGAACACGATCTTGTCGAGCTGGCCCGCCATGGCTTCCAAGCCCATGGCCTTGTCCTTCTCGAAAGAGAACTCCGCATCCTCGACCCTGCCCTGCAGCACCCGTTCGTTCCCCGCGGTGATCGGCTCCGTGCAGGCCGGGTCACCGTTACTCACGTAGAGGAAACGGTTGGAGAGCGCCCCGGTCTGATCCACCAACGGGAAGTAGCGCTGGTGCGACTGCATCGCGGTGATCAGCACTTCGGGCGGTAGCGCCAGATGATGTGGAGCGAACACGCCGTGAGCCACCGTGGGCCTCTCGACGAGGAACAATACCTCCTCCAGTTTGCCCCCGGGATCGACGATCTCCAGCCCCAGCTCGCCGGCCGCCCGCTCCAGCTCAGACCAGATCAGCTCCTCCCGCTCCGCCTGGTCGACGATGACGCCCTCCTTGCGCATGTTCTCCACGTAGTCTCGTGGCTTCGAGATCTGCACGGTGCCGCCGAGCCAGCGGTGCCCCCTGCTCGTCCGGCCGGACGTGAGTCCGGCGATGCCGAACGGGATCACTGTGTCGCCCCAGAGGGCCACCAACCACCGGACCGGGCGGGAGAAGCGCAGATCCTTGTGACCCCAGCGCATGTTTTTCGGGAAGTACATGTCGCGGACGATCTTCAGGCAGATGTCCGGAAGCAGGGCCGAGGTCGGCTGCGACTCGGCTCGGGTGACGTAGTAGACGAACCTGCGGCCGGACTCTTCCCGCACTTCCAGGTCGGCCGGGGTCACGCCCTTGGCCCGGGCGAAACCCTCACACGCTTTGGTCGGCTTACCTTCGGCGTCGAAGGCCGCCTCGTAGGCCGGTCCTCTCTGCACGATCTCCCGAGGGGCCTGCTCCCCGGGCACATCGCTCATCATCACCGCGATGCGGCGGGGCGACACCAGCACCCGAATGTCTTCCGGTTTCAGGTCGATACCCTCCGAAGAGAAGAGCCCCGCCACCCGGTCGGGCAGCAAGTCGATGGCCGCCCGGCAGGCGGAGGCGGGCATCTCTTCCACCCCGATCTCGAGCAGAAAGTCGCGGGCGCCCCGGTCTTTGGGCGAGACCCACTCTTTGGCGGGCGCGGCAGCCTGCGCGGCCGCGCCCGAGGCCGCACCATTCGCTGCCGCGCCCGGGCCGGTGCCTTCCCTTCCGACTTCCGCCTCCATCTCCAACTCCGAGGAGTAGAGCTCCGCCACCTTGCGGGCCATGTTGCGGACGCGGGCGATGTAGCTCGTCCGCTCGGTGACACTGATCGCGCCCCGGGCATCGAGGAGGTTGAACGCATGGGAGGCCTTCAGCACGAAGTCGTAGGCCGGACGGGACAGGCCGCGCTCCAGGCAGCGGTCGCACTCGCGCTCATAGTCGGCAAAGGAGCGCTGCAGCCAGGGGATGTCGGCCAGATCGAAGTTGTATACCGACCACTGGGCCTCGTTGGCTTTGTAGACGTCGCCGTAGGTAACGCCCGACACCCACTCCAGGTCGTATACGTTGTCAATGCCCTGCAGATACATGGCAAGGCGCTCGGTGCCGTAGGTGAGCTCCACGCTCGGCGGATCGAGATCGATGCCGCCAACCTGTTGGAAATAGGTGAACTGGGTGCATTCCATCCCATCGATCCACACTTCCCAGCCCAGGCCCCAGGCTCCGAGAGTGGGGGACTCCCAGTCGTCCTCCACGAAGCGCACGTCGTGCCTGGCCAGGTCGATGCCCAGATGTTCGAGCGAGGCGAGGTAGAGGTCTTGGACATCGTCCGGACAGGGCTTGAGGATCACCTGATACTGGTAGTAGTGGCCGAGCCGGTAGGGGTTCTCCCCATAGCGGCCGTCGGTGGGCCTGATGGAGGGCTCGACGTAAGCGACCTTCCATGGGTCGGGACCCAGCACCTTGAGAAAGGTCGCCGGGTTGAACGTCCCTGCGCCCACTTCGGTGTGGTGCGGCTGCCAGATGACACAGCCCTGCTTGGCCCAGAACTCCTGAAGTCCCAGGAGCACTTCCTGGAACGTCGGCTTCTCCTTGCTCACGGTCGACCTCGCCTCCGACTCGCCGTCTGGATTGATAGGCAGACCGCGATTTTACCAGCCCGCCGCCACGCTCCATCGGCAGCGGCCGCCCCTGGCGTCGGCTCCGCTACGGCGATGTCGACGAAGACGTCGCGGCCGAGGAGGTGGAAGTGGAAGAGGAGGTCGTGGTCGTCGTGGTCGACTTGGTGGTCGTAGTGGTCGCCTCAGTGGTGGTCGTCGTCGTGACCGGCTCCTGAGCGATGAAGATCTGCACAGTGCTGCCGATCTTGACCTCGACACCCGCCGCAGGATCCTGGTAGATGCAGAGTCCCGGCGTGAAGTCGGGCGTCTCCTGATAGACGACAGCCGCCTTGAGACCGTACTGCGCGAGTCTGGCTTTGGCCTGAGCCTCAGTGAGTCCGAGCGCGGCGACCGCCGGTACTTTCACCGTCTGCGACACGGGCGCGTTGCTCACGTAAACGGTCACCTTGGCCCCCGGCTGCACCTCGGTGCCGCTCGGCGGGTCCTGGTGATCGACGGTGCCGCCCGGCAGAGTGGAGTCGACGGCCTCCACCGCATAGGTGAGACCCATGCTCGTCAGCAGCGCGACGGCGTTCTCCTGGGTCATGCCCGTGAGCGGAGGCACCTTCACGGTGTTCGTTGCCGCCGCCACGGTGATGGTGACCGTGGTGCCCGCGTCCACCTTCTTGCCGGCATCCGGATTCTGCCGCAGCACCGTGCCGACCTCGACCTCGGTGTTGACCTCCTGCTTGGTCTCGTATTCCAGCCCGGCCTTCGTCAGCGTGGCGACCGCATCCACCTGGCTCATGTTGGTCACGTCGGGCACCTCGACCTTGCCCTCACCGGACGACACCCAGTAACCGATGGTCTCGCCCTTCTCAAGTTTGGTGTTCTGCTCCGGGTCTTGGCGGACGATGTTGCCCTGGGGCACGTCGGCAGACGGCTGAGTGCCCTTGTTGTCGTACTTGAAGCCGGCCTGCTCGATCTTGGTCTTGGCCGCCCCCTCGGTGAGCCCCACGATCCCCGGAACCGTGCGCATGTCGGCCTGTGCCGTGTTCCAGTTTGTGAGAATGACGTACGCGGCTCCGGCAAGGGCGAGGATGAGAATGATCACGAGCACCCAGGGCCACGCCGAGCGGGGTCGACCGGGCTGCTCGTCGGACTCGATGATGGGCGCCGGGTTCTCCCGGGAACGGCGGCGGACCTGAGTGGGCTGCACCGGACCCGAGGCCCCGGCCGCAGCGGCGGCGGCCGCAGGAGCCATGATGCGGGTGGCCTCCTCGGTGAAGCCGTTCGGAGCCGTCACCGGCTGACCCTCCTGGACCCTGCGGAGATCCTCCAGCATGGCCTGGGCGGTGAGGTAGCGGTCCACGGGGCGCTTGCGCAGAGCCCGCATGATAACCGTCTCGAGGTTCGCAGGGATCGCCGGGTTGATGGTCCGGGGGGCGGCCGGCACGTCGTGTACGTGCTTCATGGCGATGCTCACCGGATTGTCTCCGTCGAACGGCAGGGTCCCTGTGGCCATCTCGTACATGACGACGCCAAGCGAATACAGGTCAGAGGCGGCCTCGACCGGCTGACCTTGCGCCTGCTCGGGCGAGAAGTAATGAGCCGTCCCCAGGATGGAACCGGCTTCGGTCATGGTCGAAGCGCTCCCCGCCCGGGCGATGCCGAAGTCGGTGACTTTCACCCGGCCATCGTTGTCGACGATGATGTTCTGAGGCTTGATATCCCGGTGGATGACGTCCCGCCGGTGTGCGAAGCGCAAGGCCTCGAGGATCTGCGTAGCCACCGACACGACCAGTTCGGGGCTCAGAGGAGCGTACTTGAGGATGATCTCCTTGAGGGATCGCCCCTCGAGGTACTCCATCGCAATATAGTAGGTGCCCTCAGCTTCGCCCCGATCGTATATCTGGACGATGTTCGAATGGTTCAGGCCGGCGGCGCTGCTCGCCTCCCTCCGGAAACGTTCCACGAACTGCTCGTCGTGCGCGTAGCGACTCGAGAGGACTTTGAGCGCCACCTGGCGACCGAGAAGCCTGTCGTCAGCGAGGTAGACGTCGGCGAACCCGCCGCTGCCCAGCTTGCGACCCACTTCATAGCGCTCGTCGAATATCCGTCCTGTCACAGCCCTGCCGTCCCCCGGCGCTTGTCAGCGCCCCAATACGCGCTCCGCCTGCGAAATACTACCCCATCCACCCGCCATATCCTCCGCATCAGCGCCCCAGCACAGCAGTCATCACCCGTTTCGCTATCGGTCCGGCGACGCCGCCGCCCGAGCCACCGTTCTCGACTATGACGGCCACCGCCACCTGAGGATCGTCCGCAGGAGCGAAACCGGCGAACCAGGCGTGGGCTTCGCCGTCGGCCACTTGTGCAGTCCCTGTCTTGCCTGCCACCTGGACGCCGCTTATCGCAGCGGCGGTTCCCGTACCCGACCGCACCACCTGCAGCATCAGGTTCTTCATCGTGGCGGCCGTCGCTGGGGTCATGGGCCGCAGCCACTCGCTCGGCGAAGTCTTTTCGACGATAGCTCCGTTGTAGCTCAATACCTGGTCCACCATGTACGGCTTCATGATGGCCCCATCGTTCGCCACGGCGGAAGCCGTGAGGGCCATGATGATCGGGGTGCAGAGGACCTCCCCCTGCCCGATGGACGCCTGGGCCACATGGGCCTTGTCCATGTCGGACGGGTCCGGGAACGAACTGGTGGCGCCACCCAGCTTCCAGGGCAGCGACTTGCCGAACCCGAAAGCCGACGCGTAGTCGAAGAGTGTCTCGGCCCCCAGTTGGGCGCCGACCCTGGCGAAGGTAGTGTTGATGCTGCTCGCGAATGCCTTCTGGAAGTCGTGCTCCCCGTACGAGCGCTCATCGACGTTGTGGATGACGTAACCGCCGATGTTGACGGAACCGGAGTCGGTGAAGGTGGAGTCGACGGTCACCTCGCCGGTCTGCAGGGCGGCCGCCGCCACGATCATCTTGAACGTCGAGCCGGGCGGATACAGGCCCTGGGTGGCGCGATTGATGAGCGGCCGGTCTTCGTCGGCCGTCAAGTCCTTCCAGTCTTCGGTGAGGGTGTTGGGGTCGTACCGAGGATAGGAGACCATGGCCAGGATGGCCCCGGTCTTCGGATCGAGGGCCACCACGGCACCTTTGCGATTGCCGAGGGCCTCTGCAGCCGCCTCCTGCACGTCCATCCGGATGGTGAGCTTGAGATCAGAGCCGCGGACGGTCTGACCAAGAATCTGGCTCCATGACCCGGTCACGCCGAGGAGACCCGCCTGTCCGGTGAGTTCCTCGTTGTACACCCGCTCGATCCCTGCCCGTCCGTAACGGAGGTTGTTGTAGCCGAGCCAGGGCTCGGTGAGGTCGCCGAAGGGATATTCCCGCATGAAGTACTGGCCCTGCTGGTCGTTCTTGGCCAGGGTCTGATCGTCTGCGGAGATGATCAGCCCACGCTCGATCTTCATCTCCTCCTCGACGGCGCGTGTGTTGGCGGGATTGATCTTGAGCGAGGGGGCGGCCCAGACTTGGACGTACGTGAGCATCAGGATGAGAGCCACGAACAGGGTCGCGAAGACCCAGAACAGCCGGCGGATGGCCTTATCCACGGCTGCCTCCCCCGTAGCGGGCCCCCGAGGGCGTCCGGCCTGCGACCGGCATAGCCCTCCCACCGCCATCGCCGACGCGTTCCAGCGCCATCTTGTCCCGCTCGGCCTTGTCGCTCACTCGGAGCAGCAAGGCCAGCAATAAGAAGTTCGCCACCACCGAACTGCCCCCATAGCTCACAAAGGGCAGGGTGATACCGGTGAGCGGGATGAGCTTGATGACCCCGCCGATGATGATGAACGCCTGCAGGGCGAAGATGCTGGTGAGACCGGTGGCGAGGAGGCGGGAAAAGTCGTCCCGGCTGGCCATGGCTGTGCGCATCCCCCGGTAGGTGAAGATCAAGTAGAGCAGGATGATGCCCGCGCCGCCCACCAGACCCAGTTCCTCCCCGATGGCGGAGAAGATGAAGTCCGATTCCAGGTGGGGGATGATGGGATTGCCGTTCTGGAGGATCAGGTAACCCTGCCCCAGACCACGGCCGAACATGCCGCCCGAGGCAAGCGAGAAGAGCGACTGCACGATCTGGTAACCCTTGCCGCTCGGATCCGCCCAGGGGTCCAGCCAGATGTCCACCCGAGTCTGCACGTGAGAGAACACGAAATAGAGAGCCAGAGCTCCGATCAGGAACAGGACCACCCCGATGACCACATAAAACGCGCGACCGGTGGCTACGTAGATGAGCGCGAGCAGCGCTCCGAAGAAGAGGAGGCTGGTACCCAGGTCCTTCATGAAGATCATGAGAAGGATCGAGAAGCCCCAAACGGTGACAAGTGGTGCGAGATACCGGAGCGGCGGGAAGGGGACGCCAAGCACCCGCCGAGTGCTCACGGTCAGTACCTCCCGGACGTCCACCAGGTAGGCGGCAAAGAACGCTATCAGCAGCACCTTGCCGAACTCGGCCGGCTGGAAGTGGACGGGACCGAGCACCAGCCAGAGACGGGACCCGTTCACCTCGCGACCGATGGCGGCCGTGACGACGAGGAGCAGCAGGCCGACGATGCCCAACCAGTACTTGTGCTTGGCGAGCGGCCGCAGATCCCGCACCGCAACCAAAACCAGCAGGAAGACGACCAGGCCCACGACCAGCCAGATGGCCTGCCTGAGAGCAAGCTCAGCGTCGATGCGGTAGAGCAGCAACAATCCCAGCGTGGAGAGCAAGGCGGTCACCGGCAGCAAGTAGGGGTCGGCAAGGGGCGCAAGGACCCTGCGCCCGACGTGAGCAATGGCGAAGAGGACGAGGAACAGCAGGCCGTAGGTGAGCGACGACCAACTGAGCGTCTCCGACTTGACCGTGTAGACCAGGGCGAACCCCAGGGTCGTCAGGATCAGCGCCGGGAGCAGAAAGACCAGCTCGCGGTTTCGGACACTCACTGCAGCGCTGCCAGCCCCCGCAGGAAGGCTTGACCCTCTTCCTTTCCTACAAGATCGTGTGCGTCCACCCTCTCGCGCTGATAGTCCGGAAGGGAGTCATAACTGATCGGACCCACCTCCACCACCGAGGAGAGTTGGATGCCCAGCACCGATGTGGGCAGACCCTGATACAGGGCCACCATGCCGTCGGAAGTGCCCACGTAGTAGACGTTGGAGTTGAAGACGGCGAAGGCGCCGATGGCAAGCGCCAGCACGACGATGACGATGGCGATGCTGACGATCCACTTGCGCGACAGCCGGAACCGCTTCTTCGCCGGAGCCTCGGCGGCCGCGGCCTGCGGCGCCGGCCGTGCCCAGATGGGAGGACGGCGGCCCAGCTTGGCTCCCATGCCCAGGGCCGGGCGCATGAAACCCGGCACCGAGCTGCGCTCCTGACCGCGGTCGGTGGGCCCCATGGTGACTTCGTTCTCGGTGGCGCCGCCGGCCCCGTCGGGGGCTGCGGCGCCACCCTGGTCTTCCGCAACTTCCCCGGCATCCCCGGCGGCGAGACCCGAACCGTCGCCCGCTCCGGCCCCACCATCCTGGGAGTCGTCCAGCAGGTCGACCACCACCACCGTAATGTTGTCTTCTCCCCCGCCCTTGAGGGCGGCATCGACGAGAGCGTCCGCCACCGCCTGGGGCCCCTCGGACCGCCCGAGCAACTCCTGGATCTCCTCGTCGCGCACCATGCCACTGAGGCCGTCGCTGCAGATCAGCAGGCGATCGCCCGCTTCCACCTCCACTTCCACAAGGTCCGGATCGGCCTCTTCCTCGGTACCGAGGGCCTTGGTGATGACGCTCCGGTGGGGATGTACCGCCGCCTCTTCCAGCGTGAGCTCGCCCCGGCGTACCATCTCGCCCACCCATGAGTGATCGTCGGTGAGTTGGCGAAGCACGCCCTCATGCAGCAGGTACGCCCTGGAGTCACCCACATGCCCCAGCAGGGCCATGCCGTCCCGGATCAGCGCGGAGGTGAGAGTGGTGCCCATGCCCAAGAGCCGGGGCTCGGCCACACTGCGTGCGGATATCCGCTCGTTCGCATCCAGGATGGCTGCGCGGAGTTCGTCTTTGCCGGCCGACGCCGGGTCGACGTTGACCATGCTCTCGCAGGCCATCTGGGAGGCGACCTCGCCGGCACGGGCGCCCCCCATCCCGTCGCAGACGACGTAGAGGCCTCTGCGGACGAGGAAGGAGTCCTCGTTCGTCTGCCTCACCAGTCCCCGATTGGTCGCGTATCCGACCGCCGGCCTCACTACCGCACCTCTACTCTGAAGATCGTGTCACCCACCTCGACGCGATCTCCGGGAGAAAGCGTCGTCGGCTGAGAGATGTCCGAACCGTTCACCTGGGTTCCATTGGTGCTGAGAAGATCCTCCACGGTGAGACCGGAAGCGCTCGGCTCGAACAAGACATGCTTCGAGGAGACGAACGTATCCTCCAGATGGATGTCGGCATCCGCGGATCGGCCGGCGAGCGCGGGGATGCCGGGGATGAAAGTGAATCTCTCCCCTGCTTGAAGGACCGGACTCTTCTCCACGACCAGGCTCCACGCCCCCCCGGATGCCGAAGGGACCGGCGGCGGCCCGACCGGCGGGTATGGCGCCGGCCCCGCCATCGCTGGGGTGAACTGGGCGGTGGGATAGGGTGCCCGCACGGGACCGGGCGCAGCCGCCCGCAGTTCCCTCGTGGTCGAGCGGATCACCCTATACAGGAACAGGTACAGGATGATCAGGAACACGAACTTTCCTGCCAGCAGGACTATCTGCAGCATCGAAACCTCTGGGGCCCCCGACTGGGTGCCACGAATCTACCTACCTTCTACCTGGAACCGGCTCTCGCCGATGGCGACGACGTCATTGGGGCGCAACATGGTCCTCGTAACAGGATAGCCGTTGACCATGGTGCCGTTGGTCGAGCCCAGATCATCGATCATGATACGGCCGTTGTTCCAGTAGACGGCCGCGTGTTTCCTCGAGACATTTGCGTCGTTGACCCTGAGATCGGCTTCCTTGCTCCGCCCGATGACCACACGGCTCTGCCGGAATTGCATCACCTGTCCGCCGGACGTGATGACGATCACCCTCCCCTGTAGACCCAGCTCGTCGGCCTGGGCGGCCGGCATGACCTGAGTGTAACCGACGCCGCTCATCTCTTGAGGCGGCGCCGCCGGCGTTTCCGGGACGGCCTCCACCGCGGCCTCATGAGCAGCCTCCGCCGCCCGATCGACCGGTGGCACCGAGACAGCCGGCTGTGCGGCTGCGGCTGCAGCCGCAGCCGGCATCGCCGCCGCCGCTTGAGCGGGAGAAACAGGAGCGGCCGGCCGCGGCTGTTCCTGCCGGGGCCCCGGGGGCGGCGTCAACGGAGTTTCGGGGACACTTTCCCGGGCCGCCTGTGCGGCCCCGCCCTTTTGAGCGAGGATGCCGAAATAGCCGAGCTCCAGTTCTTCGTCGAGGACCAGTTCCACCATGAGCTCGCCCTGCATCAGGTAGTCCTCGTCCATGATGTGCTTTGCCAGCTTCGCCCTCAGGTCTTCGATGAGCCGCGGCGCCCGCGGCGCGAGATTCTCGTAGTCCTCGCGGCAAAGGTAGATCGTGTAGCGATTGCGAGCCCACAGTTCCTCGCCGCGCTCGACGACGTGGTCGTCCATCTCCTTGACGAGTTTGCGCGCCAGTTCGGCCGGCTCCACATAAAGCCGCTTGGGGCTCTTATCAGAAGGCGCCCCGGCCTTTCGGATGAACCTCATCAAGAATTCCTCCTAGAGGGACCCCGCACCCTTGGCCGGGGCATATAGGGCAGATAGGAGAGCGATTATAGCGCACGGCACATAGGCCACTAAGAACCGGGGCAAATCCACCGGGACGTCGAGAGCGAGGATCGGGAGAATCACAAACCCCAGTAGAAGAAGGACCAAATAGACGGAGAGACCCCACATGCGCCGTTCTCGTGAATCCCCGAGCCAGAGGAAGAGCGGCAGCGAAAAGAAAGCGAACAGCGGAATCTGCAGACTCATCTCCGGGCGGGCGTCAAGGAACCGGGCAATGGCGGTCAGCACTGTCCATGGCGACGCGGCGTGCTGGGCCTCCTGGAGTATCTCACCCGGACTGGGATTGAACGCGTACGGGAGGAGGCTGTAGCCGGCCAGTCCAGACGTGACTGCAAGGACCAACCCAGCAAAAAAGCCGACAAGAGCCCCCCAACGCCGCAACAGGATGCCGGCCAGCGGCAGCAACGCCAATCCCAGCCAGCCGGCGGCGGCGAACGGAACGGCCCCGGGGAGCAGCGCAGCCCACTCCCGCTGCTTCCAGCGCAGGAGACCCACCACCAGCGCAGCGGGCACCACATAGACCACACCCCACCCCGCCCCGTAGGCAAACGCCGGGGGTGCGAGTACAGCGAGCGTCAACACGGCGCCGGCGAAGGGCCAGAGCAGCGCCAGGAAGCTGGGGACCGCCACCAAAGCCAGGATACCGGCCGGCGGATAGAACGGAACCCGCTGCAGAACGTAGAGGAGCGCGGACAGGGCGAACACGGCGGAGACGACATGGATGCCCAGGTACGCCAACCGATCGCGATCGGCCCGGGGACCGGTGAGACGCCGTCGCACCCGGGTGGCCAACGTCTCGTACGGTGAGGACGCCGGGATGACCTTGCTCACCTCCGCCAACTGGCGTCCAAGGGTCGCCGCATCCGGACGCTCGTAGCGATCGCGGGCCATGGCCCGCTTGAGAGCGTCACTCAGGGCGGGCGGGAGATCTGAACGCCCGAAGGCCAGTGGCGGGATGTCCGGCCGGGAGACGTCGTGCATCAGTTCGTGGAGTTTCTTACCTCGGAACGGGCTTTGACCGGTGAATCCTTCATATAGAGTGAGCGCCAGAGAGTAGACGTCGCTCCGCGAGTCGACCGGCTTGCCCTCCCCCTGCTCCGGCGACATGTAGGCCAAGGTCCCGACCAGATCGCCGTCCACAGTGATGGAACCGCGGTCCTCGAGGAGGGCGACGCCGAAGTCCATCAGCCGCACGTCGATGGAATCACCCTCCACCAGCATGATGTTCTCGGGCTTGATGTCCCGGTGGATCACGCCTCGCTTGTGCGCGTGCTCGAGCGCGCGACACATCTGTACGCCGATTTCGCATATATCGAGATCGCTCAGGGAGCGCTCCCGAAAGTAGTCACGCAGCGTCTTCCCCTGGATGAACTCGGTCACGAGCAGGGTCTGATCGGGTTCCTCGTAGATCTCGTACACGGCGAGGATATGATGATGACTGAGCTTGGCCGCGGCTTGGGCCTCCCGCACCACCCGCCCGTCCACGTCGGCGGTCCGGCTGACCATCTTGATGGCGACGGGCCTCCCCATCACCTGGTCGTCGGCCAGATAGACGGTGGCGAAGGCACCACTGCCGAGCTTCCGGACGATCCGGTAGCGGTCGTAGAGGAGGGTCTGCTCTGCCATGCGGCCAGTATATCGTCGCCCTTGGGGACCGGGTGAGGCGCCCGCTCCGCCTGGACGCGATACTCGCCGGACTCAGAGACGAGTTGTCCGGCCTGCGACCGGCGGTGGCAGCCACTGAAGCCCGCAGTCAGGGCGGAGAGCAGGCCCACGGGGCAGCGCTCATTGACGGCTAGGGGGTGCGAAAGCCGTGTTATACTGGCCGGGCTCCGGGCGAGTGGCGGAATTGGCAGACGCGCTAGGTTCAGGGTCTAGTGAGCTTACGCTCGTGGGGGTTCAAGTCCCCCCTCGCCCACCATCATCTCTCGCATGTTTGGCGCCTGCATATGGCTGATTTCAAGAACCGGGACTCCGTCGAGGACGTTCTACAGGAAGATCGCAAAGAGCGTAGGCGGCGGCCGAGCCGGCTGCCGCAGCGGACGCTTCATATCATTATCGGGCTGGTCGCCGTCGCCGTCGTTGTGGTGGTGATCGTCGTGGCCGTCACCGCCGCAAGGGGCACAAGCGAAGTGGCCGACTACCAGCGCTATATATCGTCGGTCACCGATATCCTCAAACAGTCGGACACCGTAGGCAAGCAACTCTCCCAGTTGTTGACCGAACCGGGGGATATCAGCCGAAAGGACGTGCAGACCAGGCTCGACGGCTTTATCTCCAAATCGACCCAGCTGGAGAAGGAGGCCAAGGCGCTGGAGCCTCCCGAGGAGCTCGTCACCAACGACATCAGCCAGTTCTTCGTGCTCGTCATGAGCTTCCGGCGCGAGGGCCTGGAGATGCTCGAACCCGCGTTGATGAACGGGTTGGATTCCGAGGAGACCGATGTGGCCTCGGAGCAGATCTCCCAAGCTCTTTACTACCTTACCAGCTCGGATTTCCTCTACTCGACGGTCTTCCTCACAGGAGCCAGAGACATCGTCAAGGAAAAGAACCTGCCGGGCGTAACGGTTCCGAGTTCCACCTTCATTGAGGATCCCGATCTCGCTTCACGTTCGCAGGCGCAGGAGATCATCGCCCAGCTCAAGAGCACAGGCAGCTTGCAGGCGGTGCACGGTGTAGCGGTGGCCAAAGTGGTGGCCCAACCCGACGACCAGCAGATCAAGAACGGCCAAACCTACAACCTCACCTCCACCGACGAGCTGACCTTCCTGGTCACCGTGGAGAATCAGGGCAACATGACCGAGAAGGAGGTGCCGGTGACGGTCACGCTCGGCGTGGACGGGGACGGGGAGCCTCAGCAGGTCACTGTGACCATCCCAAGCCTCAACGGCGGCGACACCAAGACCGCTGAAGTCACCGGTATCAACCCCACCGCCTATGGCGAACAGGCCAAGCTGACGGTAGAAGCAGGACCTGTGCCCGAAGAGAAGTACATGGACAACAACTCCATCGACGCCACAGTCATCTTCAAACTCTAGGAGGCCACGTTGACTCTCCTCCAGGGATTCGAGGTCCTTGCCGTTCTGGCCCTGGCTGGTGCCGCCGCCGCCGGAGTCGGCCTGTACCTGGTGTTCCGGCGTCTGCAGGCCTACCACAGGAACCAGCACGTCATCATGGGGTCGCGCGGCGACGTGGACATCGTTCAGCACGTGGCCGCGATGGACGAGAAACTGGCCAACGTGCGCGTGGCCTTGGAAGACCTCACCCTCGTGGCCCGCGACCATGACGTGCGCATCGACGGGGCCCTCGCCAAGGTGGGCGTGGTGCGCTTCGACGCCTATCAGGACCTGGGCGGCCGGCAGAGCGCTGCCGTGGCCTTCCTCAACAGCCAGGCCGACGGCGTAGTGATCACAACAGTGGTCAGCCGCGACTTCGCCCGGATGTACGTGAAGCTGCTCAAGGACGGGCAGGCCGACATCCCGTTGGCGCCCGAAGAGATCGAGGCCGTCGACCAGGCTCGAGGCGCGGGGCCCTTCACCATCAAACCGCGGGTGGAAGTCGAGAATACGAACCCGGCCAAGATCCCCGAGGTGGACGCTGAGACCGCCGACCTGCTCTCCGCGGGCCTTCCCGGCCGTCGGCCCGCATCTGAGCGGGAACTGGATCGGGAGAACCGGCGGCGGCGGCGTAAGGGTCTGCCCCCGGTAGTCGAACAGGTGACCCCTTCGGCCACAGGCTGGGGCGCGCCCAAGACTCCCTCGCCCGAGGCGGACAGCCTGGCGGCGCGGTACGTCCGGCACCGGAGGGCATCGGCGTCCGAGTCCGAAGACGAGGACCAGCCGGGTGTCGGCAACGGGGATGGGAACGGCGATGAGCTGTGAGCCAGGTGGAGAACGGCTCGAGTCCTGGGCGATATCGTCTCTGAACGAACCCCTGCCGGTAGCTGCCAGCACGATCGGTTTCCTCGGCCCCCAGGGGACGTTCACCGAGGTAGCTCTGCGGGACACCATCGCCGAACGGCGGGAGGACGGGCGCAGCCGCCGATTCGTCCCCTTCAGCTCCATGGAAGACACCATCGAGGCGGTATCGTCGGGAGAAGCTGACGTTTCGGTCGTCCCCATAGAGAACTCAATCGAGGGTTCGGTATCCGCGACCGTGGACATCCTCACCCATGAGATCGACAACCTGCAGATCGTCCGCGAGGTCCGCATCCCCATACGGCACCAACTCCTGACCCGTCCCGGGGTCACTCTGGACCAGATCGCCAAAGTGGTGTCCCACCCGCACGCCAACGCGCAGTGTCGTATCTGGTTGCGCAACAACCTCCCCGGGGTCGAGGTGGAAGCGGCCAATTCCACCGCCAACGCCGTGGAACGCGTCGCAGAGAGCGATCAGCCCTGGGCCGCGATCGGCAACCACCTGGCCGCAGACACATACGGCTGCGTGGTGCTCGCCCCCGACATCGAGGATCACAAGGACAACGAGACCCGTTTCGTCTTCCTCGCCCGTCAGCGGGAGCGCCAGGATTGGTTCGAGC
Source organism: uncultured Gaiellales bacterium (assembly GCA_964631965.1). Taxonomy (GTDB): domain Bacteria; phylum Actinomycetota; class Thermoleophilia; order RBG-16-64-13; family RBG-16-64-13; genus CAIQPS01. The sequence goes on from CAZWAR010000026.1 coordinate 20,551, forward strand.
CCTACAAGACCTCGGTCGTCTGCGAGATCGTCAAGGACCAGCCCGGTGCGTTGCTCCTCATCCTGCAGGAGTTCGCGTTCCGGCGGATAAACCTCACCAAGATCGAATCGCGGCCGTCCAAACGGCGCCTGGGAGACTATCTGTTCCTCGTGGACATGGAAGGCAAGGTGGATGACGTCCAAGTGGCCGACGCCCTTCGGTGCCTTCGCTGCAAACTGCCCCGCCTGACGGTATTGGGCAGCTATCCTGTAGGCAAGCCTCCAGCGTTCGTTTCGCGCTAGCTGCGGCGTCACTGTCCCCGTCTCGAGGAGAGTACCGGTGCTCGACATCAAAATGATCCGGAACGAGCCGGACGCGGTCCGTGCCGCCCTGAGCCGCCGCGGGCCACACGCCGTGGCCGCTCTCGACACGTTGCTGGAGCTGGACGTGCAGAGGCGCGAGTTGTTGGTGGCGGTGGAGGAGAAGCGGGCCCTTCGCAACACCGTGAGTGAGGAGATCGCGCAGGCGAAGCGCAACAAGGACGATGCCTCCGCCAAGATCGAAGCCATGCGCGGGGTGGGCGAGGCGATAAAGGGGCTCGAAGCCCGGCTGAAAGAAGTGGAGGGGCGGCTCGAGGAGGAGCTCCTCCAGGTGCCCAACCTGCCCGAGGACTCCGCGCCGGCCGGGGGCGAGGAAGACTCCGAGGTGATGTACCGATGGGGGACGCCCCGAAAGTTCACGTTCCCGCCTCGAGACCACCTCGATCTGGCGGCCCCGTTCGACCTGATCGATATGGAGCGCGGCGCCCGCACCTCGGGCAGCCGGTTCGCCTACCTCAAGGGTGACCTGGTGTTCCTGCAGTTCGCGCTCGTGCAATATGCGCTCCACAAGCTGGCCTCCAAGGGCTTCCGTCCGGTGATCCCGCCGGTGCTGGTGCGGGACGAGGCGATGTATGGAACCGGCTTCTTTCCCACAGACATGCAGCAGGTGTACCGGGTGGAAGCCGACGGTCTGAATCTGGTGGGAACGTCGGAGGTGCCGCTGGCGGCTCTGCACATGGACGAGATCCTCGAGGAGTCGGAACTGCCCGTGCGCTACGTGGGCTACTCGAGCTGCTTCCGGCGAGAGGCGGGCGCCGCCGGCAAGGACACCCGGGGGATCTTCCGCGTGCATCAGTTCGACAAGGTGGAGATGTTCAGCTTCTGCGCTCCCGACAGGTCGCCGGAGGAGCACGACTTCATGCGTTCGGTGGAGGAGGAGATCCTGCAGGAGCTCCGCTTGCCGTACCAGGCCGTAAACATCGCGGCCGGGGACCTGGGAGCGCCGGCCGCCAAGAAGTACGACCTGGAGGCCTGGCTGCCCACGCAGGAGCGCTACCGCGAAGTGACTTCGTGCTCCAACTGTACCGACTATCAGGCCCGCCGCCTCAAAGTGCGGGCCAAGGGGGAGAAGGGAGGCCCCTATCTGCTCCATACCCTCAATGGCACGGTGGTGGCTCTCGGACGCACCATGATCGCCATCATGGAGAACTATCAGACTGAAGACGGCCGGATCGAGGCGCCGGCGGTGCTGAAGCCGTACCTGCCGGCCGGCAAGGAGGTGCTGGGAGGATGACTGAGCCGACGGGCGCCGCCGCTACAGCCGGCGGTGCGGTGCTCACTGGAGCGCATGACGTTCTCATCGTCGTGGACGTCCAGGCCGACTTCTGCCCGGGCGGGGCCCTGCCCGCGCCGGGCGGCGACGAGATCATCCCGGTCATCAACGGACTGATCCCCAAGTTCGGGCGCTGGGTCTACACCAGGGACTGGCACCCGCACGACCACGTCAGCTTCTCCGATCACCCGGAGTTCCGTGACGGATCCTGGCCCCCGCACGCCGTGCAGGGCACCCCCGGAGCCAACTGGTGCGACGGGCTCGACATGCCGATGAACGCAATCCTCGTCAGCAAGGGGGATGACCCTGCGAAGGAGGCATACAGTGGCTTCCAGGTGGACCGGCTCGATCTGGGCGAGTTCCTTCGGCTCCGCCGGGTGGACCGGGTGTTCATCGCCGGGCTGACGACCGACTACTGTGTCCGGCAGACGGCCCTCGACGCCCGAGCTGCCGGCTTCACCGTCTTCCTGGTCGAGGACGCGGTGCGAGGCGTGGCACCCGAGACGACGGAGAAGGCGCTCGCCGAGATGGAGGCCGCGGGCGTCGTGCGCATCCGTTCGGATCGCGTAGTCGATTCGGGAGAAAGACCGGCCGCCGCGTATGACGAGCACGGGAACCCCGTCGATCATGACGACTGACGACGCCCCCACCGGCTCCCGCACGGTCGGAAGCGGACAGGACCACTCCCCGGGCCCGCCGCAGAGCGACCGCATCGCTGCCCCTGCCGAGATCCTCGACGTCTCCCAGCGCTGGGTTCGCCGTGAGGACCTGGCCCTTCTCACCGACTACTACCAGCTCACCATGATGGGCGGCTACTGGAAGACCGGGCGCCGCGATCTTCGCGCCTGCTTCGCCTACACATTCCGCGACCTTCCGCCCCATACCGGCTTCGCCATAGCGGCCGGCCTGGAACAACTGCTCGACCAGATCGAGAGGCTCCGTTTCACGAGCCAGGACCTCGACTACCTGGCAGGGCTGAGGACGTTCGACGACGCCTTCCTCGACTATCTCGCTTCGTTCCAGCCCCGGTGCACCATCCAGGCGGTGCCCGAAGGCACCCTTGTCTTCCCGCACGAACCGGTCCTCCAGGTGGAGGGGCCGCTCATCGAGGCGCAGCTTTTGGAGACGGTGGTGCTCAACACCCTCAACTTCCAGACCCTTATCGCGACGAAGGCCGCCCGCATCCGGCTTGCCTGCGGCAACGACGAGTTGGTGGAGTTCGGCCTACGCCGGGCTCAGGGTCCCGATGGAGGGCTGAGCGGCAGCCGAGCCGCCTACATCGGCGGCGCCGACGCCACCTCCGACGTGCTCGCCGGCAAGCTCTTCGACATACCGGTGAAGGGCACGCACGCCCACTCCTGGGTCATGAGTTTCGAGGACGAACTGGATGCCTTCCGGGCCTACGCGGCCTGCTACCCCAGTCCGGTGCTGCTCGTCGACACCTACGACACGCTCAAGTCCGGCCTGCCGAACGCCGTGACTCTGTTCAAAGAACTACGGGCGGCCGGCCACAATGTGCGCGCCGCCATCAGGCTCGACTCCGGCGACCTCGCCAGGCTGAGCAAGGCGGCATACCGCATGTTCACCGACGCGGGCTTCCCCGACCCGCTCATCGTGGCGTCGAACGAACTCGACGAGGATCTGATCGCGGACCTCAAACGGCAGGGGGCGCGCATCAACTCCTGGGGAGTGGGGACGCACCTCATCACGTCGTCCGGATATCCGGCCCTCCCTGGGGTCTACAAGCTGGTAGCGGTGCAGGAGGACGGCGGCCCCTGGGAACCCCGCATCAAGCTTTCTTCCAACCCGGCCAAGATGACCGACCCCGGCCGCAAACGCCTGGTGCGCTACTACGACGACGCTGGGCATCCCCTGGCCGATCTCATCCGCCTCGATTCCGAGCCGACCGACTCCATCGACCCAGGCCAGCCGGCTGCGCCGGTCCCGTTCGCGGAACGCCAGGAACTGTCATTCCTTCGCGCGGTCTGGGACGCGTCGCGATGCGAGGACCTTATGGTGCCGGTCATGGTGGACGGAGTGCGGGTGGCTCCGCCCCCGGCCTTGGCCGATATCCGGGCCCGATCCGCACGGCAGGTGGCGTCACTTCCGGAGGAGGTGCGCAGGTTGCGCAACCCGGAGATCTATGCGGTGGGGTTGTCACCCCGTCTGGCATCGGAGAAGCTGCGGCTCATCAGGAAGGCCCCCGGCGTACTGCCCGGCAGCCCTGGCAATCACACGGACGGGGGCTCGGACGGCGCATAGCCGTGTCCGGTTCGGCATCGCGCCCCAGTGTCCGCCTCGCCGGCGACAGCCCCTCCAGGAAAGACGTGATACAGAGACAAAGAGGAGCCCGGCCTTGTTCACAGTGCGCAGCATAGGTATCGCTCACACGCCGTATCACGACCGCAACGAGGCTCCGTTCCAGGGAAGCTTCTCTCCCGTCGAATCGGAGGTGGAGGTCTTCGAGCAATACGAAGCGGGCCTGAAGGATGTGGAACGAGCCACCCATCTGATCATCCTGTATTGGGCCCACCTTGCTTCGCGCGACACACTCCAGACGGCGACCCCCTGGGGGCCGGAGGTCCACGGGGTCTTCGCCACTCGCTCCCCCGCACGGCCCAACCCTATCTCCCTGTGCGTCGTGGAACTTGTCCGCAGGCAAGGCAACCGTCTCACCGTGCGCGGGCTCGACGCCGTGGATGGCAGCCAGATACTGGATATCAAGCCGTACGGGGCCAGGATGGACAGCATCCCGTCCGCCAAGATCGATTGGCTCGACGAGAGCGAACGCCCGACCGCGGGCGGACCTCCTAGCAACGAGCCGGGGTCGGCTCCCCGACGGGGACGGCCGTAGCCTGACCCTTGGCGATCACCCGGCCCTCGGCCCCGGTTACCACCAGATCCACCACCATCAACCGGCGTCCGCCGTGCAGCAGCCGGCACTCCGCGGTGAGCCTCTCCCCCAGTTGCCCGGAGCGGAACTGGCTGATGCTCCACTGTACGGCGACGGCATCGACCTTGGCATTCACGTTGAGAGCAAAGGCGACGTCCATGAGCGCGAAGACGAATGCACCGTGGGCCAGCCCGTGCACCTGGAGGAACTCCTCTCTCACGACGGCCGACACCCGGGCCAGGCTCTCCGTGGCCTCTTCCACCTCGATGCCGAAGAGCGAGATCAGCCGGTCGCCCTCCGCCAGCCGCTCGGCGCGGTCGTTGATCCCCGATGCTGCCACGTCCACCTCCCTGCCAGTTTGTGATAAACCTAACACTCAGCGACCCCTAGCACGAGAAGAGAGGCGCACATGTATTGCCCGAAATGTGGGAGCACCAACGAGGAAAGTGCCGCTTTCTGCACGACCTGCGGTGCCGATTTGCGTACATATAAGGAGCAGTGGTCCGATTCGGATGACGACGCCGACCAGACCACATCCGAGGAGGGAACCACCCCGAATCCGGCGCAGCAACCATATGTAGCCCCTTCCTCCTATCCGCCTCCGTACCAGCAGCAGTACCAGCCGGGATACCAGTCGCCGCCACCGTATGAGAACAGGGGGTACCAGGGCCAGGGCTACCAGGGCCAGGGCTATCAACAGCCAGGTTACCAACAGGGAGGCTACCAGCAGGGCGGAGCGCCCTATCCGCCGGCCGGGTATCAACAGCACACGTACCCACCGGGCTACAACCAGGGGATCATGCCCGATGTGCCCAGCTACCTGGGGTGGGCCATCGCCACGATCTTCGCCTTCTGGCCCTTGGCCATCGTGGCCATCGTGTACGCCACCAAGGTAGGGAACCTTCTCTCGCTCGGCGACGTGCGGGGAGCACAGGAAGCCTCGCGAAAAGCCAAGATGTGGTGCTGGATTGCCTTCGCCGTGGGAGTGGCGGAATGGATCATCGTGATCGTCGTGATCGCAGTCCTCGCCACGGCAGGCACCGCCGTCTACTACTACTAGAGCCTCGCGCGCACGAAGTGTCCGCCGGCCGGCGGCCAGGCGGGCGACTTCGAACCCTCCGGTGAGCGACCGCTGCCGGACGGACTGCCCACGTCGGGGACTCTGTCAGCCGCCCCCGGCCAGCCGGCGGCGCATCCACTCTGAGATCCCTATGTCGACGGCCCCCACGACCACCAGGATCGCGCCGACGGCCCAGAGCGAGCCGGTGCCCTCAGACTGGTGCCCGGCCACTGCCATGTAGACCAAGAAACCAATACCGGCAAGCACGGTCGCGATGCCCACGACGCGCATGAGTCTTGCCACGAGACCGAGCCTCATGACGTCTTGATCGGGCTGCTGCACAGGAGACTCCTTTCGGTCATCTTCGGTCTCGCCGGGGAATCACGGTGCATCGCCGGAGGAGCCGAGCCCGTTCGCCGGCGCCGGCGAATCTCCCCTCGCCCGGAGGCCACAGACCGGACGGGGCGACAGCCGCATGCTCGAGAGCGCCAAGCCGAGCGGTGGCGAAGAGGTTATCATCTAGACCGGTCTTCATGGAGGCCTCGGAGGGGTGGCAGAGTCTGGCTGATTGCACCGGTCTTGAAAACCGGCAGGCCGCAAGGTCTCAGGGGTTCAAATCCCCTCCCCTCCGCTACCATCATCGGGCCAGAACCCCCTTCCACCGCGATCGGAAGAGTCGAGACGTGCTACAAGGGGCAATCGCCGCCCGGGCTGATGTGGAACGACTTCCTTCCGGCCGGCTTCTCCCCCATCGGGCCGAGGGAGAACAGTGCCCAGGATGCGGGGGGCCTGTATCCCGGATGAAGATCGGGGGAAGGTATTCTTACTACTGTCCCTCTTGTCAGAAGTGAGAGGCGGGCCTCCAATCGGGCGAAGAACACAAGGTGCGCCTGACCCTACGCGCTTCCTGCCGCTCCACTCAGTCCTCGCGCCGGTCGGCTCCCTCTCCCTCGAGATAGGCAATGAGGTCGTCGGCTATCAGCGACACCACCTCGGGTAGCATGTGCGGTAGGAGGTTCTCCATCGCCTTGGGCAGGAGCTCGGGCATCTGTTCGGCCATGTAGTCCGGCATCGGCACCCGTTTCTTCACCAGTTCCAGCATCCTGGGCATCACCTTGGGCATCATGCCGGGCATGAGCTGGGGAAAGAGTATGGGGAAGGTCGGTTTGAGGGCCGCGAGAGCACCGGGAACGTGGGCCATCCCGCGCATGACCGATCCCATCTCCAGGGGCATCGCGTCCACCAACTCGGGGAGCACCTCCCGCATGACGTCGGCGAAGCCCCCCGGCGTCATGAGCCTGATCATGGCGTCAAAAGTCGCCCACTGCCGTTCGACCTCGGGCTCCGGCGCGGGGAAATCGTAGCCGAGAGCTTCCCCGGTGAAACGGGCGAGATCGACCACCTTGAGCTCGCTGCCCACCGCTTTGCCCGCCACCCGAAGCTGGAACTCACAGCAGGGGCAGGCCGACAGAATGGTCTCGGCGCCCACCGCCTGAGCTTCCCGAAGCCGTTCGCCGCCTATCACTTGGGCGGCCGTTGGCTCCTTGATGAGGGTGATGACGTTGGCGCAGCAGTGGGCCTCCTCCCGATTGAGCTGAAACTCCACGAAATCGGCATTTGGGTTGGCCCTTATCAGTTCTCGCGGCGGTTCGTAGACGCCGCTGGCCCGGCCGATGTGGCAGCTGTCGTGCCAGGTGACCTTCACCTTGTCGCGTCCGTTGACGCGCTCCTTGCGACCCTTGGCCGGGTCGGCCTCCACGCTCTCGGGTATCTGGAACTCACCGGCCCGTATCATGTCGGCCAGGATCTCGCTGTAGTGCTTGACGGTCAGGCCGAAGTCGATACCCAATCGCTCGGCCCACAAGGGGTAGTAGTGGCGCCACGCCACGTCGCAGCCTGGGCAGCTCGTGACGACCGTGCCGGCACCGGTGGCTTTGACGTTGGCGATATTGGTCCTCATGATCTCGGCAAACTGGTCCCATTTGCCGGCACAGAGCATGGGGATGGAGCAGCAGAGCTCCTGGGTGCCGAGGTACGTGAAGTCCACGCCGGCCTCGTCGAGGATACGGACGGAGGCAATGCCGATATCGTGCTCGACGAAGCTCGCGGTGCAGCCGGCGAAGTAGAGGTTCGGAGCCGACACCCCCGGACCGTGCTTCTCCAGGAGATCCTTCGGGAACCAATCGGCCCGGTCTTTGCGGTATTTGGCCCAGATATCGCCCTGACCGTCCAGGGCGGTGCTCATCACCTCAAAGGCGGGAAAGGTCATCTTCCTCTCGTCGTTGATGAGCTTCCCACGCAGCTTCATCCAGCTGGGCTCGATAGGAAGAGCCGAGGAGCAGCGAAAATTGCAGAGTTCACACGTTGTGCATAGCATGTACGTGTCGACCATGCGCTGATCCCAATCGACCTTGCCCTCCATGTACTGCCGCAACCAGTACCAGCGACCCCGGGGGCTCTCACTCTCCCATCCCCGCCCGTAGAACTGATCGCATTCGTCGACGCAGAAACCGCACTGGGTGCAGGCGTAGGCGTACCAGGCGATATCGCCGGGGATGCCTTTCACCGGGTCGCCTGGGCGTTCGCCCAGGTCGAGGGTGATGCTGTTCCCCAGCACCCGGATCTCTCTTTCGAGGGTGGCGGCGAACTCGAGCAGCGTGCCGGTGATGCCGTTGTCGAGCACCTTGCGAGGGTTGAGGATACCGTTGGGATCCACCTGCTCCTTGAACTCGCGGATACGGTGCACCGCGTCGGTCCCGAGAACGCTCTCGGCTTTGGCGCCAAAGTACAGCCCGGTCGAATAGGCCCGCCCGCCGTGCTTCTCGGCGACCCGCATGATGCTGAGTACCAGGCCGAAGACCAGGTTGTAGTTGAACTTGCGCTCGTCTGCGGGGATGAACCCCAGGATAACGGCTTCCGTCGCGCCCCCTGGAGTCCGAGCGACGATCC
>CAZWAR010000027.1:0-29025 GCA_964631965.1 uncultured Gaiellales bacterium
AGGCAATCGCCCACCCGTTCGGTGATGTTGACCATGTCGGCATCACCCTTGGTCGTGAAGTGGATGGTGTCGGTGACAACCGCACTGGGGCCTGAGACTTCAGGCGCTGGAGACATCGAGGTTCCTTCCTCTTCGGGTACGTTTACAATCATAGACCGGCATATCCCACTCCGGGCCTGGACTCCTTGGTCGCCGCGGGACCCGTGAGGAGCTCTCTGAGGCGGGCGAGCACAATGGGGTCCAGCTGTGCCTTGGCGGCCACCAGTGCGAGCGTGGCGTCGCCCAAGGCCCGGTATGCCGGGAGCGCTTCCGGGGCTTCGGCGGCGAGGGCCTCCAGATGGGCGGCGATAGTAGCCGCGTCGCCGCGGCTGAGAGGCCCGGTGAGAGCGTCCACGGGACCGCGAACTGCAAGATTCTCGAGCGTCGCCTGCACCAGCGGGAGGAACAGATCGAACGTCACCCGCTCGGGGACGCCCGCTTTCACGAACAGCTCGTTCGCCAGATACTCGAGCGTCACCAGGTAGTTGCAGGCAACCGTGGCTGCTGCGTGATACAGGCTTCGCTTGTCGTCGGCAAGCAGGAAGGGGCGCATGGCCAGGACATCCGCGAGGTGGAACCCGGCCGTCCCAGCCTCGTCAGGACGGCCCGGGCCAGGCGTGATGGCTACACCGGCGCGTGCAAAGCGCGAAGCACCGGTGAGCGGATCGGGAAAGGTCTGCAGGGGATGGAAGACAAGTGCGGCTGCACCCGCCCGTTCGCAGGGGGCCAGCACGGAGACAGAGGTTGCCCCGCTCGTATGGGCAACGACCGGAGCAGCGGCCGGGTCTCCCGCGGCGGAGGCGTCTGCCGCCAGAGCGGCACCCAGTTCGGCGGCGACATCGGCCACGGCTTCGTCCGGTACACACACGAGGTAGAGATCGGGTCGGCCCGCGGTGAGAGCGGGGAGGTTCGGCGATGCAGCAATCCCGAGCAGTTCTTGAGCGCGGGTGCGGCCCGCCTGTGAAGCGGCGGTGAAGCCGGTGAGGACCAGTCCGCGATGGCGGAGCGCGAGAGCCAAGCTGGAGCCGAGGCGGCCGGCCCCAATCACGGCGAAACGTGAAGTTGTCACTGAGGCTTCGATGGATACCTGCCTGTGTTCCAGTTCTGCAGAGATACCAGACGCGGCTCGGGGTTTCCTTCGACCCCACATCCGTTCTCGGTCCTCACGTCGCCGGCTACGCCTCCATTGGTAGACGGTCCGGCCGCGACGGTCCGAGCGCGCTGAGCGGGGTGCGGGGCAAGAATAACAGTCTCCCTGGGGTGGGACAACGGCCCGGGGGAAGGCCGAGCCGCGTCCCTGCGTCCAGCCCGGCGCAAGGCCCCACCCTCTTCTGCTACCCTGACCACATGGCGGATATCAACGGCAACGTCAGAGACGAGACCGCCGAGGCCCTGGGGGCCCTGCAGTCGTCGCTCGTCGACTGCACTCGGTGCGGATTGTGCGGCGGGCGCACCCAGGTCGTCTTCGGCACAGGGAGTGCTCACGCGCGCCTCATGTTCGTGGGGGAGGGTCCCGGGTTCCACGAGGACCGGCAGGGCGAGCCGTTTGTCGGTGCGGCCGGCAAGCTGCTCACGGAACTCCTGGGGCAGATAGGTCTCGAGCGTTCCGACGTCTACATCGCCAACGTGGTCAAATGCCGTCCACCCGAGAATCGGGACCCGCTTCCGGACGAGATAGGGGCCTGCAGCCCGTTTCTCATGGAACAGATCGCGATCATCAAGCCCGCGGTCATCTGCACGTTGGGGCGTTTCGCCACGAAATTGCTGGCCGACACCCAACTCGGCATGACTGCCATCCACGGCAAAGCCAAGCCGAGGGAGATCGCGGGAGTGGATCTCATCGTCTTCCCGGTGTTCCACCCGGCAGCCGCGCTGTACACTCCGTCGAACCGGCAGGTTCTCGAACAGGACTTCGCGAAGCTTCGTCACCTTCTCGCGCACGGCATCGGCCCCCGCCAGGAGGAGCCGGCAGCCGAAAGCGAGGATCAGCAACCTGCCCAGCCTGCGTCCGGTCAGTCTTCGGCTCCCGTCGAGGCCTCCGGCCAGGCGGCCAAGGAACGGGCGTCGGCCCCCGATCGCACCGAGCAACTGCCTCTGTGGTAGAAGACGGTCATCTGGTCTTGCGCCGACAGGGCGTGGGCCTCGGCGAATTGCGGAAGATCGGACGGAGGCTGGCCTCAGCACTGCGGGGAGGCGATCTTGTGCTTCTCTACGGCCCGCTCGGGGCGGGGAAGACCACGTTCATCCGGGCGGTCGCCGAGGCTTTGCACGTGTCCGACCCCGTGCGCAGCCCGTCGTTCACGCTTGCCAATATCTATGAAGGGAAGATGACCGTCCAGCACCTCGATCTGTACCGTCTGGACGAGATAGAAGATGACGATGCCCTTGCCCTCGAAGAATATGTTCGCCCCGAGGTGGTGACCCTCGTGGAGTGGCCCCAGGCCGGTATCGGCCGGTTGGGACCGGCCACCTGGGTCATCCGCATGGCTCATGTGTCTTTGCACGAGCGCTCGGTGGAGGTCGAAGCGCTCACCGACGATGCCCGAAAGCGCTGGGAGGCGCTCGGACGCCATGGGTGATCTCTCGAGAGCCAGACGCCCGGTGCTCGTGGCCATGGATGGCTCGACCCGTCTGTCCACCGCCGCCTTGCTGGAAAGAGAGCCGGGCGGAACCGGAAACTGGCGGGTCGTGGAGAGACGGTCCGATCGTGACAGCCATGGCCAGGCGCGAGTCCTCCTCCGCCTGCTTGACGAGATGTTGTCCGGAACGGAGCGGACCCCCAGAGACCTGGTGGCTGTAGTCGCCGGCATCGGTCCCGGAACCTTCACCGGTGTGCGTATCGCCGTGGCGACGGCCCGGGCCCTGGCCCTGGCCCTGGAGATCCCGGTGATCGGGGTGAGCACGTTGAGCGCCCTTGCGGCGATGACGGCCTCAGGCCGGCTCACCACGCCCCCGGATGTGATAGTTCCTGTGGTGGACGCTCGACGGGGGCAGGTGTTCTATGGCGTCTACAGACAGGAGACCGGGCGGAACGGACCATCGAGTGCCGGTGCTCAGGTGGATGTCTCCTATGTACGATCGGAGGCGTTCGCCGTGTGCGATCAGGATGCGCTCGCGGAGCGACTGCCGGAGGGCCTGAGAGCGGCGATCGTGGGTGACGTAGATGTTCTGCACGGCGCCGGTGGAGGCCCTCTCGTCGCCGGTGTGGAGGTGCGTCTGGAGCCGCGCGCAGTTGCGGCTGAGTATCTGGTGGTCGGGCAACAGGCGTTGGTAGAGCCGGACGGCGGACCGGCCGGGTCGCGGCTCCGTCCGTGGTTGGAAGCGGCGGTGGAAGGCACCGCCCACTCTCGAGCGACTGGGGAACCGGGGACTCCCGAGGGGGTGAGGCCCATCTATGTGCGCGCTCCCGACGCCGACACCCATATCAGGAAGATGCGCGATCCGTGGGCCGAGACCGCGTTGGAGTCGTGAGGCCATGGCCGTAACCTGCCGGAAGATGCAGCGGGGAGACGTCCCCTCGATGGCGGCGATCGAGCGTCGCTCGTTCGACATGCCGTGGACGCGGCAGATGTTCGAGGACGAGCTCCACTTCGTTCAGAGTTGGCACGAAGTCGCTGAGAACGACAGAGGAGAGGTGACCGGATTCCTCATCGGCCGCGCGTATTCGGACGCCTGGCATCTCATGGATTTGGCCGTCGCCCCGGGAGCCCGTCGGGAGGGCGTGGCCACCGCACTGCTGGAGAGATTCGTCGAGGCCGCAGACAAGGCTGACCATCCCGTCTTGCTCGAGGTCCGACCCTCGAACACGGAGGCCTTGGCGCTCTACAGGAAGTGGGGGTTCGTCTCAGCGGGTGTTCGCAAACGCTACTACACCGACAGCGGCGAGGATGCCCTGGTAATGATGCATCCGGTTGGTGCTCCGGGAGCATGGCTGCGGGGACCCCTGCTCGCCATCGAATCATCCTGTGACGACTCGTCGGCCGCGGTGCTCTCCCCCGAAGGAAGGGTGTTGGCCAACGTGGTGCACTCGCAGGACTCTATCCATGAACGCTACGGCGGAGTGGTGCCCGAGGTGGCGAGCCGGGCTCACGTGGAGAGGATGAGCGCCGTGGTGAGGGAGGCGCTGGATCAGGCAGGGACCAGCGTGGGTGGACTGGGCGGCGTCGCGGTGACGGTGGGCCCCGGACTCATCGGGGCTCTGCTCGTGGGGGTGCAGACGGCCAAAGCCATCGCCTGGGCCCACCGACTGCCACTATTCCCGGTCAACCACCTTCACGGACACCTGGCGGCAGTCTGGTTGGCCGACAGGGACGCCCCCCTTCCCATGGTGACCCTCGTGGCCTCGGGGGGGCACACCTCTTTGGTTTTCGTCGACGATTGGAGGACGTTCCGCCTGTTGGGCCAGACGCTCGACGACGCGGCCGGCGAGGCCTTCGACAAGGGCGCCCGTCTTCTGGGACTCGGATATCCCGGTGGGCGGGAACTCGACGAACTGGCCGAGAAAGGGGACCCGAAGGCCTTCCGGTTCCCGGTGGGACTCAGGCGGTCGCCCCGGCCCGACTTCTCCTTTTCCGGAGTGAAGACCGCCCTCTATTACATGCTCCGCGACATGAGCGCCGAACAGCGGGCGGCGCGGGCGGCCGACGTGGCAGCCTCGTACCGGGAGGCGATCGTGGAGGCGCTCGTCACCAAATCGGTGAAGGCGGCCGAAGCGGAGCGAGCCAGGACTCTGGGTGTGGCAGGGGGAGTGGCCGCCAATTCCTTGCTCCGGCGCAGGATGCGGGAGAGGGGTGAGGCGGTCGGGCTGCACGTGGTGGTTCCTCCCTTCGCGTACTGCACCGACAACGCCGCCATGATCGGGGCGGCGGCTCTTCACGGACCGGTACTGCCCTACCCTGACTATCTGGATGTGGACGCTTCGGCTTCGCTGCCGCTCGGCCGCTGGTCCACTTTGCCCTAGGTCCGAGCCGCTTCCCGACAGAGGGGCGGGTGCCGTCGAGCGCTCGAAATCGCTCGCATTCCGAAACGGGTTGGCACTCTCGTCAGGTGTTTGACAAATCGCCCGGTTGCGCATAACATAAGCGCCGCTTGGCACTCTTTGGTTTAGAGTGCCAATTCTGCGAAGCAGGCTTTTGGAGCCTCGCCGAGGCACAGAGAAGTGGTAGTCGACAATGCGGTAGACAGGAGGGTTGTGCATGAAACTAGTGCCACTCGAGGACAGGGTCGTGGTCCAGATCATCGAACAGGAGCAGGTGACTCCGACCGGTATCGTCCTTCCCGACACAGCGAAAGAGAAGCCGTCCAAGGGACGCGTCGTTGCGGTAGGCCCGGGCAAATACTCTGAGAAGGGCGACCTTCTCCCGATGCCGGTGAAGGAAGGCGACTTGGTCGTATTCGCCAAGTACGCCGGCACCGAACTCAAGCTGGACGGCGAGGAATACCTCGTGCTGCGCGGTCTCACCGACATCATCGGTGTCATCCCCGGCGAGTGAGCCTTCCGGTTCCGCCAATCTCCTGAGGATCGATCAAAGAAAGGGAGTCCATATCTATGGCAAAACAACTTCTGTATGGTGAAGAGGCCCGCAGAGCTCTCGAGCGTGGCGTGAACACGCTTGCCGATGCCGTGAAAGTCACCCTGGGCCCCAAGGGCCGGTATGTGGTACTCGACAAGAAGTTCGGCAGCCCGACCATCACCAACGACGGCGTGACCATCGCCAGGGAGATCGAACTCGAAGACGTTTTCGAGAACCAGGGCGCTCAGCTCGTTCGCGAAGTAGCGACCAAGACCAACGACATCGCCGGTGACGGTACGACCACCGCCACCCTGCTCGCTCAGGCGATTGTCCGCGAAGGTCTCAAGAACGTGGCCGCCGGCGCCAATCCGATGGCCATCAAGCGTGGCATCGAGCGGGCCGTCGACACCGCCGTCACGGAGATCCAGAAGATGTCCAAAGAGATCTCCGGCAAGGAAGAGATCGCCCGCGTGGCGACCATCTCCGCCGACGACCGCGAGATCGGCGACGTTATCGCCGACGCCATCGAGAAGGTGGGCAAGGACGGCGTGGTCAACGTCGAGGAATCGAACACCTTCGGCATGGACCTGGAGTTCACCGAAGGGATGCAGTTCGACAAGGGCTACATCTCCCCGTACTTCGTCACCGACGCCGAGCGCATGGAAGCCGTGCTCGATGACCCCTACATCTTGTTGGCCAACCGCAAGGTCGGCTCGGTCCAAGATCTTCTCCCGGTTCTGGAGAAAGTCATCCAGAGCGGCAAGGCGCTGCTCATCATCGCTGAGGACGTCGAGGGCGAAGCCCTGGCCACCCTCGTGGTGAACAAGCTCCGCGGCACCTTCACCGGTATCGCCGTCAAGGCTCCGGGCTTCGGCGACCGCCGTAAGCGTATGCTCGAAGACATCGCCATCCTCACCGGTGGCGAGGTCATCAGCGAAGAAATGGGCCTCAAGCTCGAGAACACGACTGTGGCTCAGCTCGGTCGCGCCCGCAAAGTGGTCGTCGACAAAGACAACACCACCATCGTGGACGGAGCTGGAGAGCTCGACAAGATCAAGGCCCGGATCAACCAGATCAAAGCCGAAATCGAGATCACCGATTCCGACTTCGACCGCGAGAAGCTGCAGGAACGTCTGGCCAAACTGGCCGGCGGCGTGGCCGTCGTCAAGGTCGGGGCAGCCACCGAGACCGAGATCAAAGAGAAGAAGCACCGCGTCGAAGACGCTCTGAGCGCCACTCGTGCCGCTCTTGAAGAGGGCATCGTCCCGGGCGGCGGCGTCGCCCAAGCTCTACTCGTGCCCGCCGTGCAGGCCATCCAGGCTGAAGGTGACGAGCTCACCGGTGTCCGGATCGTGGCCCGCGCGCTCGAGGAGCCCCTCCGCCAGCTGGCCAACAATGCCGGCTTGGAGGGCTCGGTCGTGGTCAACGAGGTCAAGACCCGCAGCGCAGGCACCGGTCTCAACATCGCTACCGGCGAGTATGAAGACATGGTCAAGGCGGGCATCATCGACCCGGCCATGGTTACCCGTTCGGCTCTGCAGAACGCCGCGTCCATCGCCAAGAACATCCTGACGACCGAAGTGATCGTCGCCGACAAGCCTGAGAAAGAGGGCGCTGGCGGCGGCATGCCGGGCGGCATGGGCGGCATGGGCGGCATGATGTAGGAAGAGAGGACACGACCGGCTGCCGCGTCGACGGCGCGGGGCCGTTCGGGGCCGCCGCAGTCACGCCCTTCGGGGCGGCTGCGGCGGCCCCTCTCACATAGAGGGCCCCTCCGGATCGAAGAGGTTCCGACGATTGGGGGCCGCTTCGTTTGAGGGTCCGTAGCCCGGTGGTAAACTGAACCAGGGCGATCGAGTCCTGAGCAGGGGTCCCCGATCTTTGGAACGGAGGCGCTGATGAAGAATGAGATAGAAGCCGCATTCGCCGAGATGCTCGACATATCCACCGACATCGACAAGGCCGTGGTGTTCGGGCCGGATGGCGTTGTGGCCAGCAATATGTCCGAGCCGGCGCAGTCGGCTACAGTCGCCCAGGCTCAAGAGCTCGTAAGCCTTGGTCAGGAGAGTGCCAAGAAGATGGGCTCTCAACCTCTCACCCAGTTGGTGGTGGAGACCTCATCCGGCCTGGTGTTTCTAGTCCGGGAGACGGGTGAGGGCGGCATGACCGCCGTGGCCACCGGCAAGAAAGGTAGCCGCGTGGGTCTGGCCCTGTACGACCTCAAGACCTGCCTGCGTGACGCCAGGGAAGCGGCGGGTAAGGCGGCTTCGGGCGGAGGGGAGGTCTAAATGAGACGACTGCTGAAGTTCTTCGGCGTTTTCGCCGTCATCGGAAGCCTGGGCGCAGGGGTCTACTACTTCCTGTTCGTGCGGTCCCGGGCTCCTCAGGTGGAACTGTATTTCGATGACGGCTCGATGCTGGCCTTCCCGGGCAACACGGGTGAAGCGGCGCCGTTCATCGCCGCTGCCAACGCCATCCTCGCCCAGAGCCCGCTTTCGCGCTGACCAGCGGCGTCCCCATGACCAACGCCGATTTCGAGGGGCCCGACCCCGGGCTTCTTGACGCCGTCGCTGCCACCGCCGCCCGTGGGGGCGGCCGGGTCGCCGAGGTCTTCGTCGAAGACCGCTCGTCGTCGTCTTTGCGCCTGGAGGACGGGAAGATCGAAGACGCGGTCTCGGGACTGGACCGGGGCGGCTCCATCCGTGTAATGCAGGGTTTGAGGACCCAATTCGGCTACGTCGACGCCGTGGACGAAGCCCCCTTGATGGCGTTGGCAGCGGAGCTATCCAGTGTGGCGGGAGGCACCAGCGGAAGCTCTGCGGGAATGGCGGCTGCCGCGCGAGTCGATCCTACCGAGCGCGGCGGACCGGAAGGAAAGCCCGACTCGGCAGCGACCGAGGCAGCCCGCGCGCGCGTCGCCGGCAGCGCGGATCTGCTGCGCCTGGCCGACCAGACTGCGCGCGCCCTGTCGAACGAGGTCCGCCAAGTGGTGGCCGTGTACGGAGAGACCCGACAACGGGTCTGGATCGCCGATTCGGAGGGGAGAGACAACGCCGACCAGCGCATCCGGAAGATGCTGGCCGTCAGCGTCATGGCTCAGCGGGGGGAGCTCCTGCAGGTGGGGAGGGAGACTCTGGGGGTCCAGGGCAGCCTGGACGCCTTCAGCGAGGAGGAGATCGCCGCTCTGGCGGCTTCCGCAGCCCGGAAGGCCCTGCTCATGCTCGATTCCAGTCCGGCCCCGGCCGGCCGGATGCCGGTGGTGTTGGCCAACGGGTTCGGAGGTGTGCTCTTTCACGAAGCCGTCGGCCACGGACTCGAGGCCGACTACATCCTGAAGAAGACGAGTGTCTGGGAGGGCCGGATCGGGCAACGGGTCGCGGGCGAGCATGTGTTCGCCTACGACGACGGTATCGGGCCGGGGATGTGGGGTAGCGCCCGCTGCGACGACGAAGGTACGCCTTGCGAGAAAACCACCCTCATCGAGGCCGGGATCCTCAGAGGCTATCTCACCGACCGGCTGCGGGCGGCGTATCTCGGCTTGCCGCTTACCGGCAACGGACGGCGCCAGGACTACCGGCACATGCCTTACCCGAGGATGACGAACACCTACTTTGGACCTGGGGCGCACAAAGCCGACGACATCATCTCCGGCACGGCACGCGCTCTGTACGCGAAATCCCTGTCGGGCGGCCAGGTGAATCCGGCTACGGGCGAGTTCGTGTTCGGAGTCTCCGAAGGCTACCTCATCGAGAACGGGAGGATCGGAGCGCCGGTGCGGGGAGCCACGCTCATCGGCAGCGGCACAGAGGTGCTGCAGAACCTGGATGCCATCGCCGACGACCCGGCCATGGAGCCGGGCACCTGCGGCAAGGAGGGGCAGGGCGTGCCGGTGGGGTCTGGCCAGCCGACCATCCGGATACGTGAGCTGACCGTGGGAGGCACGAGCCTGGGATGAGCGGCGCGAACAGCAACAGCAGTACCGGCGGAGGCGCGTCTCCGCTGACTGTCGCCAGGCGGGCGCTCGAGCGGGGTAGCCGGCTGGGTCCGGACCTGGAGATCTACGTCCAGGCGGGGCGCACCACGTCCATCAAGGTGTTCGGGGGCGAAGTGGAGTCGGTCTCGGTTGCCGAACCGCGGGGGGTAGGGGTCAGAGCTGTGAAGGACGGCCGGGTGGGCTATGCGTTCACTGCGGATCTATCCGACTCAGGCCTTGACGCAGTGCTGGCCGGCGCGGCCGCGAACGTCGTCGCCACCGACCCCGATCGGTACGCCGGACTGCCGCAGGCACCCGCCGAGCCCTATCCGGTGATCCCCGGTCTGTGGCGGCCGGGAGTGGGGCGCACGAAGCTCGAAGACAAGATCGGGCTGGCGCTCGCCGTGGAGCGTCGGGCGCTCGCCTGCCCGCAGGTAGAGACAGTCGAGGAGAGCGCCTATTCCGACGAAGAGGGCTATGTGGCCATCTGCTCCAGCGCCGGCGTGGAGGCGGAGACCGAGAGCTCGTTCTGCTTCGTGTGGGCACAGGCGCATGCGGGTGCGGGGGCGGATCGGCAGTCTGGTCTTGGCTTCAGCGCAGGCCGGGACCCGGAGGAAATAGATCCCGAGGCGGCGGGGGCCGAGGCAGGCGAGAAGGCGGCCGCCCTCCTGGGGGCGCGGCCCTGCGCCACGGGCAGCTATACGGTGGTCTTCTCGCGCGAAGTGATGGCGGCCCTCCTCTCGTATACGGCTCAGGGCCTCAGTGCCGACGCCGTGCAGAAGGGTCGTTCCCTGTTTGCCGGGAGACTGGGGGAGAGCATCGGCTCCCCGGCCGTCACCTTGGTGGACGACGGGCTCGCCCCCGGCGGCATGGCCAGCAATCCGTTCGACGGGGAGGGCGTGGCCCGCCGACAGACCGCACTGTTTACATCAGGGAGGCTGGAGGCCTACCTCCATAGCAGCTACACCGCCCGCAAGGCCGGTGAGGGCACTTCGTCCACGGGCAATGCGGAGCGAGGGTCCTACCGCTCGGGGCCACGGGTGGCAGCCACCAACCTGGTGTTGAACGCCGGCTCTGGCACGCTGGCCGATCTGGTGGCCAGCGTGGGCTCCGGCCTGTATGTGGAGGAAGCCACCGGTCTGCACTCCGGGGTGAATGTCATCAGCGGCGAGATCTCCGTGGGCGTCACCGGCCGACTCATCGAGCGGGGCGCACTCGGCCAGCCGGTGCGCGAGGTGACCATCGCCACCGACTTTCTGTCCCTGCTGGGTTCGGTGGTACACCTGGGAGGCGATACTCGATGGATCCCACTGTACGGCAGTGTGCTTACTCCGTCCGTGGCGGTGGAGGGGATAACGGTGTCGGGTCTCTGAGCGGGCTCGGCAGGAGCAGAGGCGAACAGGAGGGATGGTGGACAAGCAGGCGGTGGGGAAGTCCTTGTTGGAGGCAGCATATCTCGAGGGCGACTTCGTCCTCCGATCGGGAAAGCGGAGCAGGTACTATCTGGACAAGTACCTGTTCGAGACCGATCCACATGTGCTGAGAGGCATCGTGACCGAACTGGCCACCGTGGTCCGCGAAGAGCTGGCGAACGGGGCCGACTATCGGCGGCTGGCCGCACCGGAGCTGGGTGGGGTGGTCCTGGGCGCTGCGCTGTCCCTGGAACTCGGCATCCCACTTCTGCTCGTCCGGAAGAAGTCGAAGGAGTACGGGACCGGCAAGCAGATAGAGGGACGGTTTGTGCCCGGGGAGCGGGTGGCCCTGATAGAGGACATCGTGACGTCAGGAGGGGCCGCCCTGGATGCGGCTCAGGCCCTCCGAGAGGCCGGTCTCGACGTGCGCGATCTCTATTGCGTGGTGGATCGCCAGGAGGGGGGCGCTGCGGCTGCAGCCGAGGCCGGCCTGATCCTCCGGCCCCTGTTCACGTCGTCGGAGCTCGGTATCGCGCCGAAGCCGTGACGATGAATGCCTCTCTGGGTCGTTGTCATCGAACGACTTCGACCGAATGAGTGCCCTTGGAAGGGCCGGCGACTGATTTTTTTGCCGGCTTTTGGGGTTTTCTGCTATTTTCGGCCATACGGCGCTTGTGCGACGCAGAGGATTTGGTAACGTTGCGCGTGGGGTGTTCAGCAACAATAAGGGAGGACGTTGTGACCAAGGCTGATTTCGTCGACAAGCTTGCGGCCAAGAGTGGCCTGACCAAGAAGGACGCGGCCGGAGTGGTCGATGCATTCGTGGACGTGATCACCGAGGCTCTCAAGGACGGCGAAGACGTCCAGTTCACCGGCTTCGGCAAGTTCTACGTCCAGACCCGGGCTGCCCGGGAAGGGATCAACCCGCAGACCAAGGCCAAGATCACCATCCCGACCAGCAAGGTTCCGAAATTCAGCGCCGGTTCGGCTCTGAAATCCGCGGTCAAGTGATCGGGAAAGCGAGAGTGTGAACGGGGCCGCTTCGGCGGCCCTTTTCTTTTGGCCCGGCCTGTCTCGGCCGGCGAGCAGCGGAACGAGGGGAGGGAGCGTGTCGGACGGTCATTTCGCCGACCGGCTGATCGAAGCCGTCGAGAGCAAGCGTTCTCACGTCGTGGTGGGTCTCGATCCAGAATTCGGGTCTCTCCCCCCGGACCTTCTTGCCGCCTGCCCTGCATCGGCCTATCCGATAGAGGTCGAGAGGAAGGTGGCCTGCTACCGCGAGTTCCTGGTGGCCTTGCTTCCGGCTCTCGCCGGCGAAGCGTGCGCGGTGAAGCCCCAGATCGCTTATTTCGAGGCGCTGGGTGCCCGCGGCTACGCGCTGTACGAGGAGATCGTCACCATGGCGAAAGAACTCGGCTACCTGGTCATCGCGGACGTGAAACGCGGCGATATCGGCAGCACCGCCGAAGCCTACGCTCGGGCGCATCTGGACGTGGCCGGCGCCGATGCTGTCACCGTGAACCCGTACTTCGGCACCGACGGCCTGGAACCATTCTTCAAACGCTGCCGGGAGGCCGGCAAGGGAGCCTACGTCCTGGTGAAGACCTCGAACCCGAGTTCGGCCGAGATCCAGGATCTGTCGCTGGATTCGGGCGGCCCGGTATACGAGCGGGTGGCCGACCTCGTCGAGACCTGGGGGCGAGATGTGGTCGGAAGAAGCGGCTACAGTTCGATAGGGGCGGTGGTCGGGGCAACGCACCCCGAGGAGGGGGCTCGGCTCCGCGAACGCCTCGCTGCAGTGCCGTTCCTCATCCCGGGATACGGGGCCCAGGGAGCCACTGCCTCCGACCTATCGGCTCTCTTCGATGCGGCTGGCTCCGGTGCGGTGATCAACTCCGCCAGGGCCATCCTCTATGCCTACAAGAAGGCCCCCGACCAGCATTGGCTCGACGCCGCCCGAGAAGAGGCGGCATCCATGCGGAAGGCGTTGTGGCGGGCGGCCGGTCGTGCCTAGAGAAGACTTCACCTACGAGGGTCTCACGTTGGCTCCGTGGCTGCGGGTGGTGGTCATGCCGTTGTTGCTGTTCGTCGTGGCTGCAGGCCTGATCTGCGGGCTGGTACTGAGCGGCGCCGTTCAAGGCCACAGAACGTACGCCGGACCGCCGGACTCGAACAGCACGCAACCGAGTGTGCTCATAGAGCCGTGACCCGGGCGGAATCCCATCCCTGACCTCTCGAGCGACTGCGGGACCCCCCACCCCGATCCCGTACAGCATGGCATCGTCCGTAGCCCCCTCGCGTGCTGACGGTCCCTCAGTTCCCGGACTGCCGAATGCGCTCGTACAGGGAGATGAAGAGGATGTCGAACAACAGCGGGACGAGCGAGAAGACGAGGATCTCGCTCAGAGGAACCAGGAGGAACACTCCCTCCGCCCCCTCGTAGTACCGGCTGTAGAGCGTGGCAAGTCCCAGTTGCACCAGCCAAAATGCTACAAAGATGACCAATGCCGGGGGCCAGCGGCGCGTGAGCAGGTGGGCGCTTCGCCGCAGGGCCGGGAGGAAGGCCAGGCCCTCGAAAACGATGATGTAATCCGTGTAGACGATGAAGAGATTCACCGCCAAGGCCACCCAGAGCGCCGCGGAGCTGAGCCCGTTGGAGGACGGCACGGCGGCCGGGAGTACCGCCAGCACCAGATAGGAGAACACATAGAACAGCGTCAGTCTGGCAGTCTCCTCCCAGGTCCTGGGCGCAAGCGGGTAGCTCGGACCGACTATGGCTCGGAACAGCGGGGCGCGCAGCATCGCTGTGAAGAGGCAGACGGCAAGACCTGCAAATACGGCGATGCCCAGCGCAGGCGTGAAGGAGAATCCGCTCACGAAATGGGAGCCGATCCACTGCCAGCGTTCGCCCACATAATTGCTGGCGAAGAACTCGCTCCAGCCGAGCTCCCCCCCCGCGGCGCTGTAGACGGCCAAAAAGGCCAGAGTATTGATGACGGCCAAGGCGAGAGGATAGAAGATCAACCACTGCTTGTGGACCAGGCGCCTCCAAGCCTGGCTCAGCACTTCTGCGATGGTCGCACCTCCCTCGTCCCGACGCCGATAGGGCGGAAGTATAGGCTATACTCGGCCTCATGAGGGGCTTCGATCCAAGACGGGGGTGGCCGCTCCCGGTTCTACTGCTCGTCCTCGTGCTCGCGGTCGTCGGAGCGGTGGCGGCAGCGGGGGCCGCAGGCTTTTCGAAGACCACCCTTTCCCCTCGCATCACTCCCGTAGCCGCAACGACTCTTTCCGCCAGCTACGAACTGACAGCGGCCGATCTCGGCGGATTCGGGAGCGAGACGCCGAAACTCGTCTCCCCTTCGGCAATCGTCGAGACGATGGACACCGGAAAGGTGCTCTACGAGCGCAAGGCGTACACGCAGCGCGCCATGGCATCGACGACGAAGATAATGACGGCCATCCTGGTGATCGAGTCCGGGGTCGACCTGGACTCGACGGTGAAGGTGTCGAGCAAGGCCGCGACCACGTGGGAGGTCAGCAAATGGGTCAGTGCCGGCGACAAAGTCACGGTGCGCCAGCTGCTGTATGCCCTGCTGCTGAGGAGCGCGAACGGGGCGGCCGTCGCCCTTGCTGAGAACGACGCCGGCAGTGTCTCCGCCTTCATCGACAAGATGAACGCTAAGGCCGAAGAGCTGGGTATGGAGGACACTCATTTCGTCACGCCCAACGGCCTGGATGCCAAAGACCACTACTCCACGGCGGCGGACATGGCCCTTGTGGCCCGCTATGCCATGAAGAACGACACGTTCCGGGCGTTCGTGGACACGAAGCAGTACACGCTCGAGATTGCCGGCCACTCAGCGCTCACCCTCAAGAACACCAACAAGCTGCTGCAGGACTACTCCTGGGTGAACGGGGTCAAGACGGGCTCCACGCCCAATGCCGATCACTGCCTCGTGTCATCGGGGACAAAGGACGGGCGCGAGGTGGTGGTCGTGGTTCTCGGGTCACCGGAGAGTAGCGACTGCTTCGACGACAGCGCCGCTCTGCTACGGTTCGGTCTCGACCAGTATAGGCCGGTGAAGCTCGTCGACCAGGGCGACGCGCTGGCCGAAGCGATCGTTCCTCTTCACGAGGACGGGAGGCTGCAACTGGTCACCGACGGGGCGTTCGAGACGGAGTTGGCGGCTGATGAAGTGATCACCACCGAGGTGAGCATCGACAAGACGGTTGAACTGCCCGTGAAGGCTGGAGACGTCTACGGGCACGTGGTCTTCAAGGCCGACGGGACCCAAGTGGGTCGGGTGAACCTGGTTGCCGACAAGTCCTTCTCGAGACCCACATTGGGCTCCAAGCTGGCCTACTTCTGGCATAAGCTGGTTCATTGAGCAGATGCGCTAAGCTTGTCGGAGACAAACTAGCGGGACTGCGAGCATGATCCTTACCGTCACCTTGAATCCCGCCCTGGATCGCACCATGACCGCGCCTAACTTCCAGGCCGGCATGCGCCACAGGGCCACAGACACAGTCATCCTGCCCGGAGGCAAGGGCATCAACGTCGCCCGTTCGGTGAAAGCCTTGGGCCGACCGGTCATCGCCACGGGTTTCGTCGGCGGCCGGAAGGGCGACCAGATCGTCGCCGATCTCAACGGGGAAGGCGTCCTCTGCGACTTCGTCCGGGTGGCCGGGGAGTCGCGTATCTCGACAGCGGTTGTCGACCCTGCGACCGGCTCCATCACCGAGATCAACGAGCAGGGCCCCGACATCCAGCGGCTCGAGTTCGACGCTCTTCTGGACAAGCTGGACTACCTTGGGCGGGCGGTGGAGATCGCCGTGCTGGCTGGGAGCATCCCGCCCGGGCTGGGCGACGACTGCTACGCCGAGATGATCCAGAGGCTCAAACCTCTGGGCGTGAAGACCTTCTTCTACACCTATGCCGATCCGCTGAGGCAGGGCATCAAGGCGAGGCCCGAGTACATCTTCCCGAAGCTGATAGAGGCCGAGAAGGTCATCGGGTACGAGTTCACGACGATGGAGGATCGCGTCCTTGCGGCGCGCCGGATGCGGGAAATGGGCGCAGGTTCTGTCGTGATCACCTACCGTTTCGGCTGCATAGCCGAGCTGGCGATCGACGGCGCCCATCGAACCTTCGTCTGCAGGATGCCGGAGGTTGATACCCTTTCTCCGTTGGGGTGGGGAGACGCGCTCGTGGGCGGCTACGCGGTGAAGCTCATGGACGGAGAAGAGCCGCTCGAGTGTCTCCGCTTCGGGCTGGGCTGTGCCACGGCGAATCTCATACGCTACGGGGCAGGAGTGTTCCTGCCCGCCGACGCGGAACGACTGGCACGATTGGTGGAGATCGAGGAGGTGCCCGCTGAATAGCAAGGCCGATGGAGTCGACACGGTCCTGGTTCTGGACTTTGGGGGGCAGTACGCTCAACTCATAGCAAGGAGGGTACGGGAGTGCCGGGTGTACTCGGAGCTTATCCCGTACGACACGCCCGTCGATGCCATCCAGGCCCGCAAGCCGAAGGGGCTCATCCTCTCAGGAGGCCCGCGCAGCGTGAATCAGGACGAGGCCCCCCTGCCCGATCCGGCCCTGTTCGATCTGGGAGTCCCCATTCTGGGCATCTGCTACGGTCTGCAGCTCATGACCAAGCTGCGCGGTGGAAAGGTCGCCCGCAGGGAACTGGCTGAGTACGGCGGACGGCCGCTCAGCATCACGGGGCAAAGCGAGCTCTTCGCCGGAATCCCAGCCGAGCTGGCCTGCTGGATGAGCCATGGGGACTCGGTGGTGGAGCCGGCCCCTGGGTTCGTCGTCACCGCGGAAAGCCCCAACATGCCCGTGGCCGCCGCTGAGGACGTGTCGTGCGGCCTCTACGGCGTACAGTTTCACCCCGAGGTGAAGCACACGGCCTACGGACAGGAGATCCTCAAGAACTTCCTCTACAAGGTCTGCGACATCGCCCCCACCTGGACGCCTGTGTCCATCATAGAGGAGGCGGTGGAGCGCATCCGGACCCAGGTGGGCGGCGAGCGGGTGGTGTGCGGTCTTTCCGGCGGCGTCGATTCTGCTGTGGCTGCTTTGCTCACGTACAAGGCGGTTGGGGATCAGCTCACCTGCATCTTCGTGGACCACGGCCTCATGAGGAAGGGGGAGGGTCAGGAGGTGGAGGACACCTTCCGCCGGCACTTCCACGTGCCCCTGGTGCACGTCCAGGCCCAGGAGCGGTTCCTCACGAAGCTCGCCGGGGTGTCGGACCCCGAGCAGAAGCGCAAGATAATCGGCGAGGAGTTCATCCGGACGTTCGAGGAGGAGTCGCACAGGATCGGCAAGGCCGGTTTCCTGGTACAGGGGACGCTCTATTCCGACGTGATCGAGTCGGGGACGCGGGAGGCCGCCAAGATCAAGTCGCACCACAACGTGGGTGGGCTGCCCGACGACGTCGACTTCGACCTCGTAGAGCCGCTGCGCATGCTGTTCAAAGACGAGGTGCGCGTGGTCGGCGAGGAGTTGGGTCTCCCTGAGAGCATCGTGTGGCGGCAGCCGTTCCCGGGGCCGGGGCTGGCCATCCGTATTATTGGGGATGTCACGGAGGAGCGGTTGGACATCCTGCGCGAAGCGGACGCCATCTTCCTCGAGGAAGAGAGGCGGGCCGGGCTGTATCGGCAGATATGGCAGTCCTTCGCGGTGCTGCCCGCCATCCGCAGCGTCGGGGTCATGGGCGACGAGAGGACCTATGCCTATCCCATCGTACTTCGGGCCGTTACGTCCGACGACGCCATGACGGCGGACTGGGCTCGTCTTCCGCATGATCTGCTGGAGCGCATCTCGCAGCGCATCATCAACGAGGTGCCCGGGGTCAACCGGGTGGTGCTCGACATCTCGAGCAAACCGCCGTCGACCATCGAGTGGGAGTAGGCGATGGACAGCCCTGAGCAGAAGAGCGGCGGACGCCCGCAGGGCGCCGGCCCGAGCGACGTCGAGCCGTTCATCGAAGCTGTGGTCCGACGGGACCGGCATCAGGACGCGGAAGCGACGGTGGACGTTGAGACCATTCACGAGCGCGCGCTTTTCGCGGCGCGCGCCGCCTCGGGCGTCAAAGCCGAGGAGGTCAGGGTTCTCGACATGCAGGAGTTGGTCACCTACACGGACTACCTGGTGCTGTGCACGGGTCGCAACGTGCGGCTCACCAAGCGTATCGCCGAAGAGGTGGCCTTCAAGCTCAAGCAGGAGCAGGGTATCCTGCCGGCGGGGAGCGAGGGAGTGGGCGGAGGTGAGTGGATCCTGCTCGACTATCTCGACTTCATGGTCCACGTGTTCACTCCGGAAGCGCGGGAGTTCTACAGGCTGGATGTCCTCTGGAAGCGGGCGCCGGCCGAGACGGTGGAATAGTACGCCGGTGCTTGTCGGCGGCCGGCTCGCTCCAGAGAGCAGCCTTGCCGCCCACCAGGTCGAAGCGCCGGTCCTGACGCAGGTCGGAACCGGTGCTGACTATCACCCATCGCAGGGTCCTACATGGTTGCACCCGTTCGGGGCAGCCGATATAATGCGTGACCGCCTCGCCGTGGGGGTATAGCTCAGCTGGGAGAGCGCGACGCTGGCAGCGTTGAGGCCAGGGGTTCGAGTCCCCTTACCTCCACCTATTGGGACGCGGAGGCACCACGGTCAACAGCCAAATTCCGCCTATCTACAAGTTCCGCGGGGCCCCGCCCCGTCCTGCGTACGGCCAACGCCCACGCAACCAGTGGCGGGCGCCGCTCGTCCTCGTCACGGCCATGGTCGCATGGATGCTGGTTGTGTTCGGCCTCTCCGGCTTCTCTGTTGCGGGAGGCGGCCAGGCGGCAGCTCCACAGCCGATAGGCCAGGGCGTCACAGTGACCCCCGCTTCCGGGTGGTCGTTGGCCGGGAACGCCAAGAATGCGGGCACGAACGTTGTCTCGTTCCAGCGGGCCGGGGTACGAGTCATCTTCGCAGCCGACACCTACACGGGCACCAGCGCACAACTGCTGGACCAGCAGCTCAGCGATGCGCGCTCCCAGCTCAGTTCGTTCCGTTCACTGCCTGCCGGAAGCACTACGGTCGCCGGGGGCATCGACGGGTTGAAAGTCCTGTTCTCCGGCGTGGGGACTTCCAGCAACCTCGAGGGGGAACTGGCGGTGGCGGTTTCGAGCGGGGTGGGAGTGGTGATGCTGGCGGTTGGCCCGCCCGGGCAGATAGGCAGGGTGCAAAGTGATCTCGACTCGATGCTCGAGGGCATCAGCCTACCGTGATGACCCTCACCCGGCAGCCCGCATATTGGTTCTTCGTGGCTCTGGCTTTCGCCGGCATCTTCCTTATCGGCCAGGAGCAGGTGACCTACTTCCTCTCCTATCCTGGAGCCTGGTTCCTGTCGATCCTGCTCCTGGCCGCGGTAGCCATCCCTGTAGGGGTGATCATCTATCGGCTCGACCAGTTCGAGCCGGAGCCCGCGTCGCTGATCGCGATCGCCCTGATTTGGGGGGGCGTCGTGGCTCTATCCTTCGCCGCAGTGGTCAACTCGGCGTTTCTCACCTTCCTTCAGCAGGTGCTACCCGCCGCCAGGGTGGAGTCCTGGGGGGCATCGGTGGTCGCTCCCCTCGACGAGGAGTTCTACAAGGGCGCAGGGCTGGTGATGATCTTCCTGATCGCCCGGAACGAGATCGACGGCCTCATGGACGGCCTGGTGTACGGAGCGATGATCGGCCTGGGCTTCCAGGTGGTGGAGAACGTGCAGTACTTCATCCACGCGGCCGCCCAAGCGGGGGGCAACGGATTGGGTGCCGTGGCCGGCACGTTCTTCGTGCGAGTGCTGATCGCCGGTCTGTACAGCCACATGCTGTTCACGGGGCTGATAGGGTTTGGCTTCGCATACTTCGTGACCAGACGCTCGGAGCGGTGGATCAAGCGGGCGGGCATCTTCGCCCTCTTCATCGTCCTGGGCTGGGCCGCACATTTCGTCTGGAACTCGCCGTGGCTCGACGGTCTCGCACAGGACAGTGCCGGCGACTTCGTGCTCACTCTCGTCATCAAGGGCCTGCCCTTCCTCGTCCTGCTGGTGCTCATCGGCCTCTTGGCCCGGCGCCGCGAAAGGCAGGCGTTCACCAGGTTGATGGCCGAAGAGGTGGGCGGCGAGGCGGTGACTGCGGAGGAGTTCGAGGTCCTGCGCAGCGGTCGCAGACGGCGCCGGGCGGTGCGAAGGGTCAGGCAGCAGAAGGGCCCCCTCGCCGGCCGGCTGGCGAAGCGCATCATGCGCGAGCAGATGAATCTCGCCTTGTTCCACGCCAAGGTCGAGCTGCCCGGACACCCCGCGGTGGAGGCCCAGCGGGACAAGATCCGGCAACTGAAGGCGCAATTGGCGGCCATCGGGTGAGTGGGAGCGACCGTTCCGTCGCGACCGCGGGGCAGGCTGGAGGGGCGGCTGTTCTCGGTGGTTCGGGGGTGGGCCGGTCTGTCCTCTCCACCTGCTAGAATCCCTGTGAAATGGGCACAAATCGCATAGTCGTCGCGGGGGCCCGAGAGCACAATCTCAAGGACATCTCTCTCTCCCTTCCGCGCGACAGATTCATAGTCATCACCGGACTTTCCGGCTCAGGCAAGTCGAGCCTTGCGTTCGACACAATCTACGCCGAGGGTCAACGCCGCTACGTGGAGAGCCTGTCCTCCTACGCCCGGCAGTTCCTGGGGCAGATGAACAAGCCTGACGTCGATTCCATCGAAGGCCTGTCGCCGGCCATCTCCATCGACCAGAAGACAACTTCGCGGAACCCGCGTTCCACCGTAGGTACGGTCACGGAGATCTACGACTATCTACGCCTGCTCTATGCCCGCATCGGCCATCCGCACTGCTGGATCTGCGGCCGTCCCATCGAGGGGCAGAGCAAGGAGCAGATCGTCGACCAGGTCATGGGCCTGGAACCCGATACCCGGTTCGTTGTGAAAGCACCGGTCGTTCGCAGCCAGAAGGGCTGGCACAAGGAGGTGCTCGAGCACATCCGCCAGGAGGGCTTCACCCGCCTGGAGATCGACGGCAAGCAGTACACCACCGACGACGAGTTGCCGGAGTTGGACAAGAACGTCCGGCACGACATCAACATCGTGGTCGACCGGCTGGTGATGAAGGAGGGGGTTCGGCGGCGACTGTCCGATTCTGTGGAGACGGCGTTGGCCGAGGCCCATGGATTGCTCATCGTCGACGTGTACGACCGGGAGCCGGTGGCGACCGGCCTGGGTCGGGGCGAGCCCACCAGCCTGCTCTTCTCCGAGAACCTGGCCTGTCCCGAGCATGGGGTGTCGCTGCCCGAGATGGCTCCCCGCATCTTCTCGTTCAACTCCCCACACGGGGCCTGTGAGACCTGCAGCGGCTTGGGCTTTCGCCGGGAGATCGACCCGCTGCTCGTCATCGCCGATTCGCGGTTGTCGGTGGAGGAAGGCGCCATCCTCCCCTGGAGCGGCAGCAGTTCCCGATATTACGATCAGATCACGAAGGCCATCTCCGAGCGCTACGAAGTGGATCTCTCGAAACCTTGGGGGGAATTGCCCGAGGAGGTTCGGGATATCTTCCTCTATGGCACCCGGGGCGAGCGCCTGTACGTGTCCTACGTCAACCGGGCCGGGCTGAAGCGCAGCTACATGACCACATTCGAGGGGGTCATCCCCAACCTCGAACGCCGCTACCGGGAGACCGACTCCGACTACATCCGCGACAAGATCGAGGCGTACATGGCCGACCGGCCCTGCCCGTCCTGCCACGGGGCCCGGCTCAAGCCATCCACCCTTGCTGTGCGGGTGGGCGGTCTCAATATCTACGAGATGAGCCTCATGCCGGTGGCGAGAACCATGCGCTTCCTCGAGGAGCTCGAGTTGAGCCAGAGGGAAAGGCTCATCGGAGGGAGGATCCTCAAGGAGATCTGGGAGAGGCTCGCTTTCCTCGACACCGTGGGAGTCGGCTACCTGAGCTTGTACCGCAGCGCCGGCACGCTCTCCGGGGGCGAGGCTCAGCGTATCCGATTGGCCACCCAGATCGGCTCCAGCCTGGTGGGCGTCCTCTATATCCTCGACGAACCGTCCATCGGGCTGCATCAGCGGGATAACCGCCGGCTCATCGACGCGCTGCTCCGTCTGCGCGACATCGGGAACACGGTTATCGTCGTCGAGCACGACGAGGAGACCATGCTTTCGGCCGATCACATCGTCGACATGGGACCGGGGGCCGGGGAACACGGAGGAGAGGTGGTGGCCGAGGGGGCCGTGTCTGCCATTCTGGCGGAGCCACGCTCGATCACCGGCCAGTTCTTGAACGGGACCCGGAGTATCGAAGTGCCGAAGTCGCGGCGACAGCGGCGCAGCCAGTTCATCGTGCGGGGGGCTCGCGAGCACAACCTGAAGGATCTGGATGTGGAGGTACCCACCGGCCAACTGGTGTGCGTCACAGGGGTCTCCGGATCGGGCAAGTCCACATTGGTGAATGACATCATCTTCCGCAGCCTGTCCAACCAGGTGAATCGGGTGCCGGTGCGACCCGGTGAGCACGACCACATCGACGGCATCGAATTGCTGGACAAGGTCATCAATATCGATCAGTCTCCCATCGGCCGCACGCCCCGCTCCAACCCGGCCACCTACACCGGGCTGTTCGACCACATCCGCGAACTGTTCTCCATGACTCAGGAGTCGAAGGTCCGGGGCTACGGACCGGGACGGTTCAGTTTCAACGTCAAAGGCGGGCGCTGTGAAGCATGCAAGGGAGACGGCACCCTGAAGATCGAGATGCACTTCCTCCCGGACGTCTACGTCCCCTGCGAGGTGTGCGGCGGCAAGCGCTACAATCGGGAGACGTTGGAAGTGCGTTTCAAAGGGAAGAACATCGCCGAGGTGCTCGACATGAGCGTCGAGGAAGCGGTGGAGTTCTTCGCCAACCAGAACAAGATCCGGCGGCGCCTGCAGACTCTGCACGATGTGGGCCTCGACTACATCAAACTGGGCCAGCCGTCAACCACGCTGTCCGGGGGCGAGGCACAGCGGGTGAAGCTGGCCACCGAATTGGCCAAGATCGCGACCGGAAACACTCTGTACATCCTGGACGAACCGACGACAGGACTGCACTTCGCCGACGTGGAGAAGTTGCTGGAGGTTCTGCAGCGCCTCGTCGATGCGGGGAACACCGTGCTCGTGATCGAGCACAACCTGGACGTCATCAAGTCGGCCGACTGGATCATCGATCTGGGACCGGAAGGCGGTGATGCCGGCGGCGAACTCATCGTTGAAGGCACGCCGGAGGACGTCTGCGCCCATCCGATGAGCGAGACCGGCAAGGTGCTCCGGCGGGTGCTCCCGGTGTGCGCGCCGCTCAGAGAGCGGGTCGGGGTGCATGCGGCGGCGTCAGTGGGGAGTGCCGTCCAGTCCGGAGGCCGGCAAAAGACGGCGGAGGCGCAGAGGCGCATCGGCCGGCGAGGGAAGAAGGGCGAATGACGAGATCGAGCAACGGCCCGGGCCCCGGGGATCGCGTGGGTGAAGCCCACGGCGGGCCTGGGGAAGGCGCAACCGACTCGGGAGGATCGAGTCCAGGAGGCCGACCCGGGGCAATGGACCGGGGGACCGGCCGTCCGGGCAGCGTGCGGGCAGGCGCCGGCAATCAGCCTTCAGGCCAGAAACGAGGCGACTTCTCAGGAAGACGGGCGGCACGGGAAAGGGCAGACGGGGACCGTCCGGAGCGCGAGCGAGCGTATCTCATAGCCGTCGACGTCGGCAGTGACGGCGGTTGGACCGCCGAGGAGTCGCTGGCCGAACTGGCGTCTCTTGTTGAGACCGCCGGCGCGGACGTGGTGGGCGCGGTCGAGCAACATCGCGATTCGGTGCACCCTGTCTGGTATCTGGGCAGCGGGAAGGCCGAGGAGCTCAAAGAGGCCAAGTCGCACACCCACTTCACGATGATAGTGGCCGACGATGAGCTGTCGCCCAAGCAGCAACGCTCCCTCGAGGAACTACTGGACGTGAAAGTGCTCGACCGGAGCGGTGTGATTCTCGATATCTTCGCTCAACGAGCCCATACGCACGAGGGTCGTATCCAGGTGGAACTGGCCCAGCTGGAGTATCAGTTGCCCCGGCTCACTCGCTTGTGGAGCCACCTGTCCCGGACGGGCGGCGGCATCGGCACCAGAGGCCCGGGGGAGACCCAGCTGGAGACCGACCGCAGGGTCATCCGCCAGCGCATCAGGAAGACCCGGGAGCGGGTGGACGAGGTCCGGCGGCGCCGGGAGACCGCGGCCCGCTCGCGCGCCCGGCGCGTGCTCCCCACGGTGGCCATCGTCGGCTATACCAACGCCGGCAAGTCCACTCTTCTCAACGCTCTCGTGGGGGAGGAAGCCGCGGTGGCCGAAGACATGCTCTTCGCCACCCTCGATCCGACCACACGGCGGGTGCGACTTGGCGAGGGGCAGACGGCCATCGTGAGCGATACCGTGGGATTCATCCACAAGCTGCCGCACCAGCTGGTGGAGGCGTTCCAGGCGACGTTGGAGGAGGTCACGCGCGCGGACATACTCCTCGAGGTGGTCGACCTTGCCGACAGGCACGCGGCCGAGCATCGGCGCACGGTGCAGAACGTCCTCGATGAGTTGGGGGCCGGACACAAGCCCCGCGTGGTAGTGCTGAATAAGGCCGACAGGCTCGGGCCCGCGGAACTGCCCGGTCCAGGAGTGGTGCGCAGAGACGATCTGCATGTCCTGCGAGCTTCGGCGCTCACGGGGGAGGGCATCGAGCAGTTGCGGGCCACCGTCGCCGAGGTGCTCGGGGAGCTGTGGACCGAGGTAGACCTGGCGCTGCCATATGCGCAGGGTGAGCTGCTCGCCCGCATCCGCGAGCGAGGCACGGTCACCTTCGAGTATCGCGACGAGGATGTGAGGGTCACCGGGAAGATCCCTCCCTCCATAGCGGGGGAGGTGCAGAGCGCGGGCCGGGTATGGGCTCGGGCGCGCAGGTCCAAGGAGGGCGAATCACAGGGCGAGAGAGGGAGCGTCATGGCCGATGAACTGCTGAGCGCAGGCAAGATCGCGGAGAAGCTGGGAGTGTCGGCAGCGAAGGTGAGCAAAGCCATCAAGGAGAACGGCGTCGAACCCGACCAGAAGAAGGGCAACTGCGGCTATTTCGGGCCCGAGAAGGTGGCGCAGGTAGAGGCGCTGGTGAAGAAATAGCCCGGCGGCCTCAGTCCTCCCTGTCGAGGATGCGTAGATCGTTGAGGTACCTCTCGGTCACCACTCGGGGATTCATGAAGTGCGGTAGGTAGTCCGGTCCACCGACCTTTGTGCCTCCTCCGGAGAGGCCGAAGCCGCCGAAAGGTTGCCGGCCCACCACCGCCCCGGTATTCGCCCTGTTGAGGTAGAGATTGCCGACACGGAAACGCGTCACCGCTTTGACAAGGTTCTCCCGGTTGGAGGAGAAGACGCCCCCAGTGAGGGCGAACGGTGTCGAGACTGCCAGCTCCAACGCGTGATCGAAATCCCTCGCTCGCATCATGGAGAGCACCGGCCCGAAGAGTTCCTCCTGCGCCACCCTGTCGGACGGCGTCACCTCTCCGACGATGGTCACGGGCACGTAGAAACCTCCCGAGGCAGCCTCCGGCCCGGGAACCGGGCCTCTATACGCGATGCGGCCGGCGAGATCGGGAGACTCGATGAAGCCCATGAGCCTGGTCTGCGCGGCCGCTTCCACCACGGGGCCGAGATCGACCTCGTACGATTCGGGCGATCCGATCCGCAGCGAATCGGCCGCCGCCACAAGTTGTTCGACGAGCCGGTCGTAGATGCCGTCGAGCGCGATCACCCGTGAGCATGCCGAGCACTTCTGCCCCTGGAAGGCGAACGCCGCGCGCAGGATGCGGGGCACGACTGCCTCGGGGTCCGCGTTCTCGTCGACGATGATGGCGTTCTTTCCTCCGAGCTCGGTGACCACCTTCTTGATGTGGCGCTGGCCTGGTTGCGGCTTGGCGGCTCGCTCGTTGATCCTGAGTCCCACATCTCTGGAGCCGGTGAAGGCGATCAGGGCCACGTCGGGATGGTCGACGAGGCGGTCGCCAAGAGTTGTTCCGCCACAGGGAACGTAGTTGAAGACGCCTGCCGGCAGCCCGACCTCCCGGAAGATGTCGACCAGCAGGTGACCGGTGACGGGGGAGAGGCTGGAGGGCTTGTAGACGACACAGTTGCCGGTAACGATGGCGGCCGAGGTCATGCCGCAACTTATGGCGAGCGGGAAGTTCCAGGGGGCGATGACGGCGGCGACCCCACTGGGCTCGTAGAACAGCTCGTTCACTTCTTGCGGGCCCGGCGGCAGTCTTCGGGGAACGCCGAGCCTTATCATCTCCCGAGCGTAGTATTCGAAGAAGTCGATGGCCTCCGACACGTCGTGGCTGGCCTGATCCCACGGTTTCCCCACCTCGAACACGAGGAGGGCCGTGGCCTCCCAGATGCGGGCGCGAAGGGCGGAGGCTGCGCGGAACAGGTAGTCCGCGCGAGAATCTGGGGGTGTCTCGCGCCACGTGGCAAAGGCCCCCAGAGCCGCCGCCACCGCCCTGTCGACATCGTCGGCCGTGGCCTGGCAGGCGTAACCGACGATCTCCGCCGGCCTGGCCGGGTTGAGAGAGGCGGCCGTGGGCCGTCCCGGTGCGTCGTCCCCGTCGATGAAGAGAGGATAGGTCCGGCCGAAGGAAGCGCGTATGCTCGCGAGGGCGACGGTCATGGCGTCTCGATCCGCCGCCTGCGAGAAATCGGCGGCCGCCTGGTTCTCGAAGGCGTCTTCGATCATGGGTAGCTCCTTAGTGTCGCGATGCTTCCAGGATACCCAACGGCGACGGAAGGCTTGCGAGAGGCGGAGTGCGACAGCGTGCTGGAGGCAAGTGTCCGCGAGCGGAAAGGGCCGCACGCTGCCGCCGGTTCCACACTCGTCGGCCATGAGAAGACGGGGCACGGTAGGGAGTGGCGAAGGTGAGTTCCCCCGACCGACGATCTCTGCCGCTCGCTACGCTTCGTGGCCCGGGCATCGCCGCTCCGGCTGCTGGCCGGTCCGGCCGCGACGAACCCCGGCCGGTGACTCAGCCGCACTATGGGTTTGCCGCGAACCGCATGAATACCATCAAGAGCAGTCCGGTACCCAGTCCCATGAACAGGCGGGGAGATTGGGCACCGGCCGGGTGGCCAGTATTCGGTTCCATGTGCTCGGCGGCGTAGGCGTCGCGGCCCCTGGATTGCGGGTCGCTCCCCCTATGAGTCCGCTTCCCCAGGCGCCGATTCGACCGGGGCCAGGGCAAGCCTTTCCTCCCCTCGCCGCTCGAGCCTGATCCCGACCATCTGCCGGTCGAGAGAGCTGTCGAGCATGAGGATGACATGATCGTCGGTGGACACGACGCGGTCGCGCTGGGACGGGCGGTCGAGCCGTAGTCTGTAGCTCTTGTCCTCCGAGATAAGAAGCCGGTATCCCACGTCGGCTGGAACCTCGTCCAATTTGCTGCGGAGTTCGGCCGTGGCGTCATCGCTGACCTGGAGCATCAACGCCTCCTTTCATGGTGGTGCCCGGGATCGACCCGGGATCGCCTGCCTTGCCGATTATCAGGCGGGGAAGCGCCGATGAGTATCGCCCGGAGGGGCATATCGGGCCCCGGAGGGGGTACGCGGCATCCCTCCACAGAGCACGGAAGCGCACGGCCGCCACCGCCGGACACCGTTCTAGGCGCTCAGTCCTTGCTCCGCGGCGTACGCGGCTGCGTGCTGGCGGTTCCGCAACCCCAGCTTGGCCAGCAACCTCCGGACGTGGACTTTCGCGGTGTGATGGGAGATGAACAACTCCTGGGCTATCTCCTGATTGGTGGCTCCGGCCCCGAGCAGGCGGAGCACCTGCAACTCGCGGGCGGTGAGAGTGGCGAGAGGCTTCGAAGCTCCCGGGCCTTCGTCATGGAGCGCGGCGGTCATGTCATGAGAGATCACCACGTCTCCCCGAGCAAGCACCTTCAGCGCCGCGAGGAAATCTTCAGAGCGGAGGTTCACCGACAGACAGCCGAATACCCCGGCGCGAAGAGGCTTGGTGAGTTCCTCGGACAGTTCAGGGCGCGTCATCAAGACCACCGTCGGAGTGGGAGGGGGACCAGAGACCAGGGCGGAGAGGTAGGCCTCATCGACGCCGGGTACGTCCCACTCGATCAGGAGCAATTGCGGTTGGTGTTCCTCGATGAGACCGGGGACTTCGCGGGCTTCTCCCGAGTCGGCGACCACCGCGAAACCGCCGGAATCGAGCAGGGCGGCCAGTCCTTCACGCAGCAGTGCGTGATGGTGAACCAGAACCACCGAGGTCCTGGCCGACCGCGGCCGTTCTCTGTCTCCCTCCGTCCGCATGCCTGCCCTCCAGTGGGTGGAGGCCTAGACTAGCACGGGCGAGGGATGGGTGTCTTTCGTACCCACAAAGGACTAGGCTCGGGTAGCCACTCGGACTAGGCGGTATACCCGGGTGGTTGATGGCGTCCTGCCGGGAGAGTCGCGCAGAATGGGCGAAAGGCAATCTTCCCGACGACGGAAGGAGGGTTCGCACCCGTGTGGACCGCCATATCCGATTTCTTCACCGACCACGTCGATTGGTTCGTCACAAAACCCATCAGGATCGTGCTGATCCTGCTGGCAGCGTTTATCGTCAGCCGCCTGGTCCGGCGGGCGGCCCGCAGAGTGGCACAGAAGCTCGCCGATCGTTCGATCGCGCGAGACGAGGCACAACGAGCGGCGACTGCTTCGTGTGAAGCCGCGGATGAGGATTCCGCGCTGTCCCGGGGGCTCGACATGGTGCGCGAGACGCTCGTCAGCGCCATACCCGTGAGCGAGCGAGCCTCGCGCGCAGCCCTCAGGACGAAGACGTTGGCGCACGTCCTCAGTAGCATCGCGAGCATCGTGATCTGGGTCGTGGCGATCATGCTCTGTCTCTCGGAGTTGGACGTGAACCTGGCTCCGTTGCTCGCCGGCGCAGGCATAGCGGGCATTGCCGTCGGCTTCGGCGCTCAGAGCCTGGTCAAGGATTTTCTGAGCGGGGTGTTCA
>CAZWAR010000028.1:0-28820 GCA_964631965.1 uncultured Gaiellales bacterium
AGAGCACCAGCGTTGGGCGGAGGCCGAGACCTTGCGGCAGCTCTCTGTGCTCGAGAAGCACATGACCCTGTATGTCCAAAGGGCGACGAGGGCCGAATTGCGTGATTTCAGCGGGGCCTTCCGGACCTCCTGGAATGCAGTAATTGATGCACTTTTTAAAAAATGCAATGAAACGAGCGACGCGATCCTCGAGCGATACGAGAGTTGGTACACCGAGAGCACCCAAGCCGTGTTCGACGACCTATACCGGAAGGATCTGCGTGCGTTCGCCTGGCGGCGCAGTTTCTGGGAGGTATTCGCCATTTTGGGGGCTATCGTCGGCGCCCTTACCGTTGTCGTCGGGTGGGGGGAACCTCGACGGTGGATATCGATAGCGCTGCTGGTGATCGCCCTCGCCATCTCCTTCCTCGCCTACCGGCGTTCGGCTCGTCGGCGCCGGAAGATGCGGGAGAAGGCTGAGCCTCTGAGCATCGTGCCCTTCGAGATCCCTGAAGACGGCCGCTTCCCCACGGAGACGACCATGCGTCGCGGTCGGGCCACCACAGCCGGGTTCGGGGTAGCCGGCCTGTTCCTGGGCGGGGCGGCGGCCGGTGGCTTGGTGGTGCCTGCTGTGGCGGCTGCGGCGGGAACGGCGTTGGGCAGCGCCTTCGATCGCCTGCTCAACCCCACCGGGAGGATGCGGGAGAGGATGCAGGCCGACCTGGCCCGCTTCATGTCTACCGCCCGGCCCCAGGTGACGCGCTACGTCCTCGAGGCCCACGAGGCCCTGTTGGTAGAAGTCCAGACGAAGGTGGCGGAAAGCTACCGCGAGCGCGTCAAAGTGACAGTGAGATTGCTGACCTCAGGCGACTAGGAAGTTTTTCGGGGCGAGGTCGATCGGGAGGGTGGCTGGAGATCGCGCGCCCGCCCCGGCGACTCGGGCGCCACCTACCCACGTCGAAGCGGGAAGGGGATATGCGCAGGCTTCAGCTACTCACGGTGGGCGACGGGTTCTCCTGGAAGGGGTGCATGCGGACTACCAGAGAGAAGAGGTACGGGTAGTTGGCCTTGAGATGCTCCACATACAGGATCCATTCGGCGAGGAGCGCGTTGTAGGCCCGGCGGACGTCGATATGGAGATGCGCCTCGTCGGTGCCCGCCAGGCCGGTGAGGATCGGCCGGGCCTCGAGTTCGTCGATGAGGTGCATCACAGCCCACAGGAGGTCTGTAAAGCGGTCGTGCTCGATGAGGTTGGGGTTCTCGAGCAGGCGCAGGACGAAGTCCCGTTTATGCAGCAAGTACTCGCGCAGTTCGTACAAGTCAACCTGGCCCAGGTCGATGCCACACTGGAGGGAGCGGGCGAACCGGTATGCCCGGGAGAAATCGTCCTTCTTCCAGGAGGCCTGGAGATGAAGCCGCTGCCTGATGTCGGCGCTGCCTTCCATGCAGGGGAGCAGCCGGGACAGAAGCGGGGCGCCCAACTCGCTGAAGAACGCTCCGATCACCATGTTCAGCTTCTGGGCGATCGCGCTCTTCTCCCGTCGGGAGATGAGCCGCTCCACAATGATTCCCACGACCAGTACCTCCACGGGGAGGAAGGCCAGATCGATGAAGATGTAGAAGAAGAGGTTGCGGCCGTCCCGAAAGATGAGGTACTGGGCCACGTAGACGATGACGGCAGCGGCCAGCAGACCCACCCCCAGGAACAGCAGAAAGCGCCGTTCGCTCCTGGCGCGGGTAGCGCCGGAGGTGGGGCTCGTCGCCGGCTCTCCTTTCGTCATCGTTCGGTCCTCTCCGCCTCGATTCTTCGGGTTCAGTCACTATAACAGCGAGGTGGCCCACCGAAGAGCTTCAGCCGACCGTAGCGCGGTTGCGACCGAGGCACGACAATGGCGGAAGGGTATACTTCGGCGCATGGACGAGAACAGGGAACTGTACGGTACGGCGGCCATCCGGGAGAACAGGCTCGAGTCGTGGCCGAACCCGAATCCGGAACGTCCTTACCTGGTGGCGTTCGACATCCCGGAATTCACTTGTCTCTGTCCGCGCTCCGGCTTTCCCGACTTCGCACTCATCAAGGTGCGCTACCAGCCGCGCGACCGGATCGTGGAGTTGCGCTCGCTGAAACTGTACATCAACGGCTACCGCGACCGGGCGATATCCCACGAGGCGGTCGCCAACCAGATCCTGGACGATCTGGTGGCCCTCCTGGATCCCCGCTGGATGCGGGTGACGGCTGATTTCAGCGTGCGCGGCAACGTCAAGACTGTGGTAACCGTTGAACATGGCTGCCGGGAGCGGGCGCATGGGGAGGAGCGGGTGTGAGCGACGATGCCGCCCCCGCGCCGACCGACGCACACTTCCCGGCTCACTGCATCCTCCTGAGCGGGGGCCTGGATTCGACCACGCTGGCGGCCTGGGTGAGAGAGCGGCACTCGGGAGAGACCATCGAAGCGTACACCTTCCTCTACGGGCAGAAGCACGCGGTGGAGCTACGGGCCGCTCGGAACGTGGCCGCCCACTTCGGCATGCAGCACCACCTCGTAGAGTTGCCGGCCATCAGGGGATCTGCGCTCACCGATGCCGACCGCGACCTGCCCGAGGGGAGGGACTTGGCGGCGACGACCGGTGTGGCTCCCTCGTACGTGCCGGCCCGCAACCTCCTGTTCCTCGCCGAGATGGCCAGCCTGCAGGACGCAGTCGGTCCCGCCATCCTGTGGCTCGGCGTGCATCATGACGACTACACGGGATATCCAGACTGCCGTCCGGAATTCGTGCGGGCCGCCGACGAGGCGGTGCGACTCGGCACTCAGTACGGGCTGCGGGTCGAGGCTCCCTTCGTGGAGTGGAGCAAGGCCGATATCGTGCGCTGGGGGTTGGAGCACGCGGTACCCTACGAACTCACGCATTCCTGCTATCAGGGCCTCAGCCCGGCCTGCGGCGTGTGCGACACCTGCCAGGGACGTTTGGCTGCGTTTGCCGCGGCGGGGGCCATCGACCCGGTTCCGTATCGTTCGGGTGCGGGGTCGGCTCCATGAAGACGACCATCACTGTGATGGCCACGTTTGCCGCCGCTCACCGCCTGCCTGATCACGAAGGCAAGTGTTTCCGGCTGCACGGTCACACCTACGGGTTGGAGGTGTCCGTCGAGGGGACACCGCAGGCCTCAGGACCGGCCGCCGGCATGGTCATGGACTTCGCCGACCTGCGAGCTCGGGTGAGCGAGATGGTTGTGGAAAGGCTCGATCATCAGTTGCTGAACGACGTGTTCGACTTCGTGCCGACGTCGGAGGCGGTGGCCAACTGGGCGTTCGAGACGCTCCAGGCTGCGGGGCTGCCCGTGGTTCGGGTCCGCTTGGCCGAGGGACCCAATTCGTACGTGGAAGTGACGCCCTAGGAGCGGTGGCAGCCGGGACAGGTGATAAGCCGGGCGCGCGGTTCCGGCCGGCAAGCACCACGGTTTCTCGGGTCGGAGGTGGATCACCAGCAAGCATGGCCGACCTGCACGTCATAGAGATCTTCGACTCCCTCCAGGGCGAAGGCTTCTGGACTGGGGTTCCCATGACCTTCGTGCGTCTGGCTGGCTGCAATGCACCTCAGGATGGTCTCGCCTGCACCCGCTGGTGCGACTCGCCGGAGAGCTGGGACCCCGGGGGCGGGGAGACTCTCTCGGTGGCGGAGATCATGACCCGCGCCCACCTGCCCCGCCTGTGCCTCACCGGCGGAGAGCCCCTGCTTCAGCCGGAAGGCGTGGCCGCTCTCCTGCTAGAGGCGCATCGTTGCGGACTGCGGGTGCACCTCGAGACGAACGGCACCATGCCGCCGCCCCGGTCGCCTGAGCCGGAGAAGGTCGTCGCCGGCACCAGCGGGGTGGGCGACCAGGAAGGGGCCGGTTTCGATTGGGTCGTGGTCAGTCCCAAGCCGCCTCTGTACGGGGTCGCTCCCGAGTGGAGGGGGCTCATCGACGAGCTGAAACTGGTGGTGGATGAGCGGATGCCCGTCTCGGTGGCGGAGCGGCTGGCCGCGGCCAACCCCGGGGCGATTGTCTCCGTCCAACCGATGGAGGATGTCGCCGGCGCCGCCGGAGCGAAGTCGTGGGCCGTGAGGCTGGTCATGGAGCACCCCGACTGGCGGCTTTCGCTTCAGACACACAAGTACCTGGGGATCCGCTAGCCGGGAGGACCGGCCCGAAGTCCCGCTCGAGGGCTGGGCTACGTCGACCGTGGGTTCCGGCGGCCGGCATTCCGAGTACAATCGACCTGCCAGAAGACGTTCCTGTCGACATGGAGGGCGACATGTCTCCGGACCAAGGACCGCAGGACCCGAACCAGCAATACCCGCCGCAGGGCGGCTATCCTCCGCCCGGCCAGTATCCGCCGCAAGGCCAGCAGCCTCCGCAGGGCCAGCAGCCTCCGCAGGGCCAGTACCCGCCTCCCGGTCAGTACCCGCCTCCCGGTCAGTACCCCCCGCATGGCGGCGGCCCTCGCCGTCCGCGAAACTCCGACGAGAAGACGGATGAGAAGCAGAACGAGAAGGACCAGGAAAAGCGGCAGGAGAAGGGCAGGGGTATGGAAGAGAAATACCGCCGCGACCCCTTCGGCTTCGTCTCCTTCGCCCTGCTCGTCATCTGGTTGGGGGTTACTCTTCTCCTGCAGAACGCGGACATCTTCGCGGACGACAGCCACGCCTGGGGGATCTTCTTCTGGGGCGGTGGAGGTCTCATCCTCATGGTCGCCCTGCTGCGCCTGGCCGTTCCCCGCTACCGCCGTCCGCTCATGGGTTCGTTCGTATGGGGTGCCATTTGGCTGGGGATCGGCTTCGGTCTGTGGTACGAGCGCTGGGAGATCATCGGCCCCATCGTAATCATCGCGATCGGGGTGGCGATACTCGCAGGTCGGCTGGTACCTCGGCGCTGACGGCGGGCGTCCTGCGCGGCGCCTGGTTTCGCGAGCGCGATCCGCGGCCCTCCTCCGTCGGTCGGTTGGCTATTGACAAACCCTCCTGGAGGTGGGACATTGGTCATGTCTGTGATACAGGCGTATCAACAGATGAGACAAAGAGACGCAAGGGGGGATTGGGTCGATGAGAGCCGCAGGACGTTCCGTCCGGGAGCCTCACTACCGTGCCGTTGACCCCCAGATGCATCCTGTGTCAGAGGAGAGCCGGTTCTGGGGCGGCACATCCGAGCGCCAGAGCGACTTGATAATAGTGCTGATTGCAGGCAAAATCTGTAACCTGGCCGCTGAACGAGAGATTCCGCCGCCGGGATCCGGACGAGTGTCCAAAGCGTGGAGCTGCTGAAGGCATGGTCCCGGTGATCGGGAACGCGGCAAAGGGGGACTGAGGATGATCGCCTACCTCATCAAGAGGATCCTTCAGGCAATCGCCGTAGTGCTCCTGTCCTCCTTCCTGGTGTTCGGCATCATGCACTGGCTGCCGGGTGATCCCATCCTCATGTATATGACTTCCGACGTCTATCACCAGCATACACAGGAGGAGATAGACGCGAT
The DNA here is from genome assembly GCA_964631965.1 of uncultured Gaiellales bacterium. Lineage (GTDB taxonomy): Bacteria > Actinomycetota > Thermoleophilia > RBG-16-64-13 > RBG-16-64-13 > CAIQPS01. The sequence goes on from CAZWAR010000028.1 coordinate 5,490, forward strand.
GCGGCACGAGTACGGGCTGGACCGGCCCGTGGTGGTGCAGTACGTGGAGTGGTTGGGGAACGTCGTCAAGGGAGATTTCGGCGAGTCCATCATCCGAGGGACCGCGGTAGGCGCCGAGCTCAAGCAGGCGATTCCCGTGACCCTCTACTACGGGGTGGTCGCCTTCATCTTCGCCCACCTCATAGGCATCCCCCTGGGGATCCTCTGCGCCATCCGACGAGGGAAATGGCTCGATAACACACTCACGGCTCTGGCCAATTTCGGCATGACCATCCCAGTCTTCTGGCTGGGCATCCTGCTGATCTACCTCTTCGTGTACAAGCTCAACTGGCTGCCCATCGGGGGGTACACGTCCCCGTTCTCCGATCTGGGGATGAGTCTGAAGCAGCTCGTGCTACCCGCCTTCTGCCTTGCCCTCGTCCCGCTTGCCGGGTCGACCCGGCAGACGCGCTCGGCCATGCTCGACATCATCCATCAGGACTACGTGCGGACGGCGTGGGCCAAGGGGCTGCGCGAGCGGGTCGTGGTGACCAGGCACGTGATCAAGAACGGGATTCTGCCGGTGGTCACCCTGTCCGGAATGGCCATCCCCATGGTGCTGGGCGGTTCGGTACTCGTTGAGAACGTGTTCAACATCCGAGGAATGGGACAGCTCGCTACCGAGGCCCTCTTCAACAAGGACTACGCGGTGGTCCAAGGGGTCGTCCTCGTGGTGGCCATCATCGTCGTCTTCATGAACCTGGTCGTCGACATCTCGTATGGCTACCTCGATCCGAGGGTGAGGGTATCGTGAAGGACGCCCAGATAGCTCCGCCCGTCGTGCTGGCCCAAGCCGCGGCCAGACGCATGAGCACCCGCCGGCTGGCCATCCACCTGCTGCTGCGCAAGGGCCTGTTCATGTTTGGCGCCGTCGTCATCGTCCTTATGCTCCTCATGGCCATCTTCGCTCCTCTGATCGCTCCTTACGATCCCTATGTGCCGGACATGCAGAACTCTCTGGCCAAGCCTTCGGCCCAGCATCTGCTCGGCACCGACAACCTCGGGCGCGATACTCTCAGCCGGCTGATCTACGGGGCCCGCACCTCCCTTATCGTTGGTCTTGCCGCGGTAGCGGCGGCGCTCGTCGTCGGGGGTCTGCTGGGGACGGCCGCCGGCTTCCTGGGCAGGTTGGTCAACACAGTCATCATGCGGATCGTAGACATGCTGATGTCCATCCCCATGCTGCTGCTCGCCCTCACCTTGGCGGCCGTGCTGGGTGGGGGCCTCAAGAACGTGGTCATCGCCATCTCCGTCAGCATGATCCCCCCCTTCGCCCGCCTGATGTGCGCCCAGACGCTCACCATCAAGGAGCGTGACTACGTGTCGTCGCAGCGGGCTATGGGTGCGCCGCGCTGGCGCACGATGTTCGGTACCGTCATGCCGAACGCATATCCGGCCGTGCTTGTGTTCGGTACGATGCAGATCGGGGCCGCGATCCTGGGGGAGGCGGCTCTCAGCTTCCTGGGTATCGGCATCCAGGCGCCCACCGCGGCATGGGGAGCCATGGTGGCCGCCGGCTTCCCCTACCTGCTCACCGATCCCTGGCAGTCCCTTGTTCCTGGCGTGGCCATCATTCTCGTGGTGTTCGCCTTCAACATGCTGGGCGATGGTCTCCGCGACGTGCTCGACCCGCGGCTCAGAGGGACGATGTGAGCGGGCCGGAACAGGCAGGCGCCCGGTCGCCCGTCCTCGCGGTGCGCGACCTGCGAGTGGAGTTCAAGACCCCCCTCGGGATCGTCCGCGCCGTTGACGGAGTGTCCTATGACCTCTACGAGAACGAGATCGTCGGCATCGTGGGGGAATCCGGATGCGGGAAGTCGGCCAGCCAGCTTGCCGTGATGCAGTTGCTGCAGAGCCCGCCGGGGCGCATCGCCGGGGGGCAGGTGCTCTTCGAGGGCAAGGACCTTCTCAAGTACAAGCGGAACGGCCCGGAGATGAGAACCGTGCGCGGCGGCCAGATCGCCATGATCTTCCAGGAGCCCATGAACTCGCTGAACCCCGTGATGACCATCGGGGCTCAACTGGTGGAGGCATACGAGCTGCACTGCGGTCTCAAAGGGCAGACAAGCATGCAGCGGGCCGTGGAACTGCTCAAGATGGTTGGCATCCCCGGGGCGGAGCGCCGGGTGAAGGACTATCCCCACCAGTTCTCGGGAGGGATGTGTCAGCGGGTGATGATCGCTATGGGGCTCTCCTGCAGTCCGCGTGTGCTCATCGCCGACGAACCCACCACCGCGCTGGACGTCACCACTCAGGCACAGATGCTGGAACTCATGAAAGATCTGGTGAACCAACTGGGGGCCTCCCTGGTCATCGTGACCCACAACCTGGGGGTGGTGGCCCGTTATGTGCAGCGCATCTACGTGATGTATGCCGGCCGGGTGGTGGAGGAAGGCACGACGTTGGACATTTTCGAGCGCCCGGGCCACCCCTACACGCGGGGTCTGTTGGGGTCTGTGCCCCGGCTGGACGAAGAGGAGGGCCGCCGTCTCGTGTCCATCGAGGGCATGCCTCCCAACCTGGTGGACCTGCCCGGCACATGCGCCTTCCTGGCCCGCTGTCCCTTCGCCGTGGATCGTTGCCACCAGGACCCCTGGCCGGAACTCCGCGAGGTGGGCGAGCGTCACCGTGTACGCTGCTGGGTCGATCTGAAGGAGGTGGACCGTGCACCGGCCCTCTCCTGACGGGAACGAGGTACTCCGCCTCAACAACCTTGCCGTCCATTTCCCGGTGACCCAGGGGGTGTGGAAGCGCAAGATCGGTACGGTGAAGGCCGTCGACGGAGTCGACCTCACTGTGCGCAGGGGAGAGACGCTGGGACTGGTGGGCGAGTCGGGGTGTGGGAAGACAACCATCGGCCGCTCGGTCATCCGGCTCTACAAGCCGACCTCCGGTACGATCTGGTTCGAGGGCCGGGACATCACCCGTCTGAACGAGAGCCAGCTTCGCCCGATCCGCCGGCGGATGAGTCTCATCTTCCAGGACCCGAGCGGGTCGCTCGACCCACGCAAGAGCGCGGGCTCGATCGTCGGGGACCCTCTGCGCATCCACAAGCTCGTGCACGGCAAGCGCGAGTACAACGAGAGGCTTGAGCAACTGTTCCGCTTGGTGGGGCTCGATCCGTCGATGATGGACCGGGTGCCGCACGAGTTTTCCGGGGGCCAGAGGCAGCGTATCGGCATCGCCCGGGCTCTCGCCTGCGACCCGTCGCTCATCATCTGCGACGAGCCCGTCTCGGCCTTGGACGTCTCGATGCAGGCTCAGATCATGAACCTCCTCCAGGATCTGCAGGAGGGGGTGGGGGGGCTGGCCTACGTCTTCATCGCTCACGACCTCTCGGTTGTGAGGCACGTCAGCGACAGGGTGGCCGTGATGTACCTTGGGCGAATCGTGGAGTTGACCAGGTCGGATCTCCTCTACAGCTCCCCTCTGCATCCGTACACGCAGGCCCTGCTCACCGCCGTTCCCATCCCTGACCCGGTGGTCGAGGCGGAACGTCCCCGGCCCATACTCCAGGGCGAGCTCCCCAGTCCGCTGAATCCGCCATCGGGTTGCACGTTCCATCCACGCTGTCCACACTGCAATGCCGCCTGCAGGACCGAGGTGCCCCAGCTGCGCGAAGTGGCGGAGGATCATTACGTGTCCTGTCTACTCGCGTAGCGACGAGAGCAAGGGAAGGAGGGGGCAACGAAGCACTGGTCGAGCGAGTGAGGGCTGAGTAGGGAAAGACCCGCGATCTCTGACCGCGGGAAAGGGCTAAGACAAGGAGGGATAGATGCGCAAGATGGTGTGGGTGGCGCTCCTCGCGCTGCTTGTGGTCGCCGTGGTGGCGGTCGCAGGCTGCGGGGGGTCGGACACCACGACGACGGCAGCGAGCACGGCCACCACGGCCGGTGGCACCGACACGACAGCCGGCGGTGGCACCGACACGACCTCGGCCACCACGGCGACGACCGCGGCGGCCGGGGAACCGGTCATGGGTGGCGTTGCCAAGATCGCCGTACTCTCCACGCCGGCCAAGTTCGGCGTGCCGGCGAACGTCATCGGGCCGGATCAGTGGTTCGAAGGACTGTTCCTCGAGGGGATGTTCTATCCCAGCGATACTCCGGACGAGTACATGCCGGCTCTGGCCGAGACCTGGGAACTCACCCCCGACAAGTCGGCCTACATCTTCCACCTCAGAAAAGGGGTGAAGTTCACCGACGGCACTGACTTCAACTCCCAGGCGTGCAAGTTCTGTTGGGACCTGTGGCTGGCTCCCGCCGGCGGTGCAGCTGCTCCAGCCGCGGGCGCTACCGACACGAGCGCTGCTGCGGCCCCGCCCGCGGGCGGTGACACGACCGCCGCTCCGGCCGGACCTCCTGGACCTCCTGGACCTCCTGGACCCCCGCCGGACTTCGCTTTCGTGAAGTCCGTCGAAGTGGTGGACGACTACACCGTGCAGGTGAATCTCAAGAACTGGAGCAACCAGATCCTGCCGTTCATCGGCCGCAAGTCATGGGCGGTGTTCTCGCCCACGGCCTACCAGCAGATGGGCGAGGACAAGATGAACACCAACCCGGTGGGAACGGGCGCCTTCAAACTGAAGTCCTTCACTCCCAACCAGGAGATGGTGCTCGAGAAGAACCCCGACTACTGGATGAAGGATGCCGCGGGCCGGCAACTACCCTACCTCGACGGGGTCGACATCATCGTGTTCAAAGACCCGACGACCATGACCGTGGCGGTCCAGTCGGGCCAGGTGGATGGGGCCGACCACATCAGCTACCCGGGAGCGAAGCAGCTGGCCGAAGAGCCTGACAAGTACACCCTCAACCACTTCGGTGGTCCGGTCTCGATGCTCGAGATGAACACCAGTGATCCGGCCTCGGTCTGGAGCGATCCGAACCTGCGAATGGCGCTGGAATATGCCATCGACAAGGAGGGCATCTCCAAGTCGGCGGCCCTCGGTTTCGAGCCGCCGGTGTACTCCATCATCCACAGCATCACGGACGTGGTCGACCCGGGGACCACCCCGCGGACGTACGATCCGCAGAAGGCGAAGGACCTGATTGCTGCTTCCGGCAAGCAGATCCCGGAGATCACCATCAGCTACAACGCCACTGAGGGCAACTCCGATGCGATGACCGCCGTCCAGGCCAACCTGCAGGCGGTCGGCATCAAGGTCAAGCTGAATGGCGTGCCGCAGGCCGCCTTCGCCCCGATCATGACCCAGCCGCCTTCGGGTAGCGACATCGTGGTGAACGGCGAGCGGGGCGGTCCGCCCAACGTCCTTCAGGGCGCCGTCGAGATGTTCGGCAAGGGCACCATCTACTTCCCCGGCGCCACGTTCCCCGATCAGTTCTACACGCTGATGGATCAGGCCCAGCAGGTGGAGACCATCGCCGACACCTTCCCCCTCTGCGCGCAGATGGAGAAGGCCGCGTACGACGATGCCACCATCGTCCCGGTCACGATGCAGGACTTCATCGCGGTCAGTGGTCCGAAATTCAAGAACATGAACTGGACGGTGGCGAACACGCCGACCCCGTGGTTCATCGAGGCCTGGTTGGAGAAGTAGACCGATAGCAGCAGAATAGTCGAGGGAGTCGAGCGGCGCCCACGCGCCGCCGCCCTTCGACAGACAGTGAAGAATGCCGGCCTGCGGCCCCATCGGGCATGGTCTCGCACCCGGGCCGCAGGCCGGTCCTTTCAGACGGCGCCGTTGCCTGGCGCGCCGGAGGATGACGCCGGCAGCGTCGGGAGACGGACGAAGATCGACGAACGGAGGCATGCGACGGTGGATGACGGAACGTCATCAGCCCGAAGATACTTCGAGGCGGACGTTCTCGTGGTGGGAGGCGGTCTCGCCGGCTGCACCGCGGCCATCAGGGCGCGGGAGGCGGGAGTCTCGGTGATCCTCGTGGACAAAGGCTACACCGGCAAGTCGGGGCAGACCCCCTTTGCCGGCAGCTACTGTGTCTTCAACCCGCAGTGGGGGGATGACCTGGACGCCTGGATGCAGCAGATAGACACGGGTGGGGAGTACCTCAACAACCGCACCTGGACGGAGCTGTGCTTCAACGAGTCGTACGAGCGGTACCTGGAGCTGATGTCGTGGGGAGTGCGGTTCGGGCCCGGCGGGGCGGCACGCCCCGGCGAAGAACCGCAGCGGGGGGGCATGCCCGGGGGGCCCTGCAAGGCCGTGATGATGGAAGTGCGCCACCCCTCCATGGCCCTGCGGCGCCGGGTGATCGAGTGCGGAGCGACGATCGTCGACCGCACCATGGTGGCCGAGTTGCTCACCGACGGGGGTCGGGTAGTCGGGGCGGTCGGGTTCCCCATGGACGAGGAGGGCGCGCTGCTTGTGTTCCTGGCGAAGGCGGTGGTACTCGCCGCCGGCGCCGGCGGATTCCGGCCGGGTCGGTGGCCCATCTCCAACCTGACCTCCGACGCGGATTGTATGGCCTATCGAGTTGGAGCCGAGATCACCGGCAAGGAGTTCTCCGACCCGCATGGGGGCCGGGCCGATTGGGCGGCGCCCGTGAGCTTCGGCCGCTATGGGCGCGCTTCTCACGACGGTAGGCCGCCGCGCGGTCTGCTCACGACGGCGGACGGCAGTCCGGTGCCTCCCGCGCAGGGGCTCTACCTGAACCTGGATTTCGAAGCTCATGGGGGCCGGGCCCCCATACGCATGGAGCTGGCGGATGGCGTTCGGTACGAGGTGGTGGGCGGGGCGGCCAGTGGTATGTCCACCCACAAAGCCGAAGGTGTGTGGCCGGCCGACACTGACTGCTCCTCGAACGTGCCTGGACTTTTCGCCGCCGGCGACAGCCTGGGGACGATGCAGTCGGGGGCTACGTACGCTGCTATCGGCCAGTCCGTGCTGGGTTGCTCCGTGACGGGTGCGCGCGCGGGTGCGGCGGCGGCTGTTTTCGCGGCGGCATCGCCCTCTGTCGCGGCCGTCCCTGCGGCCCTGGACGCTGCGGCGGAAACGGTCACAGCTCCGCTCCGGCGCACCGGCGGCTTCAGCCCCCGTTGGGTAACGCAGATGCTGCAGAACGCGGTGATCCCGTACTACGTGCTCTATGTCAAGCACGGCGACCGGCTGCGGGCGGCACTCACCAACGTGGAGTTCTTCCGCGACCATCTGGTTGGGAAGCTGTATGCGCGGGATCAGCACGAGCTACGGCTCTGCCACGAGACGCGCAACATGGTTCTGAACGCGGAGATGCGGCTGCGGTCCTCACTCTTCCGGACCGAAACCCGCGGTTGTCACTACCGTGAGGACTATCCCCTCCGGAACGATGGGGAATGGCTCGCCTGGGTGGTTCTCAGGAAGCGGAGAGGTGGAGAGGAGAGTGGGACTTCCGCTACCGGTTCCATCGCGGTTGCAGGTCCAGCGGAGCCCGGGGGCATGGAGCTCTTCAAACTCCCGGTGCCGGCCGGATGGCACCCGGACCCGAGCATCCCTTACGTGCAGCGGTATCCGAATCGAGTGCCCGGAGAGGCCTCTGCGCTCGCGGAAAGGACCCGCTCGTGAACCTCATGGACCTCACGGGCAAGAAGGCGCTCGTAGTGGGGACCGGCGGGATAGGCGCAACGTTGGCGGCGGGGCTCGCCCAGCATGGTGCTGATGTGGCCGTCGCCGATCAGGACAGGGCGGCCGCCGACGCGGCCGCCGACGCGGTCCGGGCTTTCGGGTGCCGCACCTTCGCCCGTACGGTGGACGTCACCCAAGAAGCCTCGGTAGAGAACCTGGCCGCAGATTTGGCAGCCCTGTGGGGAGGCGTGGAGATCCTCGTGAACGCGGCGGGAGTGGCCGCTCGTACGCCGTCGGTGTCGGTGGCTGTGGAGACGTTGCGGCAGACGCTCGAGATCAATGCCGTCGGAACGTTCGTCTGCTGCCGGGTGTTCGGCAAGGAGATGATGGAGCGGGGAGGCGGGAAGATCGTCAACATCTCCTCGGTGCGGGCGCGGTACGGCACGCGGGGAGGCATGGCCGACTACTGCGCGAGCAAGGGCGCGGTCGACGCATTGACCCGGCAACTGGCGGTGGAATGGGCCCCGCACCGGATCTACGTGAACGCGGTCGCCCCCACAGTGGTGGAGACCGGCTTCACGGCCCCGATCCTGACAAATCAGGCGGCCGCGCGGGAACTCACCGAGAGCATCCCCTTGGGCCGGTGGGCCCAGCCTCAGGATCTCGTGGGTCCGGTCCTGTTCTTCTCGTCGCCGGCCTCCGACTACGTGACCGGTCAGATCATGTTTGTGGACGGCGGATTGACGGCGGTGGTGTGAACCCGATGGCCATCGAGAGGATCGACGAAGAAGTCTGTATCGGCTGCGGCGATTGTGTCGACAGCTGCCCCATGGACGTCATCCGGATGGATGAATCGCGCGGGAAGGCGCAGATACGCTACGTCGAAGAGTGCATGAACTGCGAGCAATGTGCGCTCGACTGTCCCGTCGGGGCGATTGGCGTGAGCCCATACAAGAGCACGGGCTTCATCGCCAGCTGGGGTTAGGGAGCAGGCGGGCAAGGAGGTGGTGCGTTGATCGAATGTGACGTCCTCGTGATCGGCGGCGGCTTGGCCGGCAGTTTTGCTGCTATCAAGGCTCGCGAGCGGGGCCGGAACGTGCTGCTCGTAGACAAGGGGTACGTCAGCAAGTCGGGGGAGACCCCCTATGCAGGCGATACCGCCGTGTTCGATCCGGACTGGGGCCACGATCTCGGGCAATGGCTCGAGCAGGTGAACGTCATCGGTGAGTACATGAACGATCGGCACTGGAACGAGCTGGTGTTCCGGGATTCCCGGGAACGCTTCGCCGATCTGCGTTCTTATGGCGTGCGCTTTCACGAGAAGAACGGTGAGGTGGTGCGCTTACCCCACCCGCATGCGAACGTCGAGCTGCCCGATACGCACAAGTTTCCCCCGACTGTGAGCGAGGTAGTGCACTGGCTGCCTGGGTTCACCGAGGTGATCCGCAAACATGTGATCAGGACTGGAGTGAAGCTCAAGGATAGGTTCATGGTCACCGAGTTGCTGAAGCAAGAGGGACGGGTGGCCGGCGCCATCGGTTTCTCCATAGAAGGCAACGAAGTGCAGGTAATCAAGGCCAAGGCGGTGGTGGTGGCCGCAGGCGGAGGTGGGTTCCGCCCGGTCGGGTATCCCACTCACGAGCTCACGGCCGACGGCCATGCCATGGGGTACCGCGCCGGCGCCGTCATCACCAGCAAGGAGTTCGTCTCTCCCCACGCGACGAATCCGGACCAACCCGCATGGCCGCCGATGTACCTGTTCTTCTCCGCGGGACATTCCGCGGCTGCACCGGGAATGTTCGAAGCTCCTCACCTCTACAACGCCGACGGGGCCGAGGTGCCCGTCCGCGGCGTCGCCTGGCACGGCTGGCTGGACGCCGAGTATGAGGCGCACGAGGGCCGGGCGCCGTTGATGGTCGATCACGGCCGGCGGGGCGTTTTCAAGGTGAGCGGCCCGGGAGCGCAAGGCTCGATGCTCGGCCACGCCACCGGTGGGATCGTCCCGGTGAACGATGACTGCGCCTGCGGCGTGCCCGGCCTCTTTGCGGCGGGCGACAGTTGCGGCTCCTGTTTCATCGGGGCGTCGTACTCGGGTTTCGGCTTCGCCACCATGCACGCAGCGGCGACCGGGGCCCGGGCCGGATTGGGAGCGGCCGCGGAGGCGGAACGCCTCGGCGCGGACGGCGGCATCGACGAGCGGGTCGTGGCTGCAGCCACCGCGCGCCTGCTCGAGCCGCTCGAGCGCAAGGGCGGCTTCACGCCCCACTGGGTCACTCAGGTGCTGCAGAACACCCTGGCTCCGTACTTCGTGCTGTACATCAAACACGGTGACCGGCTGCAAACCGCTCTCAACACGGTGGAGTTCCTGCGGGACCACATAGCACCCAAACTGTATGCCCGGGGCGACCACGAACTGCGGCTGGCGCACGAGACCAAGAACATGATCTTGAACGCGGAGATGAAGTTGCGCTCGTCACTGGCCCGCACCGAGAGCCGGGGTACCCACTATCGGGAGGACTTCCCCGGCCGGAACGACGCCGAGTGGCTCGCCTGGGCGCGACTCAAGGAGGACGACGGGCGGATGGTGGCCTTCAAGGAGCCGATCCCCGCCGCGTGGCATCCCGATGGAGCCAGGCCCTATGAGGAGCGCTATCCGATGCGGCTCCCCAACGAGGTCCCGGGTACCTCTCCGCCGCCCGGCGCTTCGCCAGAGCCTCGTACCGCTGGAGAGGGGAGGTAGCCATGGCTATCGAAGTCATCGATCCCGCCCTCTGCAACGGCTGCGGCATCTGCGTGCGCAACTGCCCCATGGATGTGATCCGCATGAACCGGGAGTCCCGCAAGGCGGAGATTCTCTACCAGACCGACTGCATGCTCTGCGGGCAGTGCCTGGAATGCCCGGAGAAGGCGATCTACCTCAAGCCCGGCTGGCCCAAGCCCTACCTGTTGGGTTGGGGCTAGGCAGCGGCCGCTGACGGGTCGAGACATACACGCAGGTGAGAACGACACGAGGAGTGACATGGCCGACGCGAAGCACGACGCTACGAAGAAGCTGACCTACCCCATCGTGGGGACGAACATGAAGCGGTTCTTCGGCCCCCGGGGAGAGATACCGCGGCCGGAGCCCGGCGAGCCCTTCTACGGGCAGGACGCGCACTATCTCAAGCTCGAGCCGGCCTACGCCGACAATGGGGACGGCACCGTCTCCGATCTCAACACCGGCCTCATGTGGCAGAAGACCACCGAGGCTCGGGAGGACTCCCTGGAGGGCCGGGTCACCTGGTACGAGGCCGAAGACTACGCCGCGAGGCTGCGCCTCGGCGGTCACAACGACTGGCGGGTACCGAGCATCAAGGAGCTCATCTCCCTCGTGGACGCCAACGGCACCATGCACCCCCGTCGCGCGTACTTCGACGACCGCTACTTCGACCTCACGTACGGCCCCGCGAACGTCGACGGCTACCGGTTCATCGACTCTCAGCTGGTCACAACCACGTCGTACATCTCCAAGTCGGTGCTGTTCTCCGATTGGTGGCAGGACTTCGGCGAGAAGAAGATCGAGCCGGGAGTAATGCATATCGCTCCAACCTTCTTCGGCTACAACTTCACGGACGGCCGCATCAAGAGCTATCCCAAGGAGAACCACCCGTACAACGGGGTCTCCACCTGGTGCATCCGCTGTGTGCGCGGGCCCGCCTACGGTAGCAACGACTTGGTGGACAACGGCGACGGCACCATCAGCGACCGGGCCACCGGGTTGATGTGGCAGAAGGCCGATGATGGGAGGGCGCGCGACTGGCAGCAGGCTCTCGACTATTGCGAGCATCTGCACCTGGCCGGCTACGAAGACTGGCGTCTCCCGGACCAGAAGGAGTTGCACAGCATCACCGACTACGACTTCATCCCGGCCATCAACCCGGTCTTCCACATGAGCGACCCGAAGGGATGGTTCTGGAGCAGCACCCCATTCGTCGACGCACCCGGCCAGGCGGTATACGTGGCCTTCGGCAAAGCCACCGGCAAGACCTCGGCCCGTCCGGAGGACGAGTACGACGTGCATGGGGCCGGGGCAATGCGCTCCGATCCAATGGTGGGCGATCCCGCCTGCTATCGCGAAGGCGGTGGACCGCAGAGGGACACCATCCGCATCTACAACTACGTGCGTGCGGTGCGCACTCTGGGCGCGTCCAGGCGGCCGCGACATCACCTCTAGGAGGACGCTATGGACCAGGCGCAGACGAGACCGCAGGGTGCGCAGGCCCCGCGGGGCATCGCCGCGGGGCCGCCACCACCCATCCCTCCGTATCCGCACGACACCGGCTTCAGTGTGATCACCATCGGAAGCGGCAACCCGCAGCCCAGCCTGGAGCGGGCCAGCCCCTGCACCATGGTGCAGTACCGGGGCCGGTACTACGTGGTGGACATGGGGAACGGTGCGCAGAACAGCATGCTGCGCGGGGAGAAGGGGACCTTTCCGTTCCGGGACATAGCCGCCGTCTGCTTCACCCATTTCCACCAGGATCACGCCAACGATTTCTTCGACGTGATGACCAACCGCTGGCTCACGGGCGGCAAGGAGGTGGCCATCGTGGGGCCTCCCGGAGTGGGCAGACTGTACGGATTCCTGGTCACCTTCTTCAAGGACGACCTCTCCTACCGCTGGTTGCGGGAGATGAGGCGAGGGCTCACTGCCGTCGGGATGTTCGAGGGGGTGGAGGTCATAGAAGTCATCGGATCGGAGCGGTTCACCCTCGGCGACCTGGGCGTCACCACCGCACAGCTTACCCACACCATGTATGACGTGGGCTACCGGTTCGCAGCCGACGGGAGGGCAGTGGTGATATCCGGCGACACAACGTTCGACGAGCGGTTGATCGAATTGGCGGCCGGCGCCGACGTCCTGGTGATGGACGGCGACGAGCGCTGGGGGAACGAACCTGCTTTCGAGATGCCCCCGCTGGAGGCTCTGGAGCCCGAGTACCGGCCGGCCGGCCGGTACGGCGGCGATTTCGGTGTCAGGCCGCACGCGAACCTTTCAGAGGTCGCGGCCATGGCGTCCAGCGCCGGGGTGGGGCACCTACTGCTCACCCACTTCCGGGCCGGCCGGGTGGACGAAGAAGGGGTCCGGGCGGCACTTCGCAGCGGGGGGTTCCAGGGGCAGGTGACCTTTGCCGTCGACGGGATGGAGGTGCCGGTGTGAGAGCTGGAGGATCACGGCGGATGAGATGGGTTCGGGTGGCCGGCGGAGGCGGCCCGCGGGGCAAAGGAAGGCTGCGAGGACGTGTGCTCCTGGGTCTTGCCCTCATGTTCGCCGTGGCCGTCGTCATGACCACGTCTTGCGGAGGTGAACAGATGGAGATTCAGACGACCGGATCGACGTCATTCCCGGCGACCTCGACCGGCTCTTCCACGGCCCCGGCCGCGGATAGCGGGACGGCCGGAGTTCCCGCCGGCTCCCTGCCCTATCCCCTCGTCGACTCGGGGCAGACGGCCTGCTACGACGACCAGGCGGAGATGGCCACACCGCCGGCTGCCGGAGAGGAATTCTATGGGCAGGACGCCCAGTTCTCGGACAACCAGCCGAGCTACACGCTGAGTGGCGACGGTCTCACCGTCACCGACAACGTCACCGGCTTGGTGTGGCAGCGCTCGCCCGAGAGCAACGGCGACGGGGTCATCAACAAGGCCGACAAGATGACCTGGGAGCAGATGCAGGACTACCCGGCCACGCTCAATGCGCAGAAGTTCGGCGGCTACGACGACTGGCGGCTGCCGACCATCAAGGAGCTCTACTCGCTCATCCTCTTCGTGGGCACCGACCCGAACCCGATGGCGCCTGACGCGAGCGGAGAGGTGCCTTTCCTCGACACCGACTACTTCACCTTCGTCTACGGGAACCCGGCGGAGGGGGAGCGGATCATCGATTCGCAGTACGCCTCCAGCACCCTGTATGTGTCCACCACCATGGGAGGTTTCAGGACGTTGTTCGGGGTGAACTTCGCCGACGGACGCATCAAAGGCTACGGCTTCCAGATGCCGGGCGGAGGCGAGAAGACCTTCTTCGTGCAGTTGGTGCGGGGCAATCCGGCCTACGGGACGAACGACTTCGTGGACAACAAGGACGGAACCATCACCGACAACGCCACAGGCTTGATGTGGGCGCAGGCGGACAGCGGCAAGGGCCTGGATTGGAAGGAAGCCCTGGCCTGGGCCGAGGAAATGAACGCGCAGAACTACCTCGGCCACAACGACTGGCGGGTGCCGGGGGTCAAGGAGTTGCAGAGCATCATCGATTACACGCGCTCGCCCGACACCACCCAATCGGCGGCCATCGACCCGCTCTTCTCCTGCACGGAGATCACGAATGAGGCCGGGCAGCCCGACTTCCCCTGCTACTGGACGAGCACCACTCACATCGGGACGGGCGGCCGCGCTGACACCGCCGACTATCTGGCCTTCGGCCGGGCCATGGGCTACTTCAAGCCCGGCTCTCCCCCGGAGGGGGCGGGAGCCGGCGCCCCGACGGGGCCAGGCGCGGCGGGGCCGCCTCCAGGTGCCGCCCCAGGGATGATGCCGGCCGGAACCTACGTCGAGGGGGCCAGCTGGATGGACGTCCACGGCGCCGGGGCCCAGCGCTCCGATCCCAAGGTGGGCGACCCTGCGGACTTCCCCTATGGGCGCGGTCCTCAGGGCGACGCCATCCGCATCTACAACTATGTCCGTCTCGTGAGGGACGCATAGGTGCGCGGAAGGAGGTCGTGACGTGGAATTGAGGCGTCTGGGGAACTCGGGCCCAATTGTGTCGGCCGTGGGGGTGGGCTGCAACAATTTCGGGACCCGGCTCGACGAGCGTCAGGTTCGCGCGGTGGTGGATGCTGCTCTCACCGCCGGCATCACCCATTTCGACACGGCGGAGAGCTATGGCTCCGGACAGTCCGAGATCCTCCTCGGCAAGGCGCTCGGATCCCGGCGGGATGAGGCGGTCATCGCCACCAAGTTCTCACCCCGGCCGGCCGGGGAAGCCTATCGGCCGGGAGCCCTTCGGAAGCGGATCCTGGAGACCTGCGACGGCAGTCTGCGCCGCCTGAGCACCGATCGCATAGACCTCTACTACCAGCACCGTCCTGATTCCGAGGCCCCAGCGGAGGAAGCGCTGGAGGCGCTTGCCGAGTTGGCCGCGGCAGGGAAGGTAGTGCACGGAGCATGCTCCAACTTCAGTACGGCGCAAATCGAGGAGGCGGCCCGCGCGGCGGCCACCGAGGGCTATCCGGGCTTCGTGGCCTCCCAGATCCATTGGAACCTGCTCTTCCGGGACGAGGAGGAGGAGCATATCCCGGCCGCGCGCAGGCACGGGATGGGCATTGTCCCGTATTTCCCGCTGGAATCGGGACTGCTCACAGGGAAGTACCACTCCGGCTCGATGCCCGAGGGATCGCGTTTGGCCAGGGTGCCCCGATTCGGTGGGCTCGCCACCCCGGAGAACTTCGCCTACATAGAACGATTGCGCCGGTTCGCAGAGGAGCGCGGGCATTCGTTGCTCGAACTCTCCTTTGCTTGGTTGCTGGCTGAGGACGGCGTGGGATCGGTGATCGCCGGAGCCATGAGCCCGGAGCAGGTTGCCGAGAATGCGAGGTCCGGGCAGGCGTGGGCTTTGTCCGCGGTCGAACTGGCCGAGGTTCCGCAGAGAGAAGGGTGATCTCTATTGACAATGGGGCCGGGGTTTGCGAGAGTAATGGCACTCACTCGTTGATATAACAATATCATTCAGTGAGACACTTTCGAGAGGAAGGGGATCGTTCACAGCAGTGGGGGCCGTGGGTAGAAGAACACACGTGATGAGACTGCCGGGCATGTCGGGTGAAGATGTGCCCGCCTATCCGCATGAGCACGCGCTCAGCATCATCACCCTGGGCAGCGGTTCGCCCGAACTGAATTCGGCTCGGGCGAGCGCGTGCACAGCCGTCCAGTATCGCGGCGCCTACTACGTGGTCGATACCGGCAACGGTTCCACGCTCAGCTTCGTGAAAGGGGGCGAGTACGGCCCCTACCGGCACCGGGATATCGCCGCCATCCTCTTCACCCACCTCCATCAGGACCACGTGAACGATTACTTCGACATGATGACCACCCGCTGGTATGAGGGCGGCAAGCGGATGGACCTCGTCGGCCCCCCGGGCACGGCGGAGCTTCACCGCTTCTTGACCACGTTCTTCCGGGACGACCTGGTCTATCGGATGCTGGGTGGGGGAGTGGCCGGAATCGGCGTGGAGGGGATGTTCACGGACGTGGATATCCGCGAACTGACGGGAGAGAACGAGTTCGCCCTGGGACCTCTTCGGGTAGCAACCGCCGAGATGACCCACTCCATGTACGATCTGGCCTACCGGTTCGAGGTGGAGGGGAGGGCGATCGTAATCTCCGGTGACACGGCTTTTGATCCCCGCCTCGTGGAGTTGGCCGAGGGGGCCGATATCCTGGTCATCGACGCGAACCCGTGGGCCGACGGGACTCGTCCGCGGCCGGTCCGACGCCCGCTGTCAGAATTGCCGGCCGAATATCAGGTTAGGGAGCCCTACCGGGGCGATCCTGAGGCTCCCAATCACATGTCGCTACCTGAGGTCGTGCGGGTGGCTGCCGAGTCCCGTGCGGCCACCGTGGTACTGACCCACCTGTGGCCGCTGCCGGTTGATGACGCGCTCATCCGACGCACGGTGGAGGCGTTCTCGGCCGGTGGCTACACCGGCCGGGTGATCTTCGCAGAAGACGGTCTGGAGGTGCCGGCAAGGGGCCGGCCTGCTCGATGAATCCGCCCTTGTCCTCACTATCCGGAGGTCCATCATGACTCGCTCCATCGCCCGCTACATCGTCGACACGCACTGCCACATCACCACCCTCTACCAGCCGGCCACGGAGGAGGGATGGGAGATGGTGGACAACGAGGAGTGGACCGGTCTCCACGCAGAGGTGCAGCCCTTCGACAACTGCTTCCTCACGATGTACGACATGGACCGCTACGGCGTCAACATGGCCATACTGCTGCCCAGCATCCCCGGCACCACCAACGAGACCCAGGCCAAGCTGGTCAAGCGCTTCCCCAACCGGTTCCGGGCGTGCTGCAGCGATCAGAAGACCGTCCTCAAGGCCATGCGCGGCGAGGAGCCCTGGAGCTTCAAGGCCGCTTTGGCCGAGGTCGAGGAGGCGCTGAAGACGGGCTGGTTCGTGGGCATCGGCGAGTTCGCTCCCGGCTCGGCTGCCCGCAGCCTGCAGGTGCCCGGCGCGGAGGGGCCGGTCGGCTTTGAGGAGCGCGTGGAAGAGTGGGCGGCCCTGTGTGAATTGGCGGCCAGGTACGACGTCCCGGTGCTGTGCCACGACCAGTTCGTCTGGCAGCGCAAGGGGGAGTGGACGCTCACCGAACTGCTCGCCCGCATCTCCACGGAAAACCCGAGCGCGAAGATCATGCAGACCCACGGTTGCGTCGAGGACGAGTGGATCCGGGGCCTGGACGGCATCCGGGAGATGTATACGGTGGTGGCAGGATTGCCCAACGTGTGGATGGAGACCGGAGGGTGGTGCGAGAAGCAGTTCGAGGTAGCCTTCGAGGTGGGAGTGTCGGCCGCCCGTCTTACGTGGGGTCACGACTATGGCAACGTGCCGCAGCATATCGTCCGTCGGGGCATCGAGAAGTGGGGACCGCCGGTCAAGCCTCTCGAATACCGCAACCACATGTCGATGATGATGTTCGGCTACAAAGACTGGCCGGCCGTTCCCACCTACCAGCCCGACTTCTACGGCTGGGGCCTGCGGATCATCGACCGGGTGGGCGACTGGCTCACCCAGGACGAAATCAACCTGATCATGGGGGGCACGGCGGCGAAGCTCTACAAGTTGCCTGTTCCCTATCCGCGCATGTTCCCCGAGGGCCGGCCGGACATCTTCGGCGACCGGGCGGCGGAGAGCGTGCCTTTCATCCCTCGGGAGCAGATCAAGTACCCCGACCCGGAAGGACTGCGGATGGCCAGCATGTCCTGCAAGGCGGCGCTCGTCCACCAGGTCGAAGAGGGACCGCAGGAATAGGAGGCCGCTGTGTCTGAAGAGGCCGCTGAGGTCGCCGCTGAGGTCGCATCGGGCGTCAAGCCCGCCCCCTGGCCCTACCCGGTTCGCTACGACAGAGAGACGGACGCCGAGTTCGACGTACTCGTGGTGGGCGGGGGGATCGCCGGCTGCCATGCAGCGGTCAACGCGGCCCGCGCCGGGGCGCGGGTGGCCGTGCTCGACAAAGGGGCGGTCATCCGCAGCGGATCGGGCGGGGCCGGCTGCGACCACTGGCACGGAGCGGTGGAGAACCCATGTTGCGACATCACCCCCGAGGAGTTCGCTCGCGTGGTGGACACCTTCCCCTTCGGGGTGACCACGGAGTACGGCAACGGCATCACCTGTTACATCCTGGCCAGGGAGAGCTACGAGACCCTTCTCGATCTCGAAGGGATGGGCGCCCGGGTGAGAGACGTGGGCGACGAGTTTGTGGGATCGGAGTTCCGCGACGACGAGACCAAGCTCATGTTCGCCTACGACTACACCGGGCGGCACATCGTGCGCGTACTCGGGTGGGAGTTCAAACCGGCGCTGTACAGGGAGCTGAAACGCCTGGGGGTGACCATCTTCGATCGGGTGATGGCCACCAGCCTGCTCAGCGAAGGGGGTGAGCAGGGGGCCCGCGTGGTCGGGGTCACGGCTGTGAACGTCCGGACCGGGGAGTTCTACGTGCTCCGGGCGAAGGCCACGGTGCTGGCGACCGCCCAACCGCTGCGCCTGTGGGTGTTCTCCACGGAACTACAGGGCTTCGCCGGCATCCATGACGACCCCAACTGCGCCGGCGACGGGTGTGCCATGGCCTGGGACGCTGGGGGTGAGCTCACGCTCATGGAGAAGAGCGCTCCGCATCCGGGTGGCTTTCGCTATGTGGCTTACGGCAGCGGCAACTCGCACAACACCTGGTACGCATGCAGCGTCGTCGATGCGAACGGCAAGGAGATCCCCTGGGTGGACAGGGACGGCCGCTTGCTGCAGACCCACGCGGAACGGCACCGGCCGGCTACGGACCAGAAATACTTCCTGTACGGCGGCCGCTTGGCCCGGGAGTACCAGGGACCGAGTCTGGCTCCTGATCTTCCGGAGAGGATTGCCAGAGGGGAATTCGTGCTGCCCCTCTACGCCGACCTTCCCTCTATGCCCGAGGACGAGCGTCGGGCGATCTTCGGGCTCATGCTGGCGCAGGAGGGCAAGTGCCGCATTCCGATCTACGACGTCTACACGAAGGCCGGTTTCGACCCCGACAAAGACCTGCTGCAGGCACCGGTCATGGCTCCCGATGGATACGGTCCGAGACCCTGGTGGGCGGGACAGCCAACGCGGCAGTGGCGGGAATCGGGGTTCCTCGTCGACGGAGGCGGCGTGGTCTTCGATTGGGACCTCCGCACGACACTCGAGGGACTGTATGCGGCTGGTGTGCAGTTGGCTGCGGGTGCCGACCATGCCGCGTCGGCCTGCACGGGGCGCTACGCGGGGCGCAGGGCTGCGGACTATGCCCGAAGCGCGCGGGCGCCCGTGGCGGCCCGCGCCCAGATCGACAGGGAGAAGGCGCGGGTCTACGCTCCGGTGAACCGGTCCAGCGGCGTCGGCTGGAAGGAGATCCAGGCCGGTCTCTGCCGGGTGATGCAGGACTACTGTGGTGAGTACCGGAGCGAGAACACCTTGAACCTCGGCCTGGAATGGTTGGACGGCATCCGCAAGGACGAGATCTCTCGAGCGCTCGCCCGCAACCCGCACGAGCTCATGCGCACCTTGGAGTGTGGCGTGCGCCTGACCGTCGGCGAGACGATGATGCATGCATCGCTCGCCCGCAGAGCCAGCAGCGACGGTCTCTGCTTCAAGCGAGTGGACTATCCGGAGGTCGATCCGCCCGAGTGGGACAAGCTCGTGACAATCCGGCGAGCGGGCGATGCGGTCGCGACCCGGGATCTACCGTGGGACTACTGGCGGCGGGCTCCGTACTCCGCCTCACTCGCTGACAACTACTCGGCCCATTGCGGCCGGGCCGAGGGCGGCCCGGGCGATGCCGGGTCCGGGACAGGAGGTTGAGCCGTGGCAGAAGCGTACCTGGTCAACAATCCGCTCACCCCCAATCGGGCCATCCAATTCGATGCGACGCTCTGTACCCGGTGCAACCGTTGCGTGGATGTGTGCCGCTGTGACGTCCTCGCGCCCAGCCCCGGCCCGGGTGAACCACCGGTGCTGGTGTACCCGGACGAGTGCTGGTTCTGCGGATGTTGCGTCGCCCATTGTCCTTCGCCGGGCGCCATCCGTATGGAGCATCCTCTCTGTCAGCGAGTGGGGTGGAAGCGCAAGGACACCGGTGAGCACTTCCGCATAGGTATGCAGGACCCGCCGCCCGCCTACCACCGGCCCCCTGTGGGCGGCTGGGGGCGGCCGAGCAGGGGGAGATGACCGATGCCGGTCTCCAGGGTTGATCTGGAAACCTGCATCGGGTGCGGTGTCTGCGTGGAATCGTGTCCCATGGACGTCTTCCGCTTGGATACGGTGGTGGAGTATCGGCGGGAGGTCTCGCCCTGCAGCGCCGCCTGTCCGCTGGGTCCCCGCCAGCGCGAGTACCACGACCTCCTGCGCGTGGGGATGGTCGACGAAGCAGCCGCCGTACTTGGGGAATACCATCCCATGCCGGCGGTCACTGGACGGCTCTGCCCGCATCCCTGTGAGACCGAATGTAGCCGCAACGCGGTCGATCGGGCGGTGAACATCAATGCCCTCGAGCAGTACCTCGGCGATCATCTGCTGAGCCGGACTTCCGACGCGGCGGCTGCGCCTCTGTCGCCGGGCCGGGAAGGCCGGGTGGCCGTAGTGGGCTCCGGACCGGCCGGCCTATCGGCGGCCTACTTCCTCGCCCGAGAAGGGGTCGCGGTGACGGTCTTCGAGAAGGACGGGGAACTCGGAGGCCTGCTTCGGAGCGTCGTCCCGGCGTTCCGGCTGCCCACGGAAGTGCTCGACGCGCAGATCGCCGGGTACCGGGTGCTGGGGGTGGAGTTCCGCACCGGTGTCCGAGTGGGCCGGGACGTATCGATCGAGGATCTGCACGGCCGGGGCTATCGGGCCGTGATCGCGGCCCCAGGGGCCGCCAAGCCGGCCGGACTGGCGGCCCCTGGCGAGGAGGCGGCGGGTATCGTGACCGCGATCGATTTCCTTTCGGCGGCTAAGAAGGGTGACGTCTCCTGCAAGGGGGCGACGGTCGGCGTTATCGGAGGAGGCAGCGTGGCCCTGGACTCGGCCCGCACTGCGCTCCGACTCGGAGCGGAGAGCGTCTTCGTGGTCTGTCTCGAGCGCCTGGAGCCAGGTACCAAGGACAGCGTCCTCGCTCTGTCTGAGGAGATCGAGCAGGCGCAGGACGAAGGAGTGACTATCTTTCCGCGTCGTGGGGTGCACTCGTTCATCGTGGAAGACTGCCGGGTCAGTGCCATCAGATGCGTGGAGTGCCTGAGCGTCCGGGACGAGGACGGGCTGTTCGCCCCCGTATACGGCACTTGCGCTCTTCCCGATCCTCTGCGGGCCGACATGGTCGTCGTGGCCACCGGACAGGTGACAGACAGCGACCTGGTCCCCCAAGGTTTCCCGATGGATCTGCGCGGCCGCGTCACGGCCGACCCGGTAACAGCGGCTGTCGCCCCCGGCCTGTTCGCCTGCGGCGACGCCGTCACCGGGGCTTCCACGGTGGTGGAGGCTCTCGCCGGAGGCAAGAAGGCCGCTGAGGCCGCGATTCGCTACCTACGGGGCGAGCAGCAGCCGGAGGTCGCGGGAGAGGAGGCCGTCGCAGCAGAGCCTCCGAAAGACGCATTCGAGATACTGCCCCGGATGGAAAGGACGGTCAGGGCCACCGAGGAGCGGCGGCGCGACCTGCTGGAAGTCGCCGCGGGTCTGCCGCCGAGGCAGGCGTTGCGAGAGGCGGAACGATGTCTCACGTGTGGGAGCCGTTCGAAGATCGCCTACCTGGACGACTGCCAGGTCTGCAGGCTGTGCCAGAAGTACTGTCCGGTCGATGCCATCGAGGTCGCCGAGGGGCAATTGCTCGGGTCGCTGCACGGCTGGGACGTCGTCCGGTTGGGACGGTGAGGGGGCTATGAGCGCCATGAGAGCCCGAGCAGACGCTGCGGCAGCCGCACGGACGGATAAGGCGGGACGGACTGCAACGACCGGACCGGCCTTGACCATCCTGGAGACCGACGTTCTGGTCGTGGGGGGCGGCTTCGCCGGCTGCTTCGCGGCCATCAAGGCGCGCGAAGCGGGGGCCGAGGTGGTCATGGCGGTGAAGGGCCGCGCCGGCCGATCGGGGCTGACGCCCTGGGCCAACTCCTGGTTCGTCTTCCACGACACCCTGGGGGCCACCCGGGAACAGTATCTGCAGCAGTTCGTGCTGTCGGGTGAGTATCTCAACAACATGGACTTCGTCGAGATCCTCATGGCGGATTCGTACGAACGCTACCTTGAGGTCTCGTCCTGGGGCGCTCAGACCGGCCGGACGCACTACTACCAGCCCGGCACCGTCACCCGGTCCATTGAGGTGGTGGGCTCCGGCGATGCCCTCCGCAGACAGGCCCGGGCGGCCGGCGCAGAGTTCCTGGAACGGGTGATGATCACGACTCTCCTCAAGCCCGAGGGAAAAATCGTGGGTGCCATGGGGTTCCATATGGAGAGCGGACAGCCCTACGCCATCCTGGCCAAGGCCACCGTGATGGCTGCCGGTCCGACTTCGTTCAAGCCTCTGGGGATGGGCTATTTCTCCAGCGCCGCCACAGGCGACGGCGACGCAATGGCCTACCGTGTGGGAGCGCAGATCTCCGGTAAGGAGTTCAACGACGCCCATTCCTCCCGTCTGGCTAACCCTTTACTTGAGGATGAGTGCTCTGGGTTGGCTGGTCCTGGATCAGGCGTGAGTTCGGGTCGGGCCGGCGGCGACGCCGATTCGGGTCCCGGTCCCATGAAACCGGCGACCGAGCTCGGGGGCGGTCCGCCGGGGGACTCGAGACCCGCCGAACACGTCGACGGCCGGCGCTTGGGGCTGCGCATAGGGGCGGCACACGGGGTGCACAACGGTGGTCTACCGCTCGACACCCGCTTCCTGGCCATGCCCGGGCGCATCCCGGGGGAGGCCGACGCGCGATTGTCGGGGAGTTTCCTCGACCCGCCGGGTTTCGCCACGCCCGGGATGTCCAACCACAAAGGGGAAGGCATCTTCCCCCAGGACCTCTTCGGCGCTTCCAACGTGCCGGGACTCTGGGCCGCCGGCGATGCTCTCTGCTCCATGCAGAACGGCGCCGGATACGCGGGCTTCGGCTGCTCCTGCGCCGGCTCCTCCGTTCAGGGGGCCCGGGCGGGGAGGGCGGCCGCCGAGTACGCACTTCACGAGGCGGCTCCAGCGGTCGGCGCAGCCGAACTCGAGGCTCTGCGGGAGGAGATGCTCTCGCCCCTGTCCAGAACGCGCGGGTTCTCCCCTGCCTGGGTGACCCGGGTGATGCAGGGCATCATGTTCCCCTACTACGTCATGTACGTGAAGGAGGGGCGCCGGTTGGAGGCCGCGCTCATTCAGATCATGTACCTGCAGGAGAAATACGGGCCGCTTCTCAAGGCCGACGATCCGCACGAACTGCGGTCGGCGCACGAGACCCGAAACATGCTGCTGAACGCGGAGATGAAGTTGCGGGCGG
>CAZWAR010000029.1:0-28061 GCA_964631965.1 uncultured Gaiellales bacterium
GTGGCGGAGCGGCATGGGAATCGAACCCACCCTGGACGGGACTACCGCCCAACACTGGTTTTGAAGACCAGGCCGGCCACCAGACCGAGAGCCGCTCCGCCACAATTGTAGCCCGGCCGAGAGCGGTCGGGCACGGGGAAGCGCAACACGGCCGGACCGCAGGCCCTGTCGGCATGTTCCCGTAGGTGGGACCGGCAGAGAGCCGGGATGTGACCGTACTACCGGCGCCAGCCCGGACGGGTCCCGGTAACGAGGCCGACCAGCAGCAACACCACGACGAGACTCACCTCGACGATCGCCTTGGGTATGCCGTGCACGAATTCTCCGCACACGACGATAGCGGCCAGAAAAACGGCGGTCACGGCCCAGCCCTGCCAGGTGAGCGGTCGCCAGCCCCAGTTGGGCGCGCGGCGCGGGCCGAACCATGGTTTGTGGATGAGCCTCGGGAACAGGGGGGTGGTATTGGGATCGGAGGGCATGTCGGTTCCTTTCGGGGGGTGACGGCGGGGCCGCCGCCCGGCGGCCCCGGCCGATATCTCGACACCGGAGCGCTAGGCGGCCCGGCGGGTCTCCGTGGGGTCGGGTTCGCAGCTGGGCACCGCGCCGGAGGCGGCCACCACGCTCCGCGCCAGCTTCGGAACCGACGTGAAGTCCGAAGCGGTCGGGACGGCCGCATCACCAGGGGCGGCCGGCTCGCCGCCGCCCGGGACGATCAGCGACCGCACCCAGTCACGCTTCGTCCAGAGTGCGCAGCCTCCGGCGCTCTCGCTGAGGTGCTCGCCGCTCTCCCGAACCTCCCGGAGGAGACGCGACTGGAGGGCTACCCGGAGGGGTACTTGGCGCAGGCTGGTGTCGCTGAAGGGAGAGAACGGGCATGGTTCGAGATCTCCTTCAGAGCTGATGTGGACGAACCCCCGGCCGGCGGCCTGGCAGCCGCCGTGGGCTTCCTCGCTTGCAGAAGAGGCCACAAATACCGCCCGGAACTCCTTCCGCAGGAGCATCATCGTGAGCGTCTCCAGATCGCGCTGCGTCTCGCTGGGCACCAGAGCCTCAGTTCCGGCTTTGATCGGGACGTAGTCCACGTACAAGAACAGCCTCGCTCCCCGGTCCACGAGGTTCCGCACGAAACGGCGGCTGGTGACCAGTCCGAAGTTGCTGCGGGTCACCATCAGCGACGTCCCGAAAAGGATACGGCGCTCCTCCAGCCGCGCCATGGTGTCGAGGGCGCGCCGGTAGACACCGCAGCCCCGGCGGCTGTCGGTGTCGGACTCGAAGCCCTCCAGGCTGATGACCGGGATGACGTTGGGCAGGACCTGCAGTTTGGCGAGCATGCGGTCGTCGAGCAGCGAGCCGTTGGTCACGAGCGGGAAGAGAATCTCGGGGAAGTCCACGACGACATCGAGGATCTCCGGCCGCGTGAGCGGCTCGCCTCCTGCCAACGCCACAACCGAAACACCGAGATCGCGGGCATCGGTGAGGATGGTGTGCAGTTCGGCCGTGGTCAGTTCGTTGCCGGCGGGGCGCCCGTGCTCATGGACGAAGCAACCGGCGCAGCGGAGGTTGCACCGCCGGGTCACGCTCACGATCATCAACGGAGGACCGTGGACGCCCCCCGCCGCGGCCCGGGAGCGCCGGGCGGCGGCTTTCCGCTGCGTGCCTGCGGTGCGGAAGAGATGGAGGGCCAATTTTGGGTCGCGGCTGCTCTTGCGGGCCAGGTCCCGGCAGAGGTCTCTGATCGATCTGTCGAAGCTTTTCATGTCGGTCCCCTCGTGGAGCTCGGATGTCAGTACGCCGTGCCGCATGTGCTGCTCGGTCCCTGGTCGATCGCCCACCGGCTTGACGACCTGGGGGACGGTCCAGGCAGCCGGGGCTTCGCCCCGACCAGCCGCTAGGCCACCTCGATCAGGTCTCGAGTGGCCTCCTCGAAGCCTGGAGCCGGGACCAGGCGGGAGGCGTCGTCGATGACGGCGCCGTCACGCATGTGGATCACCCGGTCGCAGGCGGCAGCCACGTCCGGGTCGTGGGTCACCAGGATGAAGGTGGTGCCCGTCAGCAGGTTGATCTCCCGCATCATGTCGATGACCTCAGCCGAGCTGGCGCTGTCCAGGTTGCCGGTGGGCTCGTCGCCCATGATGACGGCCGGACGGTTCACCAGCGCGCGAGCGATGGCCACTCTCTGCTGCTGCCCGCCGGACAGCTCCGACGGCCGATGACCGGCGCGCTCCCCAAGCCCCACCGCTTCGAGGGCTTCGCGCGCCATCTTCTGGCTCTCTTTGCGCGACTTGCCGGCATACTGGGCGGCAAGAGCCACGTTGTCGAGAGCCGTCATCGTCGATACCAGGTTGAAGCCCTGGAAGATGAAACCGATCTCCTCGCGAAGCAGCTTCGTGGTAGCCCGGCTGCCCAGGCCGTCGACCCGGCGGCCGTTCAGGTGGACCTCACCCGAGTCGGGGGCGTCGAGGCAACCCATCATGTGCAGCATCGTGGACTTGCCGCAGCCGGACGGACCCATGATGGCCACCATCTCGCTGGCTCCCACGTTGACGCTCGCACCGCGGAGCGCGTCCACGTAGTTCTCTTTGCCCAGTTCGTACCGCTTGTGCAGGCCTTTCACGCTCACGATGGTCTTCATCGTCTTCATCCCTTCTTCGGTCTCGAGGATCATGTTCGTCAGCCGGATTTCGCTTGTGGCTTCGTAGGTCGCCGGTTCGTGCTTCGCCCCGCCGGCCATCACTCGTACCTCAGGGCAAGGACTGGCCGCAGGCGCGCAGCGTGGAAGGAGGGGTAGAATCCGCTCGCCACGCCGAGCACGATCGCGAAGGCGACGGCCCCGATGGCCAGGCGCGGAGTGACGAGGAAGAGCACGGTACCGCTGTTCTCCATGAGAGCGTTCACCACGACGGTGGTGATCCAACCGAGCGCCAGCCCGGTCGCTCCGCCGAGGAACCCGATAAACGCCGACTCGCTGAGGAACTGGCCGACGATCTGGCGATGAGAGGCCCCGATAGCCTTGCGGATACCTATCTCGCGCGTCCGCTCGAGCACGGACATCGTCATGGTGTTGACCACCGAGAGCCCACCCACCAGGAGGGAGATCAGGGCCACCCCGAAGATGATGCTGTTGAAGATCTTCGTCATCTGCTGGAACTGATCGATGAACACCGCGGGGCCGGAGGCGGTAACGTTGCCGACGGTGTCCTCGATGGTCGAGGCCAGCTGGTCGGGGTCGACGCCGGCAGCCGGATAGGCGGTGATCGACGTCGCCAGGTCTGAGGGATCGATCTGGCTCTGGACTATCTCCGGCAGCTGAGCATAGAGCAGTTGCTGGGCGTCGTGGAGGCTGACGGCCACCGTATTGTCCGGAGCCGTCAGAGTCTTGTCGTAGATGCCGACGACCTGGAAGGTCTGGCCCCGAACGTCGATGGTGCCGCCGACGCGGGCATCGAGTGCTTTGGCGATGTCGCAACCGACGACGGCCACACCGCGATCATTGACCGTCAGGTCGCGGCCTTCCTTCATGGTCAGCTTGAAGGACTCGTAGTCCATGGCTCGCATGTCGTTGCCGACGATCCCCTGGGGCACGCCCATCGACATGCCGCCGCTGTCGTCCAGCATCATCCAGATACCGGCCGAGGCCCGGGAGACACCGGGGACCGCCTCGACCTCTGGAAGGCGGCTGACCCCGATCGGGGTCATGGTGAAGCCGGCCGTGCCGGCGGAACCATCGCTGACCACCACTTTGTCGCTGTAATACCGGGCGCCCCCGTCGATGAGCAGGTTGATCTTTTCGGCCATGCTTCCCATGACCACGAGGGCGAACACACCTATGGTGATCCCGAAGATAGTGAGGAAGGCCCTCATCTTCCTGCGGAACACGTTCCTGAACATCCTCATCACGCCGCCTCCAGGGCTCGATTGTGTGCTGAGACCATCTTCCTCGGGAGGGGGGCGGAGCAAATCAGGCGGAAGGACGGTCCTGCGATGCCTTCGTGGCCGGTCTTTCCCCTGGCCACTTGGCCGGGCTCGTTCGGCTCTGAGGGCCCCATCGAGCGCGGAGCTTTGTCGTGGGACTTAACGAACCCGGCATCACGGGGTACTCTGAAGAACGCCGGGCGCGCAGGAGTTCGTTGTGCACGGCAGGGCCGCGGGGGGGCGACCTGAGAGAGGAGTTGATATGGCAGATGCGCCGATCCGAGTGATGATCGTCGACGATCACGCAGTCGTCCGCAGTGGATTGTCGGCGTTCTTGACGGTGTACGACGACCTGGAGTTCGTCGGCGACGCGGGTGGCGGTCTCGACGCGGTCCGGAAATGCCCGGAGTTGAGACCGGATGTGATCCTCATGGACATGGTGATGCCGGAGGTGGACGGGGCGGAGGCCACGCGGCTGGTCCGCGAAGCCTGTCCCCACGTGCAGGTGATCGCCCTCACCAGCTATAAGGAAGAGGAGTTGGTGCAGGGCGCCCTCAAGGCGGGCGCCATCGGCTACCTGCTCAAGAATGTTTCGGCAGACGAGCTGGCGGCCGCCATCCGGGCGGCATACGTCGGCCGCCCCACCCTGGCACCGGAAGCCGCCGAGGTGCTGATCAAGGCCGCCACGCACAAGGAGGAGGCGGACCCTGGTCTCACCGACAGGGAGTTGGAGATCCTGCGACTCATGGTCGATGGGCTGAGCAACCCCGAGATAGCGAAGAAGCTGTTCGTCAGCCGGTCCACGGTGAAGTTTCACGTCAGCAACATCCTGATGAAGCTGGGCGCCGGCAGCCGCACCGAGGCGGTATCAATGGCCATCCACGGGAAGCTGGTCGTGTGAGTCGGCGGACGAGTCGAGCAACTGTCCGGACAGCGGTCCTCGCGGCGGTGGCCGTCGGTGTGGTCGCGGCGGCCGTCTTCACCGCCGGCTGCGGCTCCAAGCCGCTGACCCCTGTCACCCTGCAGCTCAACTGGCTCCACGAAGCCGAGTTCGCCGGCTACTACATGGCTCAGGCAGAGGGCTTCTACGAGCGCGAGGGCCTGGACGTCACCATACTCGAGGGCGGCCCTGGGGAACCGGCTCGCGATCGAGTGGTGAACGGGGAAGTGACGTTCGCGGTCACCTCGTTCGGGGAGCAGCAGCACCTGGTCGAGGCGGGAACACCGACGGTCGCAGTCATGGCCGCCTTCCAGATACCCCCGTCGACGATCTTCGCCCTCCAGAGCTCCGGCATCCGCGATCCCCGGGATCTCGTGGGCAAGAAGGTGGGAGTCACCACCGATTACTGGCGGGGAATCCTCGAGGCCACGCTCACGGCGGCGGGCGTGGAGCCGACAAGCGTGATCGAGGTCCCGGTCGAGGTGAACCACCTCGAAGACCTCTACGACGGCACCGTCGACGCCTGGCTCGGATATGCGCAGGACGAGCCTATCCGGGCTGAGATTGCGGGCTATCCCGTCAACGAAATCTTCCCGGCCGATTTCAAGGTGGGGGGATATGAAGGACTCGTCATCGCGTTGCAGACCACCCTCGACGCCTCGCCCGATGTCGTGCGCGCCTTTGTCAAAGCAGGCCAGGAGGGCTGGCGCTACGCGGTGGAACATCCGGACGAGGCCGCCGAGGTGCTTACGCAGTGGGCCCCGGACACCTCCCTCGCTTTCCAGAAGCTGGCCGTCCGCGCCGTTGGGCCTCTGGTCGACACGCCGCAGGCTCCGATCGGCTGGATCGACCCGGCCCGGTGGCAGCAGATGATGGGCGACGCGTACGATCCCGGGCGCCCCGGGTTCACCATGCAGTTCAGCTCCGTCACCCCGTGACCGGGGCAGGGGCCGGCAGGATACCGTTATGAGTGGGCGCTGGGAACGGAGATTGCTCCACCTGCGGAGCAACCTTGGGCACAGACTCATCCTCTCCCTGGCCCTCGCAGTGGTGGTGACTGCTGTGGCCGTGAGCGCGGTGACCTCCATTCTCGGCTCCCGTGACGCACGCGACCGGGTGGTCGGCCAGCTCAAGTCGGTGGCCGCGCTCAAGCAGCAGGAAATAGCCACCTGGGAGAGCAACGTCGACCTGAACCTCGACATTGTCCTCTCCAGCCCGAGCATCGTGGCCGACCTCGGCACGGTCTCGCGCCCCTCGGCGGTGGACGCGGCTACGGTTCGGGACAGCTACAATCGGGTTCAGCAGGTCTTCCAATGGGCCGCGCATCGAGTGGCCCTGTTCGACGAGCTCTTCTTCATGGACACGAGCGGCAGGGTGGCCGTCTCGACGACCATAAGCCACGAGGGGCAGGTGCAGGCTCTCAGCACCTACTTCACTCAGGGTCTCAAGGCCTCGCACCTCGAACAACCCTCCTACTCGCTTTCGCTCGGCAAGATGACCATCGTCGCAAGCGCTCCGGTGAAGGACGATACCGGGGCGGTCATCGGCGTCCTCGCCGGCCGGGCCGATCTTCAGGGGCTGAATCAGATCATGATCGAGCGCCCGGGACTGGGAGAGACCGGCGAGACCTACCTGGTGGGTTCAAACTTCAGGCTGCTCACCTATCTGCGACGCGACGGCTACACCATCCCCGAGACCTACATCCGCACCGAGGGGACCCAGGCGGCCATCGCCAAGCGTCAGAGCGGATCCGCTACGTACGAGACCTACTCCGGCGACAAGGTGATCGGCGTGTACGTGTGGCTGCCGGGTCTGCAGACGGCGCTGGTGGCCGAACAGGAGGAGGCGGAGGCCCTTGCCTCCACTCGCCGAGCGGTGTGGATCATCGCCGGGGTGGCCTTCGCCGCCTGCATCGTGGCCATCTTCGCGGGGGTCGGCCTCACGCGCCGGATCGTGCGCCCGCTCACTCAGCTCAGTGAGACGGCCGGCCGCATCGCGGACGGCGAATTGGATCTGCGGGCCGCCGTGACCACCAACGACGAGATCGGTACTCTCGCCCGTTCCTTCAACCGGATGACGGGACGACTCGGCCTGCTCGTCTCGAACCTGCAACGCCGGAACGAGCGACTGAAGGCCATCGACGAGACCGGCCAGCAGATCAGCTCGATTCTCGAACTCGACGAGCTCCTCCCCTACGTCGCCCGGTCCATGGTCGAGACTTTCGGCTACGAGATGGTGCGTATGTTCCACAGCAGCGAATGCTGCGCCGGCCGCATGGTGATCTGCGCACGCGGCACCTGCACGGCCCCATTCGAGGTGGATCTCACCTCGGAGGGCCTTCCCGTCGCCGGGTCTCCTGCAGCCCGCCTGGCAGGCGCTCTCGACGTGATCGCGACGGCGGCTCGCACCGAGCAACCGGTGATCCCTGGAGCGGGAGGACTCGAACTGGCGATGCCCATCAAAATCGGAGATCGCTTGGCGGGGGTCCTCGACATCGTCGCCTCCGAGAGCCGCCCGCTGGACGAGGAAGACGTGCTGGCAGCCAGGACCCTGGCGGACCAGCTGGCCATCGCCATCGAGAACTCACGGCTCTATGAGCAGGCGAGCGAACTGGCGGCCGGCCAGGAGCGCCAGCGTCTGGCCCGCGACCTGCACGACGCCGTGAGCCAGACGCTCTTCTCGGTGAGCCTCATCGCCGAGGTGCTGCCTCGCATCTACGCGCGTGACCCCGAACAAGGTGCAGCCCGGCTGGAGGAACTCCGGCAGCTCACTCGGGGAGCCCTGGCGGAGATGCGCACTCTGCTCCTCGAGTTGCGGCCGGCGGCTCTGGCAGAAGCCAAGCTTCCCGACCTTCTGAAGCAGCTGGGAGAGGCTGTCACCGGGCGGGCCCGCATTCCGGTGGAGGTGAGCGTCGAGGGGCCGCCGGAACTGCCGACAGAGGTGCGCCTGGCCTTCTACCGCATCGCCCAAGAGGCCCTCAATAACGTAGCCAAACACTCAAGCGCAGGCAAGGCGAGAGTGACTCTGAGCCCCGTACCCGAGGCGCCCCGCGCGACCCGGCTCACGATCGAGGACGACGGAGCCGGCTTCGACCCTGCAGGGGCGGGCAAGGGCCAGTTGGGCCTGGGGATTATGAAGGAACGGGCCGATGCCGTGCAGGCTCACGTCGTCATCCGCTCGGCGCCGGGAGAGGGAACGACGGTCACCACCACCTGGGCGCCGTCGTAAACGTCGCGTACACACGAGCTGCGACCCCAGGGCGATCCCGGGCGCGACCCAGCCCCGCCGATGCCCCCGTCCCTCGACCCTCACAAACCGGCCAACCGGCCAGGTAGAGAACCGGCCGCTTGCCTCTGGGGGTTTTCCCTGCATAGGAGCATAGTCAGCACATGTGGACCCTCCTTGCAGATGACAACGACAGAATCCGCGCCGCGCTGCGTCTATTACTGGAGGAGTCGGGCTACCGTGACATCGTGGAAGCCCGCGACGCGTGCGAGGCTCTGGCGGCGTGTAGCGTTCTCGTGGAGCCTGCCTGTGGCGCGGCTCCCGATCAGCGACGGCCGGCCCTGCGCCGCCCTGCTCCGGCCCGCGAGACGCCCGGGCTCATACTGCTCGACTGTGAATTGCCGGGGGGGAGGCAGCCACTGCTCGACGGCTGCGGGGGTGGCGGCGGACATCTGCCGGGCATCACCGCTCTCGTCGCGGCTCTGCGGGCGAAGGCGCCGGCCTGCCGGATCGTTGCCATGAGCGCCCGGCCTGAAGCAGAGGAGGAAGCCTTGGCGGCCGGGTGCGAGGCCTTCATCGGCCGGACTGATTCGCCGGATCGTCTGCTCGCCCTGCTCGAGGACCTCGACGGCGGCGCAGACGACGCGCGTCCCCCACGCGCAGAGTGAGACCTTCGGAGTCCATGTGTTCGAGAAGGGCCTGTGCATAGCGCCGGGAGGTCCCGAGTAGATCCCGGGCTTCGGCGAGGGTCAATTGCCCGGCCTCCTCCATAGCCGCCGCCAGACGGGCCAGCAGCGTATCGAGCCGGGTGGGCGGATAGTAGAGGTCTTCACCCACCTTCACCAGGCGACCGCGACGAACCAGGGCGTCTACGACCTTCTGCGCCTCCCGAGGCGACATCCCCAGCGCGGCGGCTGCGACCGCCACTGTGGGTGTCTCCGCAGCTAGCCGCTCGTCCCCTCCCTCGAACTGAGCGAGCAGCCGCAACACGCTCTCGTCCTCAGCCTCGTCAGCCGTGGCCACGTCGGCCATCCTGTATCCATGCTCGGTCCTCGAGATCTCTCCGGCCGAGACCAGATGATCGAGCACTGCATCGAGCGCAGGCCATTCCTTGCCCGCGGCCAGTTCCCGCCGCAGTTCCCCCAGCGTCAGGTAGGGGTCCAACTGGTCGGCTCCCGCGCGGGCACGGAGCGCCGCCGACGTTCGCTCGACCAGAGCCGCGAAAGAGGGGGCGTGAAACAGACGAGCGCCCGGCCCGCCCGGCGACACCGGTTTGGTTGCCGCCGTGGGTTCGAAGGCAGACCGGGCTCCCGCGGGGGCGCCGGCCGGGATCACTGCCGAGCGCGCGTTCCCAGACCCTCCGGATACTCCCGCAACGAGGGCACGGCCGCCCGCCAGCAGGCCGGCGACGGCCGTGTCGATGTCCGCGACGGTGAAGCGCCACAGGTAAGGACTGGCTTCGAGCCGCCCGCGTGTCAGGAACGACGGAAAAGCCTCCTCCAAGAGAAGCTCTGCAACGGCCTCCGGCATCCCCTTCTCGAGGAGGGCGAGGCGTTTGCGCCATTGCGGTCCCGTACCGTGCTTGTGGGCGGCCGGGTCGATGACCCGTCCGCCACCGATTGTGGTCACAGGGGTCAGAGAGCGCACGATGAACTGATCGCCGGGATAGATGAGCACCTGGTCCTCGAAGCGGAACTGCGCGTAACAGGATGCTCCAGGAGCCAGGCCATCTTCGTCGGCCAGCACGACCTTCACCAGCACTTCGGCGGTGCCGTGGTCCACCCGGGCGCGAAACACCCGCGACACCGGGCCGGACGCGTCACTCAGCAGGGTCAGCCTGGCATCGACGAGATAGGTGGGGGCGATGGCCGGGTCTTTCACCACCCACTGCCCGCGGTCCACGTCCTCCCGGGCCACACCGGTCAGGTTCAGCGCCACTCGTTGCCCCCCCGTGGCGGCGGCCACGTCGTGGTCGTGCACCTGGATGCTTCGCACCCGCACCTCATCGAGGTCTCCCCCCTTGCCCGAGCGCATCGGAAGGACGGCGACGGTATCCTCGGTGGTGAGCACTCCCGACCAGAGCGTTCCGGTCACCACCGTCCCGATTCCCCGGAGGGAGAAGACGCGGTCTACCGGCATGCGCGTTGCGGGATAGGAAGGCCGAGGAGGCGCCTGTGCCCCCAGCCGGTCGAGTTCGGCCAGCAACTCCGGCAACCCCTCGCCTGTCGTACCGCTCACCATCACGATGGGCGCTCCCGCATAACGGGTGGAAGCCAGGAACTCCTCCACGTCCGCCCGGGCCAACTCGGCGAGGTCGCGGTCGACCATGTCCACCTTGGTCAGCGCCACCACCCCAGCTGGGATCCCCAAAAGTTCGATGATTCGCAGATGCTCCCGAGTCTGGGGCATCACTCCGTCGTCGGCGGCGACCACCAGCAAGAAGAGATCGATGCCGGTGGCTCCAGCTACCATCGTCTTGACGAAACGCTCGTGCCCGGGGACATCCACCACACTCAGGTGACGACCGCTGGGGAGGGTCAGGTCGGCGAAGCCCAACGCGATGCTGATGCCGCGCTCCTTCTCCTCCTTGAGCCGGTCGGTGTCCCTTCCGGTGAGGGCTTTCACCAGCGTCGTCTTCCCGTGGTCGATATGACCTGCGGTGCCCAGGGTGAGAGCCCGGGGATCCCCGGCTCGGGCATGCGGAGTCGACTGCTGCTCTTGCATCGGCTGGTTGACCTCGATCCCTGGAGACCTGGCTTCCTAGGCCGGATGGACGACCTGGTCGATCGCCCAGGCGACGTTCTCGGCCACCGCTTCGAGATCACGCTCGTCGAGCGCGAGCACGTCCAGATGCAGGCTGTCCTGAGACACTCTGGCTATCACCGGGAGCGGCGCCCGGCGAAGAGCATTCTCGAGGGCGACGATGGTGGGGGTGGAGGTCCCCACCGGGGACTCCTCTCCGAGCGATCCCCCGGGGGCGCCGGCAGCCCCTGCCGGCCGCGCCGAACCGCCGGGCGTGTCTCCAGGGATGGGCGGCTCCGGGAAGCGGATGCGCACTGCATGCGAGGGCACCTCGGCCAGCGGCATCGATCCTCCACCGGCCCGGGCACTCGATTCCTCCACCTCGAGGATGAAGCCCCCCGGCGAGCGCCGGTCGATCGCCGCCAGAAGAGCGGCGGCCAGAGAGGCCGTCTCGCCGGCCGTACGGCTCAGAGAACGCAGCACCGGGACCTCCCGCCGCACCTGTTCCGGGTCCTGATAGGCGCTTAGAGTGGCCTCGAGGGCCGCGAGGGTCATCTTGTCGAGACGCAGCGCCCGCGCGACGGGATGCTTGCGCAGTCGCCCCACCACCTCCCGCCGGCCGAGCAGGATGCCGGCTTGCGGTCCGCCGAGAAGCTTGTCCCCGCTGAAGCAGACGACGTCCACTCCCGCCCGCAGTGAAGCGGCCACGCTGGGCTCGCCCCGGTAGGCATCGAGGTCGTGAAGGGCACCGCTGCCCAGGTCGTCGGCGACGGTCACTCCGTGCCGCCGACCTAATTCCACCAGCTCGGCCAGCTCCACCTCCTCCGTGAAACCCAAGATGCGGTAATTGGAGGTATGGACACGCAGGAGGAGTGCCGTGTCCTGCGTTATGGCGGTCTCGTAGTCGCCGATGCGCGTGCGGTTGGTGGTGCCTACTTCCACAAGGCGCACGCCGCCAGCCCTCATGATGTCGGGCAGGCGGAAGGACCCCCCTATCTCCACCAGCTGCCCTCGAGACACAAGGACCTCTTTGCCTGGAGCAAGGGCCATCAGCAGGAGCAGCACCGCGGCAGCGTTGTTGTTGACGGCGAAGGCCGCTTCGGCACCGGTGAGCCGGGTGAGCAACGCCTCGACGTGCGTCTCCCGATGACCGCGGGTACCGGCTTCGAGGTCGTATTCCAGGTTGCTGTAGGAGCGAGCCACGTTCGCCACATGCTCCACGGCCGCTTCCGAGAGCGGCGCCCGTCCGAGGTTGGTATGGATGACGACGCCGGTGAGGTTGAGGACGGGCTGCAGTCCGGGAGCGCTCCAGTCCGCGAGTACAGCCGAAACGTGGACCAGCAGGTCTTCGGCTGTCGAAGGGCCGTTCGCCTCCTCCCCCGCCATGATGCGCCGTCGAATCTCCTCGAGGGCCGTCCGCACAGCCTCGGCGACCTGCGTCCGCGGATGCGCCGCGACTAGGCGTGCCGCCGCTGGGTGGCCGAGCACCTCTTCAACCGCGGGCAGAGCCCGCAGGGCCTCCCGCATGGCCTGGTCCATTACTTCTCCCTTTCCAGAAAGAAGTCCGCCATGGAGGAGAGCACTTCCCGGGCCGCATTGTCGGGGATGCGTTCGAGCGCCAGACGGGCTTTCATGATCAGCTGGTGCGCCATGCTGCGGGCGTAGCCCAGGGAGTCGTACTTGTTGAGCAGGTCGACGATCGCGGCCGCCTGGTCCAGCGTCTTACCATGGCCCAATTGCAGAAGGTCGACCAATCTTCGCCTATCGCTCTCGTCGGCCGCGGAGAGACAGTGGATCACCATGAGCGTGCGTTTGCTCTCGATGATGTCGGTGAGGTAGTCCTTGCCCATCGTGTCGACGTCGCCGAGGATGTTCAGCAGATCGTCCTGGATCTGGAACGCGATCGATGAATCTCTCCCGAATTCCTGGAGGGCTTCTATCTGCCGCGCCGTGCCCCTACCGATCAGCGCGCCGGCCTTCAGCGGCGCGATGCCGGAGTAGTAGCCGGTCTTGCCGAGGGCCATGTGGAGGTAGTCTGCCGGGGTGAGGTCGTACACGCTGTCCCGGACCCAGCCGACGTCCAGGGCCTGGCCCTCCACGGTGCGAGCGCTCATCTCGCCGATGACGTCCAAAACGGCCAGCTTGGTAGCATCATCCAGGAGCGGATCGCGCACGACGATGGTGCAGACCAGGCCGAGCGCATAGTCCCCCGCGTTGATGGCCAGCGGCTCCCCGTGCACGATGTGTGCGCACTTCTGCCCTCGGCGCAACTGGCTCGAGTCCATGATGTCGTCGTGGATCAGGGCGGCCGCGTGGAAGAACTCGATGGCGCACCCGGCCGACATGGCCTTGCCGGCCTGTCCGCCCACCGCCTCACTGGCCAGCATAGCCATGGCGGGGCGGGCGCGCTTTCCGCCCCGAGCGATGAATTCGTCCAGGATATTGTAGAGGTACCTGCGAAGAGGACTCTCATGCGAGACAACGTCGAGATAGCCGTGCAGGTGCTCGTCGATGTCAGGAGTGACCTGCAGCAGGTAGTTCACGAAGAGTTCACTTCCCATAGAATGACGATAGCACGGAGGACTGGAAGCCGACGACGGGAGTCACTCGACCGGAGTCCGGGGTCGGGCCCCTCGAGCGGCTCTGTCAGCTGCGCTTCCTTCTGACGCGCCCACTCACGAAGAGAGCCAACGCCGCGCCTATCACCATGAGGACGATGGAGACCAGGTATGTGGTCCGCATCCCGCGAGCGAACTCACCCATGATGTAGTCCACGTTGAAGAGATCCTTGAAGAAGGCGGTCACCTGCTGCTGCATGGATGGCGGGACCTGTCCGAGCAAATCCTGGACGCCGGACGGCATCACGCCACCCCGGCCCCCACTCCCCAACTGCCCCAGGTTCGACGCCGACGTAGTCACAGCGTCCAGGACCGCCTGCTTCGCTCCCGCCGGAAGGGGGAAGGGGGCTGCATCCAGCTTGGCCCCGATGCCCGTGTGCAGATAGGCGACCGCCCGATTCAGCAGCAGGCTTCCCATGACCGCTATGCCGAGCACCGACCCGATCTGCCTCGTGCTCGAGATCACCCCCGAGGCCTGGCCGGCCTTCTCAGGCGCCACCGAACCCATGACCGCCGAGGTCATGGGCGGCATGACCATCCCGATCCCGAAGCCGGAGACGGCGAAGGGCAGGATGAAGCCGGGCCAGTTGGCGTCGACCTGCATGGCACGCATGGTGAGGAAGAAACCGACCGCAGCGACCAGCATGCCGCTGAACATCAGCCACTTCGGCCCGATGCGGTCGGAGAGCGTGCCCGAGGTCGGCGAGGCGATGATGACCACGGCGGCGAGAGGGGTCATCACCAGCCCGGTCTTGATGGCGCTGTACCCCAGCACCGCCTGCAAGAACACGGGCAGCAGGAAGAACACGCCCATCATCCCGAACGACATGATCAGCCCCACCGCGTTGGTGACGCTGTAGGTGCGTATCCTGAAAAGGGAGAGGTCCATCAGCGGCTGTATCTGCCTGCGCTCGAGCCAGAGAAACAGCGCAAGCCCCACGACCGTCGCCGCAAAGAGCCCGACGATGAGCCCGGAGGTCCATCCGTAAGTCTGCCCTTCGATCAGCGCGAAGGTGAGACAGAACAACGAGGCTGTGAGAACACCCACACCAGGATAATCCATCTGCTTCACCGAACTCGGATCGGTGGATTCGGGGACGAAGCGCAGACCGAGGATCAAGAGGATGATGCCGATAGGGACGTTGATGATGAAGATCCAGCGCCATGATGCCCCGTCGACGATGAGACCGCCGAGGCTGGGGCCGAGAGCCAGCGAGATACCGCTGACGCCCCCCCAGAAGCCCATGGCCTTGCCCCGCTCCTCAGCCGCGAAGACGTTGGCGATGATGGACAGAGTGTTGGGCATCATGAGGGCTCCGCCGAGCCCCTGGACGGCCCGGAAGCCGATCAGCCACCCCATGCCGGGCGCGAGGCCACAGGCAAGCGAAGCGAGCGTGAAGAGCACCAGGCCGACCGCGAACACCCGTTTGCGACCGTAGAGGTCACCGAGCCGCCCCGTGGTGATGAGCGACACCGCGAACACCAGGAGGTAGGAGTCCATCACCCACTGGACCTCCGAGTAGGAGGCGCTGAACGCCGTGAGGATACTGGGGATGGCGATGTTGACGATGGTGCCGTCCAGCAGCAGCATGAACACACCCACGCACAGGATGGCAAGGACGGCCCAGCGCCGCCGCGCGTATCTGATGTCCGGCCCGCCCTCTGCCATGACCCCGCTGGTCTCCGCCGACCCCTCGGCCATACCAGTCACCTCCACCGTCTCGCGAGTCTCTCCAGACCTTCCAGGAAATGGCGGCACGCCTCGTCGCTCATGCCGGAAAGCGCCTCTTCGATGTCGTGCCGTCGCTCGGCCAGGATCCGTCGGGCCATCTCCTGGGCCGGCTCGCTGAGAACAACACGGACGACCCGCTGATCCTGCGGATCCCGAGTGCGAGTCACATAGCCGATCTCCACGAGAGGCTTGACCAGCCCGGTAGCCGACGCCATGGTGATCTGCATGCCTTCGGCAAGTTCGCCCATGGTCTGCGGCCCGTATTGCGCGAGATGGACAAGAGCCCGCAGCTGCGCGGCGGACACTTCGGGAGCCGCAGCCCCGGGGGGCCCGGCCGCCAGATGCATGGCGGCGGCGTCGCCGGCCGCCGCCCGCCTCAACACGTGGGCCACCTCCGGCAGAACCTTGATCACCTCGCGTATGACGTGCTCGCGCTCGTTCACCCTGCCACTCCGCCGCTGTACTTCAGAGTTACTTAGGTTACCAAAATATTAGCCGGCCTAAGTTCAGTCTTCAAGCGTTGATTGCCGATATAGTTAGCCGGCATGCAGCCATGACCATGCAGGGCAACGATGCGCCACGCGAGCGACCGCGAAGGAGCCGTAGGTGGACAAGGATATCGCGATGATCCAGCCCGTGATCCTGGCAGGAGGCTCGGGTAGCCGGCTGTGGCCAGCTTCCAGGCAGAATCATCCGAAGCAACTGCTGGCCCTCGCCGGCGAGCAAACGATGCTCCAGCAGACCGCCCTTCGCCTGCGCGGCTTCGCGGCCGGGCGCCTGACTACATGCCCCCTCTTCATCACAAATGAGGAGTACCGGTTCATCGTGGCCGACCAGTTGACCCAGGTCGGCATCTCCGACTGTCGTATCGTGCTCGAGCCGGTGGGCAGGAACACGGCCCCAGCACTGACGGTAGCGGCGCTGCTCGCGGGTGGTGAGGACGGCTCGGCAGATCAGCAGATGCCGGAGGACAGCGCTGCCGTATCCGCCGCTCTGGACCCGGTCCTTCTCGTCATGCCTTCCGATCACCTGATCGCCGATCTGGCCGCATTTCACACCGCTCTTGCCGAAGGAGCAGAGCAGGCGGCGGAAGGCGCCGTGGTGGTGTTCGGCATTGTGCCCACCTCTCCCGATACGGGCTACGGATACCTCCGCGCCGGGCCGGCCTTGCCCGAGACTGCTACGGCCCTCGCTCTCTCAGCTTTCGTGGAGAAGCCCGATGCCGCCACCGCCCGCCACTACCTCGAGGAGGGGGACTACCTGTGGAACAGCGGGATGTTCATGGTGAGAGCCTCGGTCTGGCTCTCGGCCGTCGAGCGGTTCCGGCCCGACATCCTGACAGGGTGTCGGGCGGCCGTAGCCGGCGCCCGGGTGGACGGGGTCTTCCTACGCCTGGATAGCGAGGCTTTCGCTGCCTGCCCAGCGGATTCGATCGACTATGCGGTCATGGAGCGGTTGGGGCAGGAGCCGGCGGCCGCGGGCGCGCCGGCGCTCCAGGTCCCGCCGGGCGGGGCCGCCGGGCAACCTGATCTCAGAGGAGTTGTAGTCCCGTTGGCCGCGGGCTGGTCGGACCTTGGTGCCTGGGACGCTGTCTGGGCCGCCTCGCCGAGGGACGAGGCCGGCAATTGCGTGAGCGGGGATGCCGTCGTCGCCGATAGCCGCGGCAATCTGATAGAAGCCCACTCGCGCCTGGTGGCGGCACTGGGAGTGGATGACCTGGCCATCATCGAGACAGCGGACGCCGTTCTCGTCGCCAAACGCGACCGCACGAGCGAACTCAAGCAGATCGTCGACCTGGTTGCGAACCGTGATAGGAGCCTTGTTCAATTCCACCGCCGGGTGTACCGACCGTGGGGATGGTACGAGTCCCTTGACCACGGATCCCACTTCCAGGTCAAGCGATTGATGGTCGCTCCCGGAGCCAGCATGAGTCTGCAGTATCACCGGCAGCGAGCTGAGCACTGGGTGGTCGTTTCGGGGGTGGCGGAGGTCACCTGCGGTGGGAAGGTCTTCAGCCTGGAGGAGAACGAGTCGACCTACGTTCCCGTCGGCTCACCCCATCGTCTGGCGAATCCAGGAACGGAACCGGTCGAGATTATCGAGGTCCAGTCCGGCGACTACTTGGGCGAGGACGACATCGTGCGGCTCGACGATCGTTACGGGAGAGTCTAGGGCGGCACTCGCCTGCAGGTCCTAGCCGAACAGACGCCGCCCTTTGCGGGGCGACCGTCTTGCCACCAGCGGGATGGGCGGTCTCCCTTCCAGCACCCGCCCGGGATTGACGTTCACGAGGAGTTCTCGGTCGTCCGGGCTGAGCCGGCTCCCAAGGTCGGCGAGCATGGGTCCTAGACTCCATGTGTATTTCGGACTGGAATGGGCATCCGAGGCAAGCACCCATAACCAGCCCCGAGCCAGCAGCTCGTAGAACGTCCTCTGAGCCTGCTTGCGGAACATCTGACTGAGGCTGCCGGAGGTCCCCTGGAGGACCCCTCCAGCTTCCATGCAGCCGACCAAGATGTCAGGATCACGCTGCACCCGATCGTTCCGCTCGGGATGGGCGATGAGGGGCAGAACACCGAACGAGGTCAACCGCGCCACAGTATCCACCAAGAAGGGAGGCCAGTTCGAATAGGGCATTTCGATCACCATGGCCCGCCCCGCACTCGCATCGTCCGTCTGCACCAGGCCCTTGCTCTCAATACATAGGCCGAGGAGTGTCTCGGCATCGCTCGTCGCTGCGACAGTCAGATCCACTTCGAAGCCCAGGAGCAGGCGTACGGGAAGACCGGCCACCCGCACTTCCTCACTCACCTGCCGGTGTATCTCACGGGCCCGCTGCACTAATCCGGCGTCGTACTCGTAGAGGTGGGGGGTGCAGCAGATGGTGGTCGTCCCCTGATCGGCTGCCGCCCGAATCATCCGTAGTGTGGTCTCCAGGTCCGGAGAGCCATGGTCCACCAGGGGCAGAACGTGGGAGTGGGTATCGATCATGTCCGTTCTGCAGGCTCCTCCCGTAGCTCTTACTCTCACGCAACACTCAACTACTCGGCCCTCACAGCCGACAATGAACTATATACCTGGGTCATCCAGGTGGACAGTGTGTGGATTCGGGGCCGGAGCGGCCCGAGGAGGGTGAGTCGAGATGTCGTCATTCATCGAGTGGCCGACCATATACGGAAGCGCCTACTTTCTTCCAGGGATCGTCATTGTCGTCCTGCTCCTGGCACTACTCTTGCTGGTCTCACGCCGCAGACGCGCCAGAACGGAGCGCGTCCGAACGACTCCGGAGACAGTCCACGGAAACGAGACCGAAGAAGCCGAAGGCCCTGAAGAGCCGGCCCCGATGCTCGCCTTCGCCGGCGCCGCTGCCGGGCACTCCTCCGGGGTCGTGACCCAGCCCGTTTCCAGGATCGCCCAGCCAAGCTCGGTCTTGGTCGAGCCGGCCAGAATGCCTCAGTCGGTAGACATGGCCGCCCAGCCCGCGTCCACCTCGTCCCTCAGCCTGGTTCCGCCCCCCGCCGAACCACGGCAGCCGGACATCTATCCTGGACCTTCGGCTCCCACACCTCTAGATCATTCAGAGCATTCCTTGATGGCGCCGGCCGCCGCGGTGCCAGTTACGGTCGCTCCCGTGCCTGTGGCCCCTCATCCGGCCGCGTACCTCGATCAGCTCGATACAGCGTCCACCATCATGGACTCCACCGTGAGTGTCGCTCCTGATGACGACGATGTCCCGAACCTCGCCCGCTCGAGCAAGAGGCGCCGCGCCAAAGCGGCACCGGTGGCTGCCCCGGCAGCGCCGCTCGCCACAGAGGCGTCGGACCCTATCAGCGTCACCATCCTCGATCTGCTCAACGGCTGGGGCGACCTCACCCCCGAGGATATGAAGCGACTGGAACTCTTCCGTCCCGACCGGTTGGGAGCCGCGCTACTGGCGGTGGAACTGCCCAAGTCCAAGTCCAACGACATGAAGGTGCGGCTCAATCAGATGCGGCAGTACGCGACCGATCTCGCGCGCCGCGCTGAGGCCGACCAGGCCATCGCGTCGGCCGCCGCCCCTGAACCGCCCGTATCCGCTCCTCCGATCCCGTCCGGCGCCGAGGCCGAGCGGCCGGAGCCGGCGGCTTGGCCTGCCCCGACACCGGAACCGAGATTTCTGTCTGAACCTCTCGCCACAGCCCCGGGACTTCCCCAGGAACCAGAGGTGAAACCGGAGGTGAATCCGCCCCTCTCCCGGTCGTTCTACGATTCGGATCCGGAAGTCCTCCCACCGCAGCCGGGCGCGAGTGAGCCTGAGCCGAACGAGACCGCTTCTCTCTGGTCGAAGCCTCGTCCTGCCTGGGAACCCGACCCCGAACCCGCCCTGGAGGAGATCCCTGCGCCGACATTCGAGGAGATCGACTACGATGTCCCCGCAACCCAGGAGGAGACTCCGGCGCCAGAGGCCATCAGTAGCAGCGATGAGCGGCCAGCCTCGATGGGAGTCCCTCTGGATACGACACCCCTCAGCGCCGCTCTCAGCATGGGGTTGGACGCGGAGGAGAAGACGGCGTCTTCCCCGGAGCCCCCCCGCCCCGCCCGGGGCGGAGTGGTCTGGGGTGGGGTGCCGCCCGCCCGGTTGGGCCGGGCTACCCAAGGGGGGACGGCAGGACAGCGTCTGGCGCTGCCGCCGGAAGAGCGGATCGACATGGCGGCGTTCCTGCCCCCCACCGAACTCGTTGCCACCTTCCGGGCCACTCAGGATCCTGAGCTGAAGAAGACGGTCGTCGACACGCTCGAACACATCGGTTCGCCTGCATCGCTCAACGCTTTGGGGAACTGCTTCGAGGACACCGATCCCGATATCCAGATCTACGCCCTGGCCGCGGCCGACCGGCTGCTAGGTGTCGCTCAATAGGTGCCGGCGTAGCTGACGGGTTCGGTAGAGGATTTCGTCCTCGTCGAGCCCGGCCCTCCAGGCAACGAACGGCGAGCGCCTCCGCAGGTCGAGAGGTTGAGCGAAGATGTCCTCTCCGGCGATCGTGACGGCCCCACCGCCCGCTTCTTTCAGGATGAGAAGCCCGGCGGCCAGGTCCACCGAGCGCGAGCCGACCGCGGCCACCAGGATATCGGCGACGCCGGTGGCCAGGTAACAGAGGGAGAGAGCGAGAGATCCGATCTGCCGCAGGCGCATGTCTCGACTGGAGCCGACTGCGCCCATGCCGCTGAGGTCGTGATAGCTGAAATGGTGCCTATCCGGTCTTCCCGCCTCGAACAGGACGATCTCCACCAACCCGTCGCCGGCGACCCCAGGCGCCTGCTGA
The DNA here is from genome assembly GCA_964631965.1 of uncultured Gaiellales bacterium. GTDB lineage: Bacteria > Actinomycetota > Thermoleophilia > RBG-16-64-13 > RBG-16-64-13 > CAIQPS01. The sequence continues at coordinate 20,473 of CAZWAR010000029.1, forward strand.
AGGGCGTCCATTCGAGAGCCCGGAGACAACAGGCCGTCCCCCCGGACGGCGCTGAACACGCGCGGTCTCGTATAGTCCTCGATGTATCCCACCCGCACGTCGCCCAACGTCCCCCCGTCGGCCACTGCGACGGAGGCGGCGAACGGTTCCAACCCGCGCTTCGCGTTCAGGCTCCCATCGAGAGGATCGATGACCACCCGCCAGGGAGCGTCGTCGGGGCCGCGGACCCCCGCCTCTTCCGATACCAGGGCGAATGAGAATGGCGCTTCCCGCTCGAGAACCTCGAGGATGGCCGTTTCGCAAGCCCGGTCAAGCTCCAGAGTGCGGTCGCCGCCGGCGCCGCGCCCGTGGATCACCCGACCAGGGGCCGTACCGTACAGGTCTTGCACGGCTGCCTTCCCCGCGGCCGCCATCCGGGCCGCGCACTCCAGCCATCTCTGTTCTTCGCCGGTCATGTCGGCACACGATAGCACCACGGCCTTGACACCGCGCTACCATTGCGTCGTGAGAGCCTTATCCGAACTGCGTGACAAGGGTGTGTGGGTCGGGACGGCGGCCGCCGCCGCGGGCGCAGCTGCCGCCTCGTACATGGCTTTCGAAGCCCGCTGGCCGGAATGCCGCTGCTCCGACCTCGAGGTCCCAGGCCTGCCCGCTTCCTGGGCGGGGGTGACCATACTCCATCTCTCGGACGCGCACGCAGGTGTCTTTCGCAGCAACGAGCACACTCTCGCCAAGGTGATAGCCTGGGCTATCCCTCTGGCGCCCGACTTGGTATTCCTGACCGGGGACATACTCGGTGACCCCCAGCACAGCCGCCGTGCCCTTGAACTGCTCGCCCGGCTGCGGTCGCCGCTGGGCGTGTTCGCGGTCACCGGCAATCACGAGTACGGCCTGGGCAAAGGTCCATTCGCCAAGGCCCGCGATGTGAACCGGCTCTACGAAGGCACGGGGGTGACCCTCCTTCGCGATGAATCCGCCGCTCTTCCGCCTCGAGACGGCGCCCGGCTGACCATCTACGGAGCGGACTACCTTTCTGGTGGCTTCGAGCTGCTCGAGCCCGGGATGAAGCCCGGCTGCCTGTTTGCATCCGAGGGTCCACGCGATCAGGGAGACCGAGAGTCTTCGGGCCCGGCCGACTTCCCGATCCTCCTCATTCACGAGCCTCCGCCGTCCGACTCGCCGCTGGCCGGTCGCTTCCCTCTCGCCTTTGCCGGACATACGCATGGAGGTCAGCTGAGAATCCCCACCCCTTCCGGTCTAAGGCCCTTGGTGGACGAGCAGCGGCCTCCGGCTACCGTTCTTTCCGGAGTCTTCCGCTGGGGCACGGGCCGGCTCGTCATCTCTCGGGGGGTTGGAACGAGCTTTCTACCTCTGCGCCTGCTCACTCGGCCGGAGGCGACACTGTGGCGATTAGTATAAACTTCCATTCAGGAACAACGATATCTGGGCACCGGAACAGGGGGCATCATGGCTCAGCCGCAAGATGACCGGCTTTCCGGCGACTTGCCGGTCGCACCGAGCGAATTCGAGGACGAGGAACGGCCGCTGCTCTCCCATGACGTCGTGGCCACGTATGTCGCCGACGCCGTGCGCTCGGTGGAAGGCATCGTCGATCTCCACTTCCCCGCCTGGAAGACGCTCTCTCCTCGCGTGCGCGAGATGCACGCAGGAGGCATCGTGGTCCGCGACGGCGGTCCTGGCGTTGTCGACCTCGACATCCACGTCCGGGTCGCCTGGGGCACTTTCATTCCGGAGTTGGCCGGGAAGGTGGAGGATGCGGTGCGGCAGCGGGTGACAGCCCTTCTCAGTATCGAGTTGGGCGTCATCACACTCTACGTCGATGAGATCGCCTCTCCGGCGGAGGCCGGCATCTTCAGGGAGGGCTAGCCGATGCCCGAATACCTGCCGCTGGAATCATACCGGCAGGGACTGCTTCCGGACGACTGCGGCTCCTGTGCCTGGTGGCAGACTGCTGGTTCCTTCCTCTCTGCGGGGCCCGCGGCCGCTGACAGGCGAAACCGGTGGCTCGTGGATGTGCAGGAAACGTGGGGGTCCGCCGGCCTGGTGGCATGCGACACGAACCCGGACTACACCCATGACTCCGTGGAACTCTCCGTAGCCGGATGCGTCCACTTCGCCCCGGTCTCCTCGCTTCCGCGGTTCCGTGAACTCCCCTTTCCGCCCGTACCCCCGTCGTCCGCCCTGTTGTTCTGTCTGCGCTATCACGAGGACTCGGCGGGTTGGGTCAGGAAGCGCCTCATAAGCAAGGCGCTTCACGAGCTGCGTAGACGAGGGGCCGCCGATGTCTACGCCGCAGCGCGGCTGTCCGGAAGAAGCAACAGCAGCGCCCCCGCTTGCCGCTTTTTCTCTGCCCGCCTCCTGACCCAGACCGGCTTTGTGGAGGTGGCGCGCGACGGGGAGCTCTGCTTGATGCGGGTGGACAGCCGGGGTCTGCTCCCACTCATCGATCAGGCCGAGGCCGCTCTCCGGCGGCTATTCGCCCGGGAGCACGAACCCGCCCCCAGCCCGGCGGCGTGGCTCAGAGGAAGGAACTGGCTCGACGAGGGGATTTCGTGAAACGGCGAAATGTATGGCGAAGACTCGACCGGACCGGTGGCCGCCACCGGTGCCTGGCGGCCCCAGTCCTTGCCCTTGCCACCCTCGTCTTTGCCCTGGCGACAGGCCTGGCTGCTTGCGACAGCCCAGTGCAGGCAACAGAGGCACGCGCTCCCGCGCCGGTATGGGTGACCGAAGCCAACGGCATCATCGACCCCGCACTGGCCGGCTTTCTCACCGACCTTGTGCGCCGAGCTGCCGACGAAGGTGCCGGGGCCCTGGTTATCCGGATGGACACCCCGGGTGGGCTGGACACCGCCATGCGCGACATCATCCAAGCAGAACTCGATTCGCCCATCCCGGTGGTCGTCTACGTCCATCCTGAGGGCGCTCGCGCGGCCTCGGCAGGCGTCTACATCCTCATGGGCTCAGACGTGGCCGCCATGGCCCCTCAGACCAACCTGGGCGCAGCTACCCCCGTCGCCCTCGGCGGTGGCGACATCGACGAGACTCTCAGAAACAAGATCGTCAACGATGCGGCCGCTTACATCGTGGCGCTTGCCGAGTCTCACGGCCGCAATGCCCAGTGGGCCGAACAGGCCGTGCGCGAAGCGGTGTCGCTGCCGGCCGGGCAGGCGCTGGACACCAACGTCATCGATGTAGTCGCTCCCGACCTGCCAACCCTCCTCCAAGAGATAGACGGGACGATCACTCAGCCCAAAGGCCTCACAGTGCAGACGGCCGATGCCCCTGTCAGAGAGGTAGGGATGGGCTTCATCACCAGGTTCCTGCATGCCATCGCCAATCCTGACATCGCCTACATCCTCCTCACCCTCGGAATCCTCGCCATCATCGTCGAGTTCTCGACACCCGGCCTCGGCATCGCGGGTATCGCCGGGGGCATCATGCTGCTCCTCTCCTTCTATTCGCTTGCCGTCCTCCCCGTCGGCTTCATCGGCGTCGCGCTCATCGTATTGGCCGTGATCCTGTTCGTCGCCGAGGCTTTCGTGCAGAGCAGTGGGATCCTTGGCGGTGGCGGAGCTGTGGCTGTCATCCTTGGAGGCCTGTTTCTCTTCGACACATCGGCCCCGTTTCTCAGGGTCGCCTGGCCGGTGCTGGCCATAGTCGGGGTGATAGCGTTCGCCTTCATAACTCTGGTCGTCGTGAAGGCGCGCAAGGCGCTACGCAGGCCCCATGCCACGGGGATTCGTTCGTTCATCGGGGAAAGGGGGGTCACCGTCTCGCAGCTGGATCCTAAAGGTCAGATAAGAGTGCGCGGAGAGATATGGAACGCAAGGACAGAGGGAGAGATCCTGCTTAAAGACCAACGAGTGGAGGTATTGAACGTGGAGGGACTCACGCTGGTGGTGCGTCGCGCCACCGGGCTCGGCACCACGGCCGAAATGGCCGTCGGTTCCGGGCCGGACGAGAGCCACCCGCCGGTACCGGCCGCGGAGCGATAAGGAGAGGACATGAGTACTGGATCAATCGTGGGGATCGTGGTAGCGGTCATTGTGGTCCTGATCATTCTGATGTCGGCCATCAAGGTGTTCCCGGAATATCAGCGAGGGGTCATCTTCCGGCTTGGGCGACTGATCGCGCCCAAGGGCCCGGGCTTGTTCTTCATCATCCCGGTAGTCGACCGTGTGGTCCGCGTCGATCTCCGGACCATCACGTTCGACGTCCCCTCCCAGGAAGTGATCACCAAGGACAACGTGCCGGTGCGGGTCAACGCAGTCGCCTACTTCCGAGTGATCGACCCCTCCAACTCGGTCGTCGAGGTCCAGAACTTCATCCTCGCCACCTCGCAGATCTCCCAGACGACGTTGCGGAGCGTCCTCGGCCAGTCCGATCTCGATCACCTGCTCACCGAGCGTGACAAGCTCAATGCCCGGCTCCAGGAGATCATCGACCAGCAAACCGACCCGTGGGGCATAAAAGTGTCGATTGTCGAGATCAAGGATGTCGAGATCCCGCAGGGCATGCAACGGGCCATGGCCCGCCAGGCAGAGGCGGAACGAGAGCGGCGCGCCAAGGTCATCGCGGCCGAGGGCGAGTTCCAGGCATCCGAAAAGCTGTCGCAGGCTGCGGAGGTGCTGTCTCGGATCCCGGCCGCTATCCAACTCCGGTATCTGCAGACGCTGTCGGAGATCGCCGCCGAGAAGAACTCCACCACGGTCTTCCCGATACCGATCGATCTCATCGAGCCCTTCCTCAGGAAGCAGCAGGCCGGCCAGACCACGTAGGTGCGGGGCGGGCCCCGCTGTCTACCAGGACCGCTTTGCGGGTGATGCCGGCTCTTCCCGTGTGCTATAAATACCGGGCTGCCTGGGGGTATAGCTCAGTTGGGAGAGCGGCGCGTTCGCATCGCGCAGGTCAGGGGTTCGAATCCCCTTACCTCCACTCCCCGGCCGGACACTTGTTCCGAAGCGCATCCGGTCCGGTCCCGGTCCTCACGAGATCAGAGGTGGTGAGAAGAATGGCCGGCGCTTTTCTCGACATCTCCGTCCGCACTCCGGAGCGAGAGATCCTCGTCGACATAACCGACCAGGTCCAGACGGTCGTGGCTCGGTCGCTTTCCGGCTTCACCGGACTGGTGAGCGTGTTCGTGCCTCACACCACTGCCGGTGTGACCATCAACGAGGGGGCCGACCCATCTGTGGTCCGCGATATCGTCGACCATCTGCGTCGCCTCGTGCCTCACGACGCGGGCTTCAGACACTCGGAGGGGAACTCCGACGCACACATCAAGGCGTCGCTCATGGGCAGCTCGGTGCTCGTACCGGTGGAGAGGGGCAGGTTGCGGCTGGGCACGTGGCAGAGTGTGTATCTGTCCGAGTTCGACGGACCCCGCAACAGGCGGGTCTGGGTGATCCCTGTATCCGCGCCCGACGACCAAGGGGGGAGAGCGTGAACGGCGAGACGGATGTGGTCCGGCTCTGCAGGCGGGTCCTGAACGATTTCATCGGCGATCCCTCTCGAAACAACCTCGGACCGGGCATGGCCCACCCGGCGTGGGCCGACTACCTTCTGGGCTTCGCCGCGGGAGACGATCCACTCTGGCGCGAGCTGAAGACGGCGGTCGGACCGGAGCATTGGACCCCGGCCGAAGCTTTCGCGGCCGGCCGGGACGTGAGCGCGACATCCGCGGGGGTGCCCAACGCCAAGCAGCCGGCCACTCCCTGGGCCGCCTCCTCGGTGCCTTCCGGCTCTGTGGTCGCCGACCCTGATCCCGGAGAGCTGACCGTCGTCAGCTGGGCCGTCATCCAAACCGAGGCGACCAAGGCAGCGAACCGCCTCGAGACGCGGGTGCCCTCCGAGGCCTGGGCCCGAGCCCGCGTTTTCGGACAACAGGCCAACAGGGAACTGCACCACGCCCTGCTCGACGCCCTCAGGGCAGAAGGGTATGAGGTCACAGCACCCGCCCTCGTGCCGGCCTGGGGCGAAGTGGATCCCAGGACCGACGAGTGGCGCTCACTATGGTCCGAGAGGCACGTGGCGTACGTCAGCGGACTGGGGACCTTCGGCCTCTCCGGAGGGCTCATCACCGCCAAAGGGAAGGCGGTCCGTTTCGGCTCCCTGGTAGTCAAGACCATCGTGACCCCCACGGCACGGCCTTACGGCAGTCCGTTCGCCTACTGCCTCCACTACAGCGGCGACGGCTGTGGTGAGTGTGCCGAACGGTGCCCGGCGGGATCTGTCAGTCCCCGGGGTCGCGACAAGGTTGCCTGCATCCGTCACATGGACGTGGCGGAAGGGTACGTCAAGCAGCAATACGGGTTCGAGGGCTACGGGTGCGGACTCTGCCAGACCGGGGTTCCCTGCGAGTCGGGGATCCCGGAGAAACTCCGGCCGCCCGAGTAGTCCTCCTACAGCAGCCCGCCTACTCCCACCGGTCGGATAGGGGATCCTCCGGGTCTTCGTCCGGCATCCCCCAGCCCCGGTCCGCCTGCTCGTATCGGGCGGTAGGCGATTCAGGGCCCATGTCCCACTCGCGTCCCGCATCGCGTCCGGCTGTCGCGCCGTCGGCGAATATGGTCCCTCTCTCAGCGGACCCGCTGCGGTCGGCGTCCGGCCCGTCGGCCCCTTCATCCGTCGGTACCCAGGCTCCGATCTCCCTGTCGTAGCGTTGCTCCTGACCCCCGAGATAGTGCCCGGTGAACTCGTCCACAGGCATGGCGCCCGAACCGCCTGAACCGCCCCGGCCGCCAAGCCGGCGGCGGCGGCGCCAGAGCACGATCCGCCAGACCGAGATCCCGATGAGGATGACCCAGGCGATCACCTCGAGCGTCTGCCCCACGGTGTTCGCCGAGGTGCGTCCATAGGTCATGACCACGTGAGTGCTGGTGGGGATAACCACCATGAAGGACGGTGAGGCCAGGTACGGGCCGTCCGCCCCGCTCACATGCCAATTGGGGAAGTAGGAGATCTTCACCCACACGGGCTTGCCGAGGGCAGCCTGATCTACGTCGAACGTTAGTGACTCATTCTCTATGTCCTCGCTGATCACGTGCCCCGGGTCGGCATACGGCACCGCCGGCGGGGCTGTGGCCTGGTCGGGAGTTATGGTGGGGAACTGCGAGAGGGCCTCGTCCCCGTTGTCGAGGATGAGCGGCGTCTGCAGGGCGTCCATGTTCTCGTACCAATCGACGGCAATATCGCGCCAATCGGCCTGCGGCACGTCGAGCTTCGCCGGTTGGTTCTGCATGACCTCGGCGTAGCCTTTCATGCCCGAGATGCGGAAGATGTTGTAGTCGCCGAAGGTGGCCAGGAGTTCCGCCCGCGGATCGGCTTTGGTATCCGCGGTCACCTCTTCAGTGCAGGTGATGAAGTACTGAATGTTCATCAACTGCATGTGGGTGATCCCGTTGGCCACGTTCAACCCCGGGTAGTTCACACCGATGATGGCGTTGCTGGCTTCTTTCGACAGTTCAGCCTGGTTGATGAAGTGGAAGGGCGCCGTATAGGACGCCTCCATAAGCGTCCCCTCCATGGTCCACATGTTCGTCCAGTAGGGGATGATCTCGAAAGCG